>DATDCV010000460.1:0-8606 GCA_036524155.1 Verrucomicrobiia bacterium
GGTCATCAGCGTCTTGATGCGTTCGGCGGGCGGCGGGCAGCCGGGGAGAAAGAAATCGACGGCGACCGCCTCGTGCACCGGCAGCACCCGCTCAAGCAGCGGCGGCACAATACCCGGCTCTTTCGGCACTCCGGGATTGGATTGGGCGCCTTCGACGTAAGCGCGCTGCAGCACGTTTTCGCTGTTGCTCAGGCCCAGTTGATTGCGAATCGCCGGCACGTTGCCAGTGACGGCGCAATCGCCGAAGGACACCAGCACTTTCGTCCGCGACCGGACCTTGCGGATGACCTCCAGGTTGTCTTCGTTGCAAACCGCGCCTTCCACGAGGCAGACGTCCACGTTTTCAGGGTATTCTTTCACGTCGATGACCGGGCTGTACACCAGGTCGATTTTGCTGGCGAGGTCGATGAGGAACTCGTCGAGGTCCAGGAACGACATGTGGCAGCCCGAACAGCCGCCCAACCAGACAGTGGCAACTCTTAAGCGAGGCATGGTGCTAACCTTTTCCATTCAGATTTGACAGGCGGGATGCCTGCCCTACGCAATCCATTGTTTCTTTTCGCGCGCGGTGACGATGAACTCCAGCTTGTCGCGGTCGCGTTCCATTTCGGCGACGGTTGAGCCTTTGTAGAACAACGCGCCGGTGGGGCAGGACATGACACACTTGCCGCATTTGGTGCAAGTGTCGGAGCTGCCCCAGGGCTGGTTCAGGTCGGAGATGATAGTGGCGCGGGCGCCGCGGCCGGAGACGTTCTTGGTGCCGGCGCCTTCGATGTGCCAGCAAACCCGCACGCAGCGCGTGCACATGATGCACCGGTTGTGGTCCATCCCGAACAAGGGGTGGGTATTGTCCACGTCCCATTTCGGGAAGCGATAGGCAAACCGGACGTGGTCCATGCCCTGGCTGTAGGCCAGCGTCTGCAGCTCGCAATGGCCGTTGGCGACGCACACCGCGCATACGTGATTTCGCTCCGCGAAGAGCAGCTCGAGCGTCAGCCGCCGGTATTTCCGCAGCCGTTCGCTGTCGGTCTTCACGTCCATGCCTTCGCTAACCTTGGTGGTGCAGGCCGGCAGCAGCTTGGACACACCGGCCAGTTCAATCAAACAGAGGCGGCACGCGCCGACGTCATAGACGCCGTCCAGGTGGCACAGCGTCGGGATTTTGATGCCCGCGTCTGTCGCGGCTTCGAGGATGGTCGCGTTTTCATCCGCGCTGACCTGCTTGCCGTCAATCGTTAGAGTTTTGGCTGCCATAACTTTAGGAAATCCGAAGGAAAGCGCAAACTGAAGATGGCAAGGGAATAGAGGCAAAAGAATGAGAGCGAATAACCAGTGTTTCTTCGTTATTCCTTTGCCTCCATTCCTTTGCCTTTCGTGGTTCCCCGATAAGAAACAGCGGCTTCCGCTTTCGGCCTTCGGGTCTCGGATTTCTTTCGGCTTTCGGATTTGGGATTTCGGCCTTCATTCGGATTTCGGGTTTCGGAATTAGTACCCGTCACGCTTTCGTCGCTTCGACTGGTTTTTTGCCATTCCCGTTATGCCCGAACACGTCCGGTTTGAGCAGTTCGGTGTATTCGTTGCGGAAGAAACGCAGCGTGCTCAGGACCGGGTTGGGCGCGGTTTGGCCCAGGCCGCAAAGGCTGGTGTTCCGCACCATGTCACAGAGTTCTTCCAGTTTTTGCAGATCGCGGGCGGTGGCCTTGCCGTCCAGAATGCGCGTCAGCAAGTGGTGCATCTGCACTGTCCCCGCCCGGCAGGGAACGCACTTGCCGCAGGATTCGTCCATGCAGAACTCCATGAAGAATCGGGCCACATCCACCATCCGGGTGGTTTCGTCCATCACGATCATGCCGCCGGAACCCATGATCGAGCCGAGCTTGGTCAGCGACTCGTAATCGACCGGTGTGTCGAGAGCTTCGGCGGGAATGCAGCCGCCCGAGGGGCCGCCGGTCTGGACCGCCTTGATCCTGCCGTCCTCGGGAGCGCCGCCGCCCATTTGCTCGACGATCTTCCGCAACGGCGTGCCCATCGGGACCTCGATCAACCCGGTGTTGGTGATCTTGCCCGCCAGCGCGAACACCTTGGTTCCCTTGCTCTTCTCGGTCCCAATCCCGGCGAACCAATCCGCGCCCTTGCGGATGATCGGCGGCACATTCGCGAACGTCTCGACGTTGTTGATGAGCGTCGGGCAGGTATAGAGGCCGCTTTCGGCTGGAAACGGCGGGCGCGGGCGCGGGGTGCCGCGTTTGCCTTCGACCGAGGCCATCAGCGCTGTTTCTTCGCCGCAAACAAACGCGCCGGCGCCGATGCGCAGGTCGACATTGAAATTAAACGGCGACTCGAAGATGGCGCTGCCGAGCAGCCCATACGGTTTGGCCTGCTTGATGGCCGTCTGCAGCCGCGCAATCGCGAGCGGGTATTCGGCCCGGACATAGATGAAGCCCTGGTTGGCGCCGACGGCGTAGGCGGCAATCGCCATGCCTTCGAGCACGCTATGCGGGTCGCTCTCCAGCACGCTTCGGTCCATGAACGCGCCCGGGTCACCCTCGTCGGCGTTGCAGATGACGTATTTCTGCTGGCTGGCGGTTTTGGCAACGGTGGCCCATTTCAGCCCGGTCGGGTAGCCGGCGCCGCCCCGGCCGCGCAGCCCGCTCTTCACGATCGCCTCGAGGACCTCTTTGGGCGTCATTTCGCGCAGCACGTCGTGCAGCGCGTGGTAACCGTCGGCCGCGATGTATGACTCGATCCGCTCAGGATCGATATAGCCGCTGTTGCCCAGCACGATGGAAAGTTGCTCGGTAAAGAACGGATGCCCGGGATCACCCTGCGCGACGTTGGTCTTCCCGCCTTTGAGCGTGCCGATCAATGAGGCCGCATCCTCAGGGGTCACTTTTTGGTAGAGCGGCCCCTGGCCGCTGGCCTGCACTTCCACGGTTGCGCCCTCGCCCTTCAGGTCAACCTGCACCAGCGGCCCCTGGCAGCACAGCTTCATGCAGCCCACCCCGCGCACCTCCACCTGGTCCTCCAGCCCGGCTTCTTTGGCCGCTTTTTCCAGCGCCTCTTTGACCCCTTTCGAGTTGGACGACATGCAGCCCGCCGCCAGGCAGCAGCGAATCGTGTACTGCTTGCGCGCCGCGCGTTCTTTTTCCGCGATTTCGATTAGATCCTCAATGTCCATGATCGATCCATCCTTTCACATGCTCGAGCGCCGAGGCGGGGGTCTGGCGCGGAGTCACCGTGCCGTCATAGACCACGGCCGGAGCGATGCCGCAGGCGCCGATGCAGCGCGCCGTCAGCAGCGACACTTCGTTGTCCGGTGTCGTTTCCCCCGCCTTGACTCGCACCTTTTCCTCGACGGCCGCCAGCACCTTGTCGGCTCCCTTGACGTAGCAGGCGGTGCCCATGCACACCACGCAGGTGTGCCGCCCTTTCGGTTTCAGCGTGAAAAAATGATAGAATGTCGCCACGCCATACACCCGGCTGGCCGGCAGCTTCAGCTTGTGGGCGATGAACAGCAGCAGGTCGTCCTCGAGGAACCCGAACAGCTCCTGCGCCTTGTGCAGCACCTCGATCAGCGCATCCTGCTTGTACTGGTGCTTCTTCATGTGCGCCTCGAGAATCTTGAAGCGCTTGTCGCCGCTGGCGTGCTCCAGGATCCTGGGCAGCCGGTTCTGTTTCCGGTTTGAAAGCGATGCAATCATAGTTGCTTCTGGCGATTTGCGCGGCTCGGCACGGGTCTGGTCAGCGCGGAAAACCTCAGCAAATCCTGGAGACAGGTTACCCGCGGGGAGGCAATTTGCTGCCCACGGATTGTCATTTAATTAACGTTTTTTGACTTTTGAATATATAAAGCTATCCTAATCATCGAAGGGGGGCCTGAGCCGTACAGCCGGGTGACCCCCGGAGGCGGGCCTCGAGGCGGGCAGGCGATCACTCCCGGCGCCGCATGCCCGACAAAACCTGTCTGGCGCGGCCAGGAGACCCGGCGAGTCGGGCCGGAAGATCTACTTCATCCGGTCGAACGTCTTTTTGAGCACCTGCCAATCCTGCAGGCCCTTGAGTTTTTCTCTGCCTGCGGAAATGAGGGCGGCTTCCTTGGCGTTCTTGGTCGGCCTGGGGGTTTTGAAAAAGACGCCGAAGTAGCCCGGGAAAGGCTCGCCGGCCAGCTTGTAGGCCGCCGTCTCATCCGTTACGTCGTGGTCGGCGGGGATCGGGTTAAACGCGCCGCCCTTGCGGGGATTGGTGCCGTCGAAGGCGCCTTCGTAGAACTCGACGCATTCGCTGAGACACTCAATGAAGCTGAAGCCGTCGTGGTCGGCCGCGGCCTCCATCATTTGCAGCACGTGGTTGGGATTGGAGTGGGTGGTGCGCGCGACGAATGTTGCGCCGGCGGCGATGGCTTGTTTGACAGGGTTGATCGGATAATCGACCGCGCCCCAGGTGTCGGTTTTGCTTTTGAACCCGAGCGGCGAAGTGGGCGAGGTTTGTTTTTTGGTCAGCCCGTACACCTGGTTGTCCATGGCGACGCACGTCATCCGGATGTTCTTGCGCGCGGTGTGGGTGAAATGGTTGCCGCCGATCGAGAACAAGTCGCCGTCGCCGCCGAAAACGAACACGTGCAAATCGGGCCGTGACAGCGAGATGCCGCTGGCGAAGGCCAGCGAGCGGCCGTGGATGTAATGGGCGCCGTAGGCCTGGACGAAGTATGGGAAACGGCTCGAACAGCCGATGCCTGAAATGGTGGTGATTTTCTCCTGCCACAGCTTGCGCTTTTCGATCAGCTTGAAATAGAGCGCGAGCACGGAAAAGTCGCCGCACCCGGGACACCAGGTCGGATGATCGGCGGCGATTTCTTTCTTGCTCAGAGGCTTGCGTTCGGCTGGAGGCGCGGCGGAGGCACGGCCGGCCGGGGCGGACGTCAGGTCGCCGGTTTTGGGTGAAGAAGCCGCGGTGGCAGGAGCGCTCATAATCTTGAATCGTTAATCGTTAAAGTCGTTGGATCGGTAAAGCGTTTGTGATTGGTAGTGGCCGGGAGTCACATTTTCGCGAGGCCTCGGGCGATGTCGGCCCGGGCATGTTCGAGGATTTCCTTGACCTTCCAGGTCAAGCCGTCGGTCTTGTTAATGCCGCTGATGCGCGCGTCGCAATAACGTGCGCGCAGCAAGCCGGCGAGCTGGCCGTAGCCGTAAAGGCCTTCGTCGTTCATCTCGACCACGCGGATGAGGTTGAAACCCGAGAAGATGTTCTCGAGCCCCGGTGGAAGAGGGTGCAAATGCTTGAGGTGAAGCGCGGAGACGCTGTCGCCGGCGGCGCGGGCGCGGTCCACCGCTTCCCGGATCGGACCGCGGGTCGAGCCCCAGCCGACCAGCAGGAGGTTGCCTTCGGGCGGCCCATAGACTGTCGGCACCGGCAATGTCGCGGCCAGCGCCTGCAGCTTCTTCCTCCGCCGCGCGGTCATTTCCATATGCAGCTTCGGCGAGGCGGTCGGATGACCGTACTCGTCGTGTTCGAGTCCGCCGGCGATGGGGTACCGCCCGCTGAGAATCGGCGTGCCGGGGACGACGCGCGGAGTGACCCCGTCGGGCGACGCCAGGTCGTAGGGCTTGTAATCCGCCACCGGCGAAAAATCCGGCGTGATGTCCTGGCAAACGTGTTCGAAGTCCGGTTCGGGGAAGGCCTCAATCCGCGTCGCGATCGCCTGGTCACTCAGGATAAACACGGGCACATTGTATTTCCGGGCGATGTTCACCGCTTCGATCGCGGTGTAAAAGCAGTCCTCGACGTCGGCGGGCGCCATCACGACCCGCGGCGCATCCCCGTGGCTCCCGAAACAGGCCAGGTTCAGATCGGATTGCTCCACCTGCGTCGGCAAACCGGTAGACGGGCCGCCCCGCTGCACGTTGATCACCACCAGCGGCACCTCGGCCATCACCGCCCAGCCGAGCGATTCCATCTTCAGCGAGATGCCCGGCCCGCTCGAGCCGGTCACCGCCACCCGCCCCGCGAAACTCGCCCCGTTGGCCATCGAGATCGCGGCGATCTCGTCTTCGCATTGCACGAACGTCCCGCCGTATTTCGGCAGCTCCCGGCGCAGGATTTCCATCACGTCCGACCAGGGCGTGATGGGGTATGCGGCGCCAAACCGCACGCCCGCGGCAATCACGCCATACGCCAGCGCTTCGTTGCCGTTCATCACCACTTGCGGCTTCGATTTCCGCTCGCTCGCGGCGAATTTATAAGTCTCCAGCACCTGGCCCAGCGCGTGGCTGTAGCCGGCGTGAAAAGCCGCCAGCGCGTTATTCAGCACCGCCGGATCCTTGCCGCCAAACCGCTCACCCACCAAATTCTCGAGCTTCGGCACGTCCAGGTCGAACATCTTCGCCAGCAGTCCCAGCGCGTATATGTTCTTGCCCTTGTCTTTAGCCGTCCCGCCGATCGCCTCGATGGTCAGGCTCGAGATGGGCACCCCGATATGGCGGTAGTCCTGCTGCCACTCCGCCTTCGGCTCAACGTGATCGGTGTCGAACAGCACGATGCCCCCTTTTTTCAGCGCGCCGATGTGCCCTTCATACGAGTGCTGGTAGAACGCCAGCAAAACGTCGGCCTCGTCACCCGCGCTCGGCACCTCGCCGGCGCCCAGCCGGACCTGAAAAATCGACGGCCCGCCGGAAATGGTCGAGGGAATCGTCATGAACGTCATGACTTCCTGCTCGCTGCGGCCGGCCAGCCGGGCCAGGAACCCGCCAATCGCCTGAATGCCGTCCTGCGAATTGCCGGCGATCCGGATCACGGCCTCGGGAATGATCGAAACGTTGGGGCCGCCGTTGGATTGGGCGGCGGGGGAGGGTATGCTCATGCCAATAATTCAGTGTTCAGATTCAATCTCGCGCGAGGGAGGAAACGGATGGCATCAGTCTCGATAACCCTCGTCATAAAAGCCTATCATCCTAACGCGTCGTGTCAATTTCTTATGAACAAGTGTATTTTACTGGAGGACAAAGGCTTACGTGCGCGCATCGGATTGTTATTACCATGCCAATATTTGTCCATTACATCACCTGATGATGGGAAAGCTATTAATGATCATTTAACCGCGGCCCCGGCCCCGCTCAAGATAATATTTTATTGCCTCGGCGACTCCCCGGCCGTGCGCCCGGGTGCTGACGTAGCCGCCGGCGGCGAGCACGGCGGCCTTGACGGCGGCGACCGCGTTTTCGGGGGCGGCAATCAGCCCCGCGTATTGCGGGGAGAGCATCGGGATATCGTTGAGATGGTCCCCGATGGCGAAGACGCTGGCGGGCGCCAGGTTCAGCTCGCGGGCCAATTCTGCCAGGGCGGTCCCTTTATTGTAGTCGACATGGCAGAAGCGGGCATAGACGTCGTTGCGGACGACCGCCAGGCGAGGGACGGTGCGACAATAACCCTGCAGGAAGTTGTGGATCTGGTCCATGTCCCCGTTGCTGCCAGCGATCACGCAGAGCGGCGAGTAAGCGTCCTCGTAAATGACCGCGTGAAAACGCGAGTTGATCCGGTCGACCAGTTCGGGGAGATCCTGCCGGACCCGCTTGAACAAGGTGGCGTGCGCGCGCTCGCAGGCGCTGTTCCAGCGCTCGTGCGGGACATAGTTTGAGTGGCGGTGCAGGTGAATTTCGCGTTCCACCAGGACGAGATAATCGGGTTGGATGTCGATGGCTGAACGGCCGAGGGCTTCGAGCAGGCTGGACAGGTCGCGTCCGGTGTTGATGACCCATTTGGCGCCGCGGGCCTGCAAGTCCCCGATCAGAACCTGGAGTTCCCGCGGCACGGGGGGGTTCTCGAACTCGGCGAACATCGTCCCGTCAAAGTCCGTCGAGATCAGTTTTATCGGCCATCCTGCTTCGTTCATTTCGAATCCGGCCCGGGAGGCGTCCCCCGACTTGCCTTTTCCCATCATGCTGGCGTAGGGTCTAAAGTCAAAACGATATGGCGGAACTGGTGGAGCAATACGATGAAGCGATGTTCGCCTTCAGCACGGGCGATTATGATGCCGCCATCGCCCGCCTCCAGGCCGTGCTCGAGCGCGACCCTGTGTTCTTCGATGCTCAATTGGCGCTGGGAGTGGCGCTCTATCGCAAAGGGGATTACGCCGCGGCCGTCGTCGAGGGCCTCAAGGCAGAGCGGCTCAGACCCGGCGAACAACTGGCGCACACCAACTTGTCCCTTTTTTACATGAAAACCGGAGACCGGGCAGCCGCCGAGCACCATGCGCTGAGGGCCCGCGTGGCCTCCTGGAAGGAGGGCTCGCAGAAAACGCGGGCCGGAACGGAACCGTTGCCGCCCCCCGACCCCGAACTGCAACTGGCCCGCCCCAGGCCTGAACCGGTAAAAATCTCCGCGAAGTTTCCCGATATGCCCTGGAAGAAGAAACAATCCTGACGAAATGAAAACCGCCTACGAACTCGCAATGGAACGGCTCAGCAAAACCGCGCCGATTGTCAAGCTGACTGACGACCAGAAAAAGCAACTGGCCGGCCTCGAAGGCGAGTGTCTCGCCCGGATCGCCGACCGGGAACTGTTTTTGCAGGGTGAGATGGAAAAAGCGGCCGGCAAGGAGGATTTCGAAGCCC
>DATDCV010000461.1:0-20397 GCA_036524155.1 Verrucomicrobiia bacterium
CTGCCCCGGTGATCACCGTCGGCACAAGCGCGCCGAGGAACAATCGGACAGGGGAAACCCCATCGGGAAAGAACTGCGACAGGATAGATTGTCCGGCCGGGTTCGGCGCGTTGGCGATGACGGTTAGCCCGCCCCCCACCACCGCGCCCGAGAGAACGGCGTATTTGAGACCCTCTGTAAACTCAGGCACGAGCGAAGCCAGATAAGTGATCGCGGCATTGTCGTTGAAAGCGGTGAGGGTGGCGGCGGCGAAAAACAGCGGGCGCTCACCCAACCGGCTCAGAACCGGCTCGATCCACCATCCCTGCAAACCTCCATGCACTACCAGGCCAGCAAGAAAAAACCCCACCAGCAGCGCCGGGCGCAGATTCAGTTCGTCCTGGTGATGTTCCGTGGCGTGGGTGAACGCGAGGTAAAAAAGGAAACCGCCGACAAACAGCGCAGGGAAGTGATTGTTCAGCACGGTCCACCCCAGAAAGAAGATATGAACGACCATAATCCAGATCGGCACCGGATGACCGCGCTTGCCGACCGAAGGGCCGTCACCGATCTCCCGAGCGGAAGATTGAAGCTGCTTAAACTGGCGGTTGAACAAGACGAGATACAGGAGGCTGCTGGCGACGATCCCCACCGTGGCCTTGGATCCAAAATGCACGAGCATATAGGTCAGATCCCATCCCCACCGGCCGGCGACCATCAAGACTGGCGGCGCCGCGAAATGGGTCAAGGTGCCGCCGACTGAGACATTGACGAACAAAAGGCCCAGGGTGGCATACGCCAGCGCCGGAGGTGGCCGATATTTGTAGAAATGCTCGGCCAGCAGCAGCGCCGAAATGGTCATGGCGGCGGGCTCGGTGATGAAGGAGCCAAGCAACGGCCCGATCGTCACGATGGAGAGCCACCAGGCTGCTGGCGAGCCATGGCCCGGCCTGGCTGCCAGCGCCATGATCCGCTCGGACAATTGCAGGATGGGGCGGCTGGCGGCAATCGTCATGATGACCACCACGAAGACCGGCTCAGTGAAGTTGACGCCGCTGCCAAGGTAATCCCTCGCCGCCGGCCAGCCCTTGCTGAAAGTCAGCGCCACCAGGAGCGGGATCGTCCAGATGCCGAAAATCGCTTCCACCTCGCCCAGGAAGTGAAAGATCTGGGCTTTGAAACTGACCTCGTCGTCGCGGGTGGCGGTTTGAGCCAGCCGTTGCTGGTGCTCGCGCTCAAACCGATGGGAGAGCTTCAAGAACTTCGGCGCTAAAAAGGTGTGCAGGATCGCGAGGAAAAAGATGCCCGTCGCGACCACATTGAACGGCTCCGCCTGAATTCTCGCTGCCAGCGCTTCAGCCACCGTTGCGTCCGCCGGCGTCGCGTAGCTCGAGAGCGCGGGCGGGAAACTGCCCGGGTGCGCGGAATGAGTGGCGCCGGCCGCGCCCTGGGCGAAGTGGAAGAGGAAGAACAAGAATAACAACGTCGCCGGGACCAACAGGCCCAGACGGCCGGAACGCTGGCGCTGGCGGTTATTCATGGTCCCCGTGTCCCATCAATCCAGAGGCACCAAAATCACGCGCCGAAATTGGATCACACCGCCTTCTGATTGGAGCCCAATAAGACCGCTCGAGGTTTCAACCCCGTCGACCTGGTTCACAAGTTTCCGGTTCAGCCACACGGTATAACGCGGGCCTTGCGCCAGTATTTCCACCGTGTTCCACTCGCCCGGCGGCTTTTCGCGGTCGGACAGTTTTTTCACGCCCGCGATATCACCCGCAAGCGCATGCTTCTTCACCTCAAAGAACCGGGGCTGGTCCGCGGCGATGCGCTTGCCTTGAAGCCCCAACACATCCCCAGCGTTGCCGTGCTGGAGCTGAGTCTCGATCGCGGGCGGCAGTGGTTTGATCTCGCCTTGGATCCGGGAAAAGATGCCGCTGTTGCCGGGCTTGCTGCCGGGCGGCCATCGATACTCGACCAGCAGGAGGAAATTGGTCACCGCTGGCCCCCGATAAATGGCCCCTACCGGAGTGCCCTGGCAGGTTATCACGCCGTCACTGACGCTCCAGACTTGCTCGCACCCCACCTGAGGATCGGCGGTGACATAGCTCCAGCCAGTCAAGTCCTTTCCGTTGAAAAGCTGAAGTCTGGCCCGGCCAACGTGAGACGTGGAACAGGAACTCAGGGCCAGCGCCAAAAGCAGCGACGCGGTGCCGACGAAGGCCAACCGCACAAAAGGGCGTGTGAGTCCATTAGCTTTCAACGCCCCGCAGTATGCGGATTTATTCCCGGAGTCAAAGCGGAATGTTGCCGCAAGCAGGGCACACTCCAGCGCTCGCACGCTCTGCGTGCGAGGCGACCGTGCGGCGCACCGCGCCGCGCGCGCCCTGCCACCAGCGGGCCTCGGTGTCCTAGAACGGGCCGGGGTCCGCTAACGCATCTTTGTAGGCGGGCTCGTCAGAGGAACCGTGGCCGGAGGTCTGCCCCTGGCCGGCCCAGTCAAACGCGGGATCGGAAGCCCCGCCACGGGCGGCAGTCTGGGCACAGCCAACGGCCAAAAGCGCCAGCGCGCTGAGCATCACCATAAGCATCAGTTTCATTGTTAACAATATACTCTACTAGCCAGACGCGCCAGCAAAATGAGCCGGGGCCTCGCCCCACCCGAATAAACTCTTGCCAAGCTCCGCCGGCATGGCGCACTCTCGCGCCATGAAGAAAAACCCGGTTCCGAATTTTCAGGCAGGAACAACCCAGATCATTTCGCGCCGGATGGCGCTGGCGCTGGGAGCGAGCGCGGCCGCCGCCGCACTGGTGGCGCCCGGCCTCCTGGCCGCCCCGGCGGCCAGGCGCAAAGTGGTCGTTTGGTCCGAAGGCTCCGCCAACGTCGATGAAGGCTCGAAGAAAGTTTACCCGCAAGACATCAACACCGCGATCGCGGAAGGGTTGAAGCCGCTGGAAGCTCAAGGATGGGAAATTATCAAGGCGGGTCTAGGCGATCCCGACCAGGGTCTAAACACCGGGTTGCTGGCGAGCACCGATGTCCTGATCTGGTGGGGTCACAAGAAACACGGCGAGGTGAAGAATGAGTTGGTCAATAAGATCGACCAGCGCGTCCGCGAGGGCAAAATGGGATTCATCGCCACGCACTCCTCGCATTTCGCCAAGCCGTACAGGAAATTGATGGGAACCGCGTGCAGCTGGGGCGAATACGTCGTGGACGGGACCTCGGTGGAAATCATCGTCAAGGAACCCAGCCACCCGATCTGCAAGGGAGTGAAAAACTTCAAGCTGCCCAAGATCGAGCGCTACGGCGAACCCTTTGCGGTACCCACTCCCGAAGCGGTGCCGTTGGACGGCATCTACACGAAGCCGGACGGAAAAACGGCGCCGGCACGGATGGGCCTGTGCTGGACCGTCGGCAAAGGCAAAGTGTTCTACTTCACGCCAGGGCACGAGACCTACGACGATTATTATCGGCCAGAGGTGCGGAGGATCTTTATGAACGCCGTCCAGTGGGCCGCCCCTGCTGCTTGAGGGAACAACGGCGGCGGCTACGGTTTGACCAACCGATAGTACCTCGTCGGAACGTTCGCGGGAACAACCACGGGGTTAGTCGCGCCACTAGGTGCATTGGCCCACGCGGGCGAGTCGAGCCCCGGCGAGGATTGGAGCACGAAACCTGGCGTGTTTGGAGCCCAGGAGATGGTAGCCTGTCCCGGACTCGCAGGCAGGATGGTGAGTGCAGGCGCCTCGCCGGACTGCACGGCCACGGGCAACGCCCAAAAACCTCCGGTAATTGAATAACTCCCGTTCGTCATTGCCGTGCCGGCGGCCGGTTGTCCCATGGTTCCACAGAGGGAGAACACACCACCGGTGCTGGCGCCGCCGCCTCCAGCAACCGTCCACCAACTGATTGAGTAATTCTGCGCGAGAACCACTGGGGCTGTCACAATCAGAACCACCAGGCCGGCCAGCGCCCGTAGCCGTACATACTTAGGAGCAATCTGTGAGTTCATGAGTCATTCTCCTTGCCGGCTGAGATTTTGCACGAGCCGTTCGAGTTTGCCGAGGCGCTGCTGCAAATCCGTCTTTTCTGCATCTCGACGGACAAGCTCGCTTTTCAGTTCCTCCACCTTCTGATTCAACCCCTGAATGGCCGCCAACGCCACGCCCTCGGCGTCCACCGTGGTGATGTGCTTTTCATCCATCCCCACAGCGAAAGAGGCCCTAAAGTCTTGCGCCATCGGCCCGACGTGCCTCACGCCCGGCTCAGCCTTGAAGCTCCACTCCGTGATTGGCAACGCCGCGACCCGGTCCAGGATCGCTTGCGGGTCCACAGCCTCAAAGTTCTCTTTCGCATTCCGGTCACTGGTTTGGGTCAGGGTCCGTGCCCGGAAGTCCCCGGTGCAGGTTAGCTGTTGGTTGCCGTCGTTCACGAGGCGGACATTGTAGTCCTCGACGCCGTTGACGCCGTAGTGGAAGTCGATATAAGGCGTGGCGGAAAGCAGGAGTGAGTTGCCCAGTTCAATCGAGCCTCCCTGATCGGGTTTCAGCTTGCTGTAGTTGTGGTCGCCCCAACTGAGTTCGGAATCCCAGCCGAGCAGGATCTGGCCACCGGACGGGTTAACGTGGAGCCAGGCGGGGTTGCCTCCATCCAAGGCCTGGATGACCCCTGCCGTCTCGCCCTGGGTACCGTAATAGCAACCCAGGTTCAAGGCCCGGTTGCGGTTCCCACTGTGGGAAATCGCCAGTTGATTCGCGGTCTCTCTGTTCGTTGCCATTTTGGTGATCGAGCCCGCGCCTTGCACCTGGAACCCTGCGTCTCCCGTCGAGAAGACCGCCCCACCACCCGCACGCACCGTGAACTGGTTGGCCGCAGTCGAGGCGAAATCCACACCCTGCATATCGGCCCAAACGAAAGCGCCATTGTGGTTCGCGTGGGCCAGATGTCCGGCCGAAAAACTTGCTTCGCCGTCGGCGGAGTTTCCGTAGCCGCCGGGCACGGTCGCCCCGCGGGCATTCACCCGATTGCCGGCTCCACCTCCGATGACTCCATCAGCGCCCGATCCGGTGATGTTGTTCGCGTTGCCGCCGCCGATAGTGGCCCCCGGTCCGGCATTCGTGTTGTTCAGGCCTCCGGAGATGACTGAGGCCAAGGCATCCGCTTCATTGGAGTAGCCGCCTCCGATGACCGCGCCGGCGCCTGCAACGGTGTTGCCGTAACCGCCGACGATCACGGCATCGTTCACGTTGGGTTGGATGACGTTAGCGGAACCGGAACCGATAAAATCCCCGCTGGAGTTGTCATGGATGATGTTAGGCCCCCCGGACCATCCGCCCCCCGCGATCACGCTGCTGCCAACACCCGTGCCGCTAATACTGTTTCCGAGGTAGCCCCCGACAAGATTAGGCGCATTATTGCCCCGGGGATCCGGCTGCAACCGCAAGGCCCGCTGGCCATTCACCTTCATGTCCAAGGGACGGTTGTCTGTAGTTCCTAGAAAATTAATTGCCGGATCCGTCGACGCGTTACCGGTTCGCGACCAGGCATCGGCTGACCCGGGCAGACCCTGGGGCCCCTGTGGGCCGGTCGCTCCAACCGGTCCTTGCGGTCCCATCGCGCCCGTGGCTCCCGTTGCACCTTGGGGTCCTGCGGGCCCGGTCAGGCCGATCGGTCCGGTCGGTCCCAGGGGTCCGGTCGGTCCCAGGGGTCCGGTCGGTCCTGCGGGGCCAACCGCGCCCGTTGCACCCGCGGGTCCCTGCGGTCCGGCCGGCCCCACCGGCCCTGCGGGCGTCATAGCGTACATCGCATACGGCACAGGTGTCATGGCCTGACGCGGCACGAGGGTTGTGAAATCGCCAGTTCCACCGCCGGCGCGCGCAGCTACCTCCACCCACCGTGCGGACCCCGTGAAGGCTCCCGTTCCAAAATCCAGCGTCGTCGCAAATACCCCGTCGACCATTGTCACCGCCGAATTGGTTATCGGCCCCGCAACGGACGCTCCGCCAGTCGGTGAATCATAGAGGGTAAAGCGCAGATCAAAGCTGCCATTGGCGGCCAGTCCGTTGTTGTTCAGCCGTCCCTGGTAGGTAAAGGACGTGCCTTGGGCGAGTGCCGCTGTGGCACCCTGACTCAAAACCAGGCAGAGAGTTAGCAAGCGGAGACAAGTTTTCATAGGTCGGCGCGTTAGGTTCCCGGCGTTCAGGTGTTCATGCTTTCTACCTAGGAAACGCGATTTGCGAGGAGGAACTTTCAAGAAAATGATTCAGAAGATAAGGCAAGCAGTCCTACAAGGGGGCGGTGGCCCCGAATCGGTTGCGAGACCGCCGGCGGCCGCACGGCGTTCAATCACCCTGATAGCTCCTGGGAAGACGATGCCGGGCACCGTCGAGCAAGTGTCAGAAGTCCGCAGCCACGCGGACCTTCCATTGCTGCTGAGGTGTGGCGGCGCGGGTTTCCGCCGGAAAGGAGGCGCCGGGCCAGTCGAGTCCCATCGTCGCCAGACGCTGACGCAAACGTCGCAAATCCCAGAGCTCGACGCCCGTTTTTTCGCCGAGGAGAGCGAGGCGTCGCCCGTCGGGGCTAAAGCAGCATTGGTGCAAGAGGTTCGGGCATGGCAGAGACACCAGTTCCTCCCAGGTGCCCCCGCGGAGCAACGTCACCGTCGCATCATGGTGATGCACGGCGAAAAGTTCACCGTCCGGCGACCAACCTTGCACCGGACCCGAGATGGCGTCGCGGGGAATTCGGCGCGCCAAACGCCAGTCCGCCACCCGCCAAATCAGAAATTCCGAGTACGCGGCTACCGTCAGCCATTGCCCGTCTGGACTCACCTGGCAAATCCTTCCCAGGGGACAGGCCAAATCGGCGATAATTGACCCGCTATCCGCTTCCCAGATTCGGGCGCCGCCGTTCCGCAAGGTGGCCGCCACGAAACGGCCTGCGGGATCGATCGCCACCACGTAAACGTCCCGGTCCGCCAGCTCCCGCCACCGCAACGGCTCTCGCTCGGTCAGCAAGAGCAATTGACGACTCGATGTAACCGATGCAATCCGGAGTCCATTGGTTGAGACGGCATACTCGGTTGTGTTGACCGGGGTAGCCGGCAAGAGGGGTTCGGGCGGGCCGATTTGCAGGGTCCTGTGTGCGGCATCCACCCGAATCGGCCAACGCCGCATTCCCCACCGGCCGCTGGAGAACATTTCCCGGCCCGGGATGGCAAACAACGGTCGTTCCAGACCAATCCTGGCCAGCACCGACGCATAGCTCGTGGGGGGCTGCCACAGGCATAGCCCCCCGTCGCCCGCGCCCGCCAGCACGTCGTCGCTCAGAAATGCAAGACACCACAAGCTGCGTAAACCTTCGGGAGTTTCCAACCCGGGATGTTGTTCGAGCCTGACCATTTCCGTGGTCGGAGCAAGGTCAAAAACCTCCCATTGCCGGCCGTTCCAGGCACGCCATGCAAAGCGCCGCGCGTCTGCGCCGAACTGAACGATGTTGCCCGAACCGGGAACTCGCAGAGCCTCTTTGTGGTGCGCCAGACCCCAGAGCAGCGTGTGGTTATCCCAAGAAGTGCTGATCAACCATTGCCCGGTTCCGTCAAAAGCCGCGCCGATTACCTCCGCTTCGTTAGCGCGCAGCACACTCGAGGGATTGCCGGTCTCAAGGTTCCAAAGACGCAGGGCACGTTCCCCCGACCACGAAGCGATTTGGCGGCCATCAGGGTGCCAGGCGCCGCCCTCAAAGCCGGTGAGGTTCGTGTAGGACTGTCGAATGCGGCCGGTTCTCAAATCGTAAATGCTCAAAACGTTCCCCTTCCTGCCCGCATAACGGGTGGCGTCGGGGCTGAATGCGATCTCGTGAATATCGCAGGGCCCTTCCAAAGTGCGCACCTCGCGACCCTCTTCGAGATCGAAGAGGTGGACCTTCCCGTCACCGCTTCCAATCGCTGCCTGGCGACAGTTTGGCACCACCAACTGCCCCGTGGGTTCAAATGCCAAAGGCACTACGTGGGGCCGAACGGGTTCGAGGGTCTTCGTGCCCGGTGGGGCCGCTTTAGGGTCGTCATCAGCCGGAGTCGGTAACTCGAGGCACCAAATCAGGAGCTGGTGATTTGTGCAGGTCGCAAAGATGTAATCACCCGTGGCGCTGAAATTGAAACCTGCCAGACCTACGGGAGCGGATGCGGTTCCCACGACGGCGCCGCATCCAAGGAGTGCAAGCGGATGGTCGTCGGCAACGGAGCGGACCATGAGATCGCCGTTGGCGTCGAGCTTCACGTACCGTCGCAGTGCCAGGTCAAAGGCAATATCTGTGCCCTCGATCGTCCGCAGGTGGCTCACATCCGGCGAAGCGAGAGCGGCGATTGCCTCGTTTCGTAGCGCAAGACTGTTGGTGTGATGCGCCGCGTCACGGACGATCTCCAGAGTCTTTTCCCGTTGGCCAGGCAATCCGGTGAGGCGCGTGGCACGTGCCAGGGCAAGCTGTTGTTCCAACAATCGGTTCGACAGCTCGCGCTCGGCGTTTACAGCCCTGAGACGCTGCCCGTTGGCCCATAGCCCCAGCGCGATGCTAACGACTGCGACTCCCAGGACCATCGCGCCCGCCCGAGCGGTCACCCGCAACCGTCGCTCCAGCCGTCGGAGGCCCCTCAGCGATCTCCCCGCAGAGAGTAGCAGCAAATCAGAACGAAGCCCGACCGCCGACGGATAGCGGCGACGAGGGTCCAGGTCCGCGGCGTGGACGATTATTTCGTTGAATTCGATCAAAGCGGCGCGGTCGGGCGCCTCATTGAAATCGTCCGGGAGGCGGGGAAAATCCCGCACTTCCCGGCCGGTTCCCATTTCATAGTACACCTTGCCCAGGGCGTAAATGTCGGCCGCCGGCGTTCCCGGACCGTCGGGAGGGATGTAGCCGGCGGTGCCTACGAAGGACGGCTGCTCGACCGCTGCGGTCACCAATCCGATATCGGCGAGTTTCGGCGTGCCCCCTACAAAAATGACGTTCGACGGTTTGATGTCGCGGTGCACCAGGCCCTGAGCGTGGAGGTGTGCCACCGCTTCAGCCAGCCCGATGGCAATCGGCAGACATTCCCGGGCCGCCAGCCTCCCCTTCTCGCGAAGCATCGAACGCAGCGTGCGAGGCTCGTAGGTGTTCACAAGGGCCTCGGTGAAACGGCGGACTTCGGCCGCTCCGGCATGCTGAAAGGCATCGGAAGCCTTCTGGCTACTATCGTCCGCGAGCTCCATCACGTACCAGAAGGCCTGGCGATCGGCGGCACGCCCAACGTGGAGCACCTGTACTAGGTTGGGCTGCGAGCGCGAGATAGGTTCGTAGCGAAGAAGTCCTTCGAATTCGCGATCAAACGCGCGTTGATTGGGCAGCGCCGCCCGCTCCAGGATCTTAACCGCGCGAAACTGGCCGGTAATGGCGCGCGCCAGCCAGACCTCGCCAAAGGCCCCCCGGCCGATGGGACGAAGCATTTCGTAATCAGGAATGTGCGGCTGCTGCGAACAACTCATGGTTCAACCGTTGACCTTCGTCCTGCCGGGGAAACACACTGGTTTTTGCGGGTCGGCCCGGGGGTCGGTCAGAGAGTATCGGTTTGTCGCAACCGGTCAACCTCCCGTTTGAGTTCCTGTCCAAGGCGCGTCTTCACCAGGTAAACAGTCATCAGGCTGACGTCCAGGGCTCGGGCCACTTCCGAAACCGATTGGCCCCGGAGCACGCACAGGTCGAGTATTTGCGCGTGCTTGGGGTTGGCTCGCCGGCAGACCCGGCCCACTGCCTGCTCGATCAGTGTTTTCTCCCATTCTTCCTCCCACAATCCATCAACACCCGGTGGTACTGCGATCCGTTCCTCAGTCGGGGTCGGGTTCTCTTCCTCGCACCGGTGCGCGTGCTGTCGGTATTTCTCCTCGGCGGCGCGATGGCGGAAATGATCCCCGACACGCCATCGGACCTGGTTCAGCAGCCATCCCTTGAAACTGCCGCCCGCCGGCTGAAACTTGCGGATGTTCCTTGCCACTTGCAGCAGCGTTTCCTGCTCGACATCCTGTGCTTCGGTTTCGCTGAGCCCGGCGCGCATCGCAGTCCGGCGGATCAACCTCGAATACACCCGGCAGAACTCCTCCCAACTTTGTTGATCTTCCCAGTCGGCGAGCCGCCCCAGCAAGCTGGGGCGCGTCGGAATCGATTCGTGGTCCGCATCCTTCATGATCGAGGCCGCACAAGGCGCCTTCATAGAACATAACGGAACCTAAAGGCACGCACTTTCAACAATCCTCCATGAGCGCGAGTTTGCTCTTTATGACTCGGCAGCCGCCCAATTAGGTTAGCCCGGTTTGCGGAGGGCGGAAAGCCAGTCCTTCCCCTCGGGCAGAACGCCACCCAGGCGTCTGTCCTTCCGAGCCGATTTTGGGCTGGCTCAGCCTTCCGTCACGTCATTGCAGACGGGTCTCCAGAGGAGCTGAAGATCGCGCTCCTCCGAGCATCGACCGGCCTGGCCCTGAGAGCAGTAATGGGCATGAATGTGCGTGGCACCGTTGGCCATCGCGTCCGCGATGCTCACATGACCTTCCAACCGCTGATGCATGTCCCGAGTCTGAGCGATATAAACCGGAACCCAACTCCCGTCTTCGCTTTGCCCCGCATAAATGTAGTTGCCGGGTAAAGGACGAAAAGCAGCATCAATAGGATAGATCTCGTATTGATACTCCTTTCCCGATTGGCCGGGCCACGCGATGCCGGGCGACGGTTCGCTCTCCTGTTTGTGGCGGTGACTGAATAATTGTTTTATCAGGCTCACCTTGGCGCCATTAGGCCACCAATTGGCTGATCTGTCAACCGCTACCCGCAACTGATCTGCAAACCTCCAGGGAAACGCCACCACGCTGGCTGATGTCGCTCCGGCGCCAGGTTGAACCCTCTGCCGACACGACGCAGCAGAAAAGACTTTCCGCGTAATCCACGGAGATTTTCCGTGTAGTACCAGATAAAGACGGTGCGACCTGTGTCGACTCGCCAACATTCGGCGGGGTATAATCTGCGTGATCTGACGCCGGATTTGCACTAATAAAGATGAGCGCTTCAAGAGGATATTATGGCTGAAGCACACAAGTGCCCGAATTGCGGCGCGGCCTTGCCCCAGAATGTCCTGGATGGGCTCTGCCCACGCTGCCTCGCCAAAGTGCTTTTCAATCCGGCTCCCGTCCGGGCCGAGACCTCCTCCTCGTCTTCTTCCTCGTCCTCGTCCTCTTCCTTTTCGTTCCCGAACGGCCGCGCTGCCGAGCCCCAGGCCTCAACCGTGCTCATCCCCGTCACCGAAAAGCCCGGGGACAAAATCGGCCATTACAAGCTGCTTCAGCAGATTGGCGAAGGCGGCTGCGGCGTCGTTTATATGGCCGAACAAGAGGAGCCCATCCGCCGGCGGGTGGCCTTCAAGGTCATCAAACTCGGCATGGACACCAAACAGGTCATCGCCCGGTTCGAAGCCGAGCGCCAGGCGCTGGCCTTAATGGACCATCCGAACATCGCGAAGGTCCTGGACGCGGGGGCCACCAACACCGGCCGACCTTACTTCGTGATGGAGCTGGTGCGGGGCATCAGGATCACCGATTACTGCGACCAGAATAATCTGCCGACCCAAGCGCGGCTGGACCTCTTCATGCAGGTGTGCCACGCCATCCAGCACGCGCACCAAAAAGGGATTATCCACCGGGACATCAAACCCTCGAACATCCTGGTGACGCTGCACGACGGCAAGCCGGTGCCGAAGGTCATCGACTTCGGGATCGCCAAGGCCACCGAGCAAAAGCTGACGGACAAAACCCTGTTCACGGCCTTCGAGCAGTTCATCGGCACGCCCGCTTACATGAGCCCGGAGCAGGCGGAGATGAGCGGGTTGAATGTCGACACCCGGAGCGACATCTACTCGCTGGGCGTGCTTCTCTATGAACTGCTGACGGGGCATACACCCTTCGAAGCGAAGACGCTCCTGGCCGCGGGTCTGGACGAGATGCGGCGGATTATCCGGGAGCAAGAACCCGTCCGCCCCTCGACGAAGATCAGCACGCTGGAGGGCGAAGAGCAGACCACGGTTGCCAGGCGCCGTCACTCCGAGCCGCCCAAGCTGGTTCACCAGGTGCGAGGAGACCTGGACTGGATCGTGATGAAGTGTCTGGAGAAGGACCGCACGCGCCGATATGAGACGGCGAACGGGCTTGCGACGGACATATTTCGTCACCTGAACCAGGAACCTGTGAGTGCCGCGGCACCGACGTTCTGCTATCAGTTTTCAAAGTATGTGCGACGTCACCGCACGGCGTTGGCAATCACCAGCGCGTTTCTGGTGCTGCTGGTCGTCGGTTCTGTGGTCAGCACCTGGCAGGCAATCCGGGCCACCAAGAACGCGGCGGAAGCCCAGCGTGAGGCTGCACGAGCAGACACCAATGCTGTTGAGCAGGCGAAACAGCGCCAACGGGCGGAAGAGGCGAACCTTAAGCTGGCAACTTCTCTGGAACGGGTGGAACTGCAGCGGGCCGAGGGACTGTTTCTGGCCGGTGACACCCGATCGGCGGTTGCTAACCTGGCACGAATCGTCTGTCACAATCCCAGCAACTACGTCGCCACCGAAAGACTGCTTTCGGCCCTGACGTACCGCACGTTTGTTCGACCGCTCACCGCTCCGATGAGGCATGGAGGGCAGGTGCAGACGGCTGTATTCAGTCCGGATGGACACTGGGTAGCGACCGCTTCGCACGATGGAACAGCGCGAATCTGGGACGCTCAGAGGGGGCAGCTGCTGCATACGTTGAACGAGGAGGAGCCGCTCATCAATGTCCAATTCTCTCGTGACGGCTCACTGCTCTTGACCTCTGGCGCAAGCCGTCAGAAGGCGACCTTGTGGAGCAGCTCAAACGGCAAAGTTCTGCACGAGTTGCGGCCGGCGAGCAAAGAATCCATCGCGGAGCTAAACCCTGACGGGCGCCGCGTTCTGACTGTGGGTAACGATGGAAGGGCCGTCCTCTGGAGCACGGCCACCGGCCTGCCCGTGCTCACCAATCTACACAAGTTGGTTGGGCCTTCTTCCAGGTTCCCCCTCGCTTGCTTCAGCCCAGATGGACGGTTGGCGGCCTCCTGCTCAGGTGACAACACGGTCCAGGTCTGGAACGCCGAGACCGGCGAGTTGGTGGCTGAGTTTCTGGGCCACGAGAAAGACAACATCATTTGCGAAATAAACTTCAGCCCCGATGGACAGTTCGTTGCGAGCGCCTCGTTCGATCGCACCGCGCGAGTTTGGAGGGCGCGTAACGGGGAACTGGTCAGGCGCCTGGATTATATCCAGCCCCTGCTCTGTGTGCGTTACAGCACCGACGGCCGGCGAATACTGACCCGCTCCAATCGCGGTACAGCGCAAATCTGGGATGCAGCCTCCGGCCAGCCGTTGGCCCAGGTCCGCCATGGCCCGCTGCTGCTCTGGGCCGAGTTCAACGCCGACAGCCTGCGATTTTTGACCGGGGCATGGGATGGGACGGCACGTTTATGGGACACCGAGACCGGCGCGCCTCTATGCGAGTTCCTTCCCCACGTGAACTCGGTCAGGTTCAGTTCGGATGGATGGAGGCTGCTCACTGCTTGTTCCGATGGCACTGCGAGAATCTGGAGTGCGCACCTGGGCCAGGCTTTCGCCTTTCCGCTCAGAGACTTGGAATCCAGGAGTCCCGCTATGGTAAGCGCCCAATTCGGCCCGGATGGCCAGCGGGTGCTCACCATGGCCGGACGCCGAGCCTACATTCGGGATACAGCGACGGGACGCTCCGTCACCCCTCAGGCGCTCCGGCACACGGGCGTCGCCTTCCCGTTAACGGCGCAATTGAGTCCGGACGGGACGCGGGTCGCGACGGGAGCGAATGGTGATAATGGCAAGAGCGGTCCGATTTGGATCTGGGATGCGCTTTCGGGGAAAGCTCTGGCCGGCCCACTGGTGCAAACCGGGCAGGTTACTTTCCTTCAGTTCAGCCCGAATGGACGCTGGCTGGCCTCGGCTTCGGATTACGCGGGCGAGGACGCTTGGGTTTGGGAGGTGGAATCAGGGCGGCTGCATCAAAGGTTTGCTCATAACGGCCTGCTCACTGGAGTCGGCTTCAGCCCGGATAGCAAGTCGCTGTTAACTTTCTCTGCCGACAAGACCGCGCGGGTTTGGAGCGTTGAGAGCGGGAAACAGGTCCATGCACTAAACCACAAGGAGCGAGTCAATTTTGCGGAGTTCAGCCCTGATGGTCGGATCATTCTCACCTGCTGCGATGACCGGCAGGCGTGGCTCTGGGACGCGGGCACTGGCCGGGCCTTGGGAGCGCCCATACCGCACACGAGCGGAGTGCAATGGTCCCAATTCAGCCGGGATGCTCGGCTAGTCGTGACTCTCGGTTTGGGCAATACTGCCCAGGTTTGGGACCTGACACGCAGCAATGCCCTCGTGGCGGCGCTCGAACACCGCGCGCAGGTTCAGGATGCGCAATTCAGCCGCGACGGGCGCCGTATCGTCACCGCGACGATCGACGGAGACGTGCGGCTCTGGGATGTCCAAAGCGGGCTGCCATTGAGTGAAAATCTTGAGTACGAAAATCAGATCAGTGGCGATAAGATATATTGGGCCCAGTTCAGCCCCGATGGGCGGCGCGTAATTGCGGCCTGCCGCGACGGGGCTGCTCGCCTCTGGGAGACGCCCGTCGCTCCGGTGCCTGCCCCGGCGTGGTTCCCACAGTTGGCGGAAGCGGTTGCGGAAATGCGCATCGGCGATCAGGGCGCGTCAGCGAGTGTGCCCTACGGGGAGCTGGAAGCGCTGCAACGCCAGTTGGCCGCAAACACCGGCTCGGATTTCTGGACCCGCTGGGCCGCGTGGTTTTTTGCCGACCCCTCCAATCGCGCCATCTCGCCCTTCTCTCCTGTGATGATGAGTGACTACGTCCGGCAGCGGGTCGACGAGAACACGCTTGGGAGCCTAAAAGAAGCGGTGAAGCTCTCCCCGGAAGATCCTGTCGCCTGGGCTCGACTGGCCCGCTCAGTGCTGCAAACCAAAGGCACGGACCAGGCGCAACAAACGGCTGAGGCAGAAGCCTGCCAGCGAAAAGCGTTGCAGTTCGCCCCTAAACACCCGGAGGTGCTCTGGACTGAAGCCGAGTTGGTGATTCACAAGTCGAGCTTGCCGGAAGCATTGCAGTTCCTTGAGCGCCTGATCGCGGAACAATCCAATTTGCCGGGCTTGCGGCTCTCTCATGCGCGCGTGCTGGCAAAGGCAGATCGGCTTAACGAGTCTGCCGCCGCCTGCGGCAAAGTCCTTGAACTGGCCGAGGGGGACAGCCCGAGCGCCCTCCAAATCCGGGCGGAAGCCCTGCGGAATCGCGCGGACGTGTTTCGGCGCCTCGGCCGCGAGGCGGAGGCCGACACGGATACCCAAAACGCCAGAGAGTTGGAGGACAAACGGTAATTAGATACAAGACTGCGCTGTTGAATGACTATGATCCAACCACCGACCTGCCCAAGCTGCGGCACGCAACTCCCTTCCGGCGTTCTGGGCGGGCTTTGTCCCATGTGCGTTGCGAACATGTTATTTGGCCAGGCTCCGGGCCAAACTGCCAATTCCTCGTCCTTTTCGTTCCCGAACGGCCGCGCTGCCGAGCCCCAGGCCTCAACCGTGGTCCTCCCCGTGACCGAAAAACCCGGAGACAAAATCAGCCACTACAAACTCCTCCAGCAGATTGGCGAAGGCGGGTGCGGCGTGGTCTGCATGGCCGAACAAGAAGAACCCATTCGTCGTCAGGTGGCCTTCAAGGTGATCAAGCTGGGAATGGCCACCAAACAGGTCATTGCCCCGTTCGAAGCCGAACGCCAGGCCCTGGCCCTCCTGGACCACCCCAACATCGCCAAGGTCCTGGATGCCGGCGCCACCGACACCGGACGCCCATATTTCGTAATGGAGTTGGTGAGGGGCATCAAGATCACCGAGTACAGCGACCAGAACAATCTCCCGACCGGAGCCCGGCTGGACCTCTTCATGCAAGTCTGTCACGCGATCCAGCATGCGCGCCAGAAGGGCATCATCCACCGCGACATCAAACCTTCGAACATCCTGGTGACGCTGCATGACGGCAAGCCGGTGCCCAAGGTGATCGACTTTGGGATTGCGAAAGCCACGGAACAGAAGCTGACGGAAAAGACCCTGTTCACCGCGTTTGAGCAGTTTATCGGGACGCCCGCTTACATGAGCCCGGAACAGGCGGAAATGAGCGGGCTGGATATCGACACCCACAGCGACATCTACTCGCTGGGGGTGCTTTTGTATGAGTTGCTGACCGGCAAGACACCCTTTGATGCGCGGGAGCTGATCCAAGCCGGCCTGGACGAAATGCGACGGATTATTCGGGAACAGGACCCGGCGCGGCCTTCGACGAAGATCAGCACGCTGGACGCCGAGGAACAGACGGCGGTGGCACATCGGCGGCAAGTGGAGGCGCCCAAGCTGGTCCACCAGGTGCGAGGGGACCTGGACTGGATCGTGATGAAGTGCCTGGAAAAGGACCGAACGCGCCGCGGGAAGAATTGACCGAGCAGAACGACCCGTACCCAGGGCGCTGAAGCTGTAGGAAGCCGCCGAACGCCGCGCGAGGCGGCACCCAAAGCGCCCCCAACATCAGTTTTTGAGCCCGGCTCGCTCGAGCAGCGCTTTGAAGCGGGGTTCCCCGTGCAGAGGATCGTACATGGCTTTGAACTTAATCTGGTGCCACACCTGCGGTTCCTCGAAGTGCGTTTCCAGCTCTGTTAGCGCCTTTTCTGTTTCTCCAAGCCGCGCGTAATACCCGACGATATCCATCTCAAGGAACATTTGCTGTTCTTCAGGCAGCTTCTGATCGGCCTGGATCAATTCGACCCATTTCCGCAAATAGCCCGCCTCGCCCTGCGTGCCATAGGCCCGGCGCAGCGCGCCGTAACTCTCAGCCACTCGGTCGCGGTCCTGGCCGACGAGCAAAGCGAAGGTCTTGAACTCCTCGATGGCTGCCACGTAGTTGGATTGCGCGTCGTAACAATCCCCCAGGAAGGAATGGCCGTAGGTGAAATTAGGGTCCAATTCCAGCACCCGCTGAAGCTGCGCAATGGCCAGGTCGAACCGGCGCTCGGCCATGTACGGCCACGCGGCTATGATGGAAGTTACGCGGGCCGAGTCGGGTTCTTCAAACTCCTCCGCCCGCTGGCCTTCGCGCCGGGCTTCGTCCGTTCTGCCGAGCATCGACAGGTAAAAGGAATAGACGTCGTGCGCGATCGGCATTCTGGGGTTGAGGTTGATCGCGCGCTGAATTTCCTGCTCTGCCCCGCGCCAATCCCGCTCCAGGAACCGGCACCAGGACAGCGCCGTGTGCCCTTCGGCGGCGCTCGGGTCGGTCGCCAGGGCTCGCTCCGCAATTTCCTTCGTCTTTTGAAGCCGGATTTGCTCGCTTTGCGGTCCCGGCAGCAAATACCACGTGTAGAGCGCCGTCAGTTCGCCGTAAGGCTGAACGAATTTGGGATCCAGCCGCACGGCCTGCCAGAGACTCTCCAGCGCTTTGGCGTGAGCCTCGGGCGTCAACCGGCTGTAGTGCCAACGGCCGTGCTTGTACAAGCGCAAGGCCTCCGGATTGGGCGTGTAGGCTGGTTTGGAAGCTCTGAGCAAACGCAACGGCAGGACCAGGCACGCCAACGCAACCGCGGCCACCGCGAGTTTCTTCGCCAGCGCCCATCTGCTTTGCGTGACTCGTTTGGCCCTGACTGATTCCCCACGCTGCAGCAATACCAGTTCGTCACGCATCTGCTGCGCGGTCCGGTAGCGCTCGCGCCAGTCCGCCTGGCAAGCCTTGAGGAGGATCGCGTTGAATTCCAGCCAGCGCGAGTGGTCCGGCCAGGCGGCCAGATCCGGCGGAGGCTCCGGAAATTCCTGGTGGCTCTTGCCGGTGCTTAGCTCGTAAAGGACTATCCCCAGGCTGTAAATATCGGCCTGTGGCGTGCCGGGCCCTTCGGGCGGGATAAATCCTTCGGTGCCCACAAACGAGCGCGCCTCCCCCACCCCGGCCACCAAACCCACGTCCGCCAGCTTCGGCATCCCGCCCACGAAAATAATGTTCGAGGGCTTCACGTCCCGGTGCACCAGCCCCTGGCCATGCAAATGCGCCAACGCCTCGGTCAATGACAGGCCAATCCGGATGCACTCCTCCAAAGGAATTCGGCCCCGCAATTTGAGGTCCGCCGCCAAGGTCCGCGGGTGGTAAGCATTGAGGTCCCGGAGTGGTAGACCGCTGAACGGATGAACGGGGGTGCTGCACGGCTGGCTTGGGCCGGTCTTCTCATCACTCCAGCATTCCGAAACCCCATCACTCCCTCGGGCCCGGGCATCGTCCGCCAGCTCCATCACGTAGTAGAAGTAGCCCGCCGTGTCATCCCTCCCCACCTGCAGCAAATCCACCAGCCCCTCGTGCGAGCGTGAGACCGGCTCGAAGGCCTTGATCCCGGCAAACTCGCGCTCGAAGGGCCGCTCGTGATCGAAGTTCACGCGATGCACGATCTTCACCGCGCGGTAGGCGCCCAACCGGTTGCACGCCAGCCACACCTGTCCGTAGGCGCCCGAGGCGATCGGCCGCAGCAGCTCGTGCTCCGGAACCACTGCCGTGCTCAGGAGCGCGACTTTATACGCGTGCTCAGCGTGCCTCATTTGGAGAATGCGGAATACTAATCCATGATACCCGCGCTGTCGAGAACCCCGGACCCGAATTTTTTCGCCTGTCCGCGGGAACAACGAACCCCCGCGAGTCCCCATCCTTACGTTGAGCGATCGGAATTGGGACTCGCGGGAGCTCGTCCCTCTGGGGCAAAAATGAGAATCGCGGGATTGGCCGGCGCCACGCTGGACAATGATAACTGAACATGTATATTAGCTTTGTTCCCACATAAACACCAGGCCAAGGTAACCAGGGCATTCGTATGTGGCATAACAGGCGGTCTTTCTCACGGCGCAGCCTCCCGTTGCGCAGGGAGGCTTTCACTCTAATTGAGCTGCTCGTTGTGATTGCTATTATCGGACTTCTCGCAGCGCTGCTGCTGCCGGCGTTGGGCCGGACGAAAGAAAAGGTCCAAATCACCCAATGCCTGGGCAACCTGCGCCAAATCGGGGCGGCGATCAAAATGTATGTCGACGAAAACAGCGGCACCCTCCCCCTCTGGGCCACGGGACCCTGGCCGCCTGAAGTTCCGGCGGAATTCAAGGCCTACCTGGTCGGCTTGGGCGGAAACGATCCTGATCCGCCGAACGACCTTGTGGCGCCGTCGCTCAGCCGCCCCCTCTATCCGTATCTTAAGCCCTCCCGCGTGTTTCAGTGCCCGGCCGACCGCGGCCAGGATGAAACCGACAGCTTCGCGGACTCCGCCTTTGCCGGCAAGGGCTCCTGGTTGCCCAGCAACTACAAAACCCTCGGCTGTAGCTACTGCTACAACGGGCTGTACTGGGGGAATGATACGCTCCAACCGCTGGACGACGTTTACATGCTATCGGGCAAAAAGGAAAGTTATGTCCGGTATCCCTCGCGCATGATCCTGATGCACGAGCCGCCCGCGTTTTGGTACGCGAATTATTACCATTGGCACTACGCGCGAGGTCCAACCATTATCCCGCCGGACCAATTGGCTGCGGACGGCCAGAAATTCATCTCGCCGATCCTGTTTGTGGATGGGCACAGCGCCTCATTTGACTTCACCCAGGCGCTCAAGGCCGATCCGTCGCATCCCCTGGAGCCCACCCGGGATTGGTACTGGTACGAGCCGGGCAGCCAGCCGAACCCGCCGCATAGCACGGGAAATCAGTCGGCCAGCGCGAACCCAAATTGGGCCAGGCCTGCCAGTCACGGGGGTCCGCTCAATCCCGCTTCGACGGCCGCGTGGTAACCTCAAAGCGGGGCTTGGGCCAGTTTCCTGGCCTCCTTTTTGAGCAAATTGCCCACGCGGTGCTTGGCCAGGTAGATCTGTGCGACGTTCACCCCCAGGGCGCACGCGACCTCGCGCGCCGACTGGCCCAGCACCACGTGCAAATGGTAAATCTGGTAATGTTGCGGTTGAACCTGGCGCCGGATGCGCGCCAGCGCCGTCTGGAAAAGCCGCGTTTCCCATTCCTCGTCCCAAATAGCTGCCAGGTCCGGCCCCGCCGGGTCCGGTATACGGTCGACCGTCGCCGTGCTCGTCTCCTCCTCGCTTTGGGCTCGCGAAGAGACCCGTGGTTCCAGGCTTGCCTGGCCTGAGCGTTTCGCCAATTGGTCCCGCATCCGCCAGCGCGTGACCGTCAGCAACCAACCCTTAAACGAATCCTTGGCCGGGTCGTAAGTGAAGCCGGGCATCTTCCGCGC
>DATDCV010000462.1:0-3791 GCA_036524155.1 Verrucomicrobiia bacterium
GAGCTCCGCGCGAAGATCAAAGTAGCGGCCCTGAGGAAAAGCTCCCTGGCTTGATTGGACAGCCATATACATCAACTCAAAACAGGCACGGGAAGTAATCTCCCCGGCACCGAAAACCGGCGCCAACCTTCGAGCTTAACGCTTAACTCTTAACGCTTAACTCTTAACGGATCGCAGGCCCCGCTCCGAGAAAAACATTATTCCTCCCCCCTCCGCTCAGTTACCTCCGCTTGCCCAGCCGACCCGTCCCGTCGAAGCCTTGGCGAAGGGGGAAGCTTCCGCGCGAAGGCGGGTTGCCTCTCCTGCACCGTTCGGCGACAGCTACGTTTTTACAGATGCTACGTTTTTGCTGGTGCTACACCTTCGCTGCTACACTTTTGCATGTCACAACCCGCCCGTGACCAGCCACTTCCGCAATCTGCTACGTTTTTGGCTACGCTTTTGCGTCTCCAGCCCCTGCCCGGAGAAAAACATTTCCCCTCCTTGACACTCTTAGCCTCTCAACGCTTTAACGTTTTAACCCTCTAACGTTTTAGCGTTTTAGCGCTTTAGCGCTTCAACGCTTCAACGCTTCAACGTCCGAGCCTCTCCCCCGGTCGCCTGGCGGGCATAACGGGTGTAGCAGATGTAGCGGATGTAGCAGATGTAGCGGTCCCCAGATATCCCCGGAAGAAAATTCTCCACCCCTTAAACCCGCCTTCCGCGTGTTCCGCCTATTCCGCGGTTGTCGTTCTCTGCTGCGCATTTCGGGCTTCGGCTTGAAAAGGGGTCAGTTAGTTAGATTGTAATATTGTTCACACGAAGCGACGCCACAAGTCGTGGTCGGAACAAAGTATTTTCACAACCTGTTCAGCCGCTCCTCATCCCAAGCCTGCCCACTGAGCCCCGCACCTTTCCGGGTTCGCCTTCCCGACGAGCTCCGCGCGAAGGTCAAAGTAGCGGCCCTGAGGAAAAGCTCCCTGGCTTGATCGGACAGCCATATACATCAACTCAAAACAGGCACCGGAAGTAATCCCCCCGACACTGGAAACCGACGCCAATCTTCGAGCTTAACGCTTAACGCTTAACGGATCGCAGGCCCCGCTCCGAGAAAAACATTTCCCCTCCTTGACGCTCTTAACCTCTCAACGCTTTAACGATTTAACGTTTTAACGCTTTAACGCTTTAACGCTTCAACGCTCCCACGCTCCGGGCCTCCGACCGCACCGTTACCACTAACGCTGGATAACGCCAAATCACGCTTGTTAACGCCAGATAACGAATAAAGTGCCACCCCGGCACCTCCCGCCTGCTCACGGGCGACGAAAAGGGGTTAATTATACGCGCCGACATAAGTCGCGCCGCGTGAGGGCACGCGGCCTACAGTCCCTTGTAGGCCGCGTGCCCTCACGCGGCGCAAGCATTTATGACGTCCAGTATAGATTTGCAGAGCGTGCTGGTAGCCCACGGAAGGCTACGGAAGGCTACGGAAGGCTACGGAGGGCTACGGTAGCCTGCGGCGGTCCGAAGCAGCGTCAGTTTTCGGGCGGTTCCGTCGCGAGGTTGATTGATCTGAGTGCGCGCGAACCTGTTCCCAGGTTCTCGATGGGACCCGGCGTCGGACTCGATTGCTTGCGTTTTTTGCCAAAATAGTCCGTGCTGATCGTCAGCGGTGAGCCATCGGCGTTTTCGTAAGCGAGTCCGGGGATTCTTGCTTTCCCCAGCAGCGCCGTCGTGACGAGCCGGGTCTTCGCCTGCTTCAACTCCGGGCCGGCGTTGAACTGGAGCATCAACCGGGCACCCTCCTGAGTCAGCTTCACCTTCGGGTCGGCAGCCGGTACAACGTGGCCTGCTTCCTTGGCATAGGGTCGCGCTCCGCTGTAAAAAACGTTTCCGCCTGTTTGCAGCGGATACCCCCGCTGGTCGTAGGCCGATATCCCATATCCGGCTGCCTCTTTAGCCGATGGGTCGCCCCGACCCACGAACACATTATTGAAGAAACGACAGTCCCCACCTTTAACGTTGGTTAGCCCGGCAACCACTGTCGTATGCGGCGGGTGATAAGGCGTCTCGCGGTTGGGTTCGGGAGCGCTGGCAATTCGGCCGCCAAACAGATTATGCACAAACGCGCCGCCCTCCGACATGTCCAGCAAATTGGCCGCCGAAAGGAACAGGTTATTGTCCACCACGAACGGCCCGTGGTTCACCTCGACGAACAAGTCCTGGCGGTTGTCGTGGAAGAGGTTTCCGGAAACTCGCGTTCCCTGCGCCATCCAGTCCAGCCAGAGCCCGAGGCAGGTCCGGTAGATGTGGTTGTTGCGGATGACCGTGTCGATCGCGGCATGAAACTTGATGCCGGCCATTTCCGCACCGCTGAACAGCCGCCGGACATGGATGTCATGAATGGTGTTGCCGGTAACCGTGCTGAACGCGGCGCCCAGGCTGCCGACCACCCCGGCCTGCTCGCAATGCGAGATGGTGTTGTTGCGGACGACGTGGTGACCGATGGTCTCCCGGTTCCAGCCATTCTGGAGCGCCCTTTCAATCGTCTTTACGTAACCTTCGGCGGTATTGGCCGAGGTGTTGTCCCACTGATCGCCATACTTGCCGAGAGCGACGCCCGAACAAATCGAGTGGCTGATGACGTTGTTCTCGATGATCCAGCCTTTGCTCCAATGCGTGCCGATCAGCCCCATCTGTTCGGCCGTCGGCGGCGCCCAGGGAGTCGCCGCGTGCCGCAGCCTGAAACCGCGCACAGTGATGTAGTCCCGGCCGGGCTTGTCCGGATAGAAAACGGTCTGCCGCACATTGATCTCCACCTGCTGTTCGTTGGGGTTGACGCCTTTGAACTGTGCCCAAATTGTCGTATTCGACCCATCCGCCTCCGCAAACCAAAGCTGCGTGTTTGCCCCGCCGCCACTCGCCGTCTCTGCTTTGTGGCGCCGGAACACCAGGCAAAGCGTCCTCACGCCACCTGTCGGCTTAATCCGGGCATTGAACGATGCCCAGGTCTGCCAGCCGCCCGTGTTCGGGACCGAACAAGCGCCCAGTAGGTCTCCGTCGGGTGCGGCCAGACGAATCTCGATGTCCCCACCATCGGTGGCCGACGCCGCGCGGATCTCGATTCGCTCGGCTCGCTGCCCCAAGTCGATGTGTTCATATCGGACCCAGTCGCCATCCTCGATCCAGCCGATGCACTCGCCGCCTTCCGCGCACGCTGCGGTTTGGATCCCCTTTTGCGCAGCGAAAACTGCCGCCGGTATCCGCCCGCCGCTTTCGCTGCCCGGCCGCAGCCAGGCGACATTCAGCAGGTACGACTCGCCTGCCTGGCTCAACCACGAGGGGGCTGCTCCGGTCGGCGCCAGCACTTCGTCCAACTTGGCGGCCTCGACCAGCCATTCGCCGTTCAGATATACCGCTCCCGTATGATGGGGACGGCCCCTCGGATCGAACCAGTCGCCGTGAATGAGGTTGGTGTAAGGGTTGAAGCCGCCGAACAACGTGTTTGGCACCGTCACCTTCCAGACATCCTCCCGGACCCTCGACCAATTTTTGATCACTTCCGAGCCCTTGATCTCCACATTGTCCCCGGGAGCCGCCTGGTAGACGATGCGCTTGGCGTCCGATGTTCCCCCGCGCGGCGGGTTGACGCGCTCGCGATAGACACCCGCATGCACCGTAATGACATCGCCCGGTTGCGCCAGCTCCGCCGCCCGCTGGATGCTGCGCAATGGCATCGATTTGGTGCCACGGTTGGCGTCGTTGCCGCTAGTGCTGACGTGAAGCTACTCGCTCGAGGCCACAGATTGTTG
>DATDCV010000463.1:0-13414 GCA_036524155.1 Verrucomicrobiia bacterium
CCAAACGCATGGTCCGCCAAAGTATCTCCGGCGGTCTAAAGTTCAAGACCGAAAGCAGCCGCCGAAAGCAGCCGCCAGGTATCGCCTCAGTCTTGGGTCGGAGCGCCGATTTCTAATCGGCTTAAGCGAGCCGACGGCCCCCAGTAAGCCGAGTACAATTCGGCGCTCCGACCCAAGACTGAGGGGTACGCCGCCCGGGCGCCGCGGGCGCCGGTCGGTTACAAAAAACTTTACACCGACGCGTTCCCCTAGCACAGTATGCTCCGTGGAAGTCTCATCATTGCGCGAGAGCGAGTTAGTGTGTCAAGCAGTCCCCACCGCTCTCCCACAGGCAGTTCTGGAAGCCGCCATCCGGCGGTCGCAGGACTATTTGTTGGGCCAGCAGAAGCCGGAGGGCTATTGGATTGGCGAGCTGATCGTCGATGTTACCCTGGTGGCGGATACTATCGCGTATCACCACTGGAACGACAAAGTGGACAAGGAATGGCAGCGGAAAGCTGTCAACCATATTCTTTCGCGCCAATTGCCTGACGGCGGCTGGAACATTTATCACGGCGGCCCGCCTGAGGTTAATGCTACGATCAAGGCTTACCTCGGCCTAAAGCTCGCCGGGGTCCCGGTCACCGATCCGCGAATGCTCCGCGCCCGCGAGGTGGCGCTGAATCTCGGTGGAGTGCCGCGCATGAACACGTTCTCCAAGCTCTACCTCGCGTTGCTCGGCCTTTTTCCCTGGGATTATGTCCCTACGATCCCGTGTGAAGTCATCCTGATCGGCAAATGGTTCTACGTGAACTTCAACGAAATGAGTTCCTGGAGCCGCTCCATGCTGGTCCCCCTGGCCATTATCAATCATTTCAAGCCAACGCGGCGGCCGAAGAACAACGTCAACCTGAACGAGTTGTTTCCCGAGGGCATCCACGAACGCGACCTGGCGCTCGCACCGGACCCGGAGCGCCTCACCTGGCGCAACTTTTTCCTCTGGCTCGACCGCCTGCACAAGTTCGCGGAGTGGTTTGCGGAACACAACATTCACCCGTTCCGCAAACGCGCGCTCAAGAAAGCTGAACAATGGATGCTCGAACGGTTCGAGGGCACCGACGGACTGGCGGCGATCTTCCCGGCGATGCTCAACTCGCTCATCGCCCTGAAGGTCCTCGGATATCCCGACCACCACCCGGAAGTGGTGCGGGCCGAACGCAAACTCAGACAACTGGAGCACGAAACCGAGCACACCGTGCGGATTGAGCCGTGCTTTTCGCCAGTGTGGGACACCGCCATCGTGGCCATTTGCCTTCACGAGTCAGGCCTGCCCGCTGAGCACCCCGCCCTGAAAATTGCCACCGACTGGCTGATCAACAAAGAAATCAGGTTCCGCGGCGACTGGGTCTACAAGAACCCAACTAAGGTCGAGCCCAGCGGTTGGGTCTTCGAGTACGAAAACAAATGGAACCCCGATGTCGACGACACGGCGATGGTGCTGCTGGCGTTGCGCAAAGTCCCCACCGACAATCCGTCCAAACGGGATGAGTGTTTTCAACGCGGTTTGAAATGGATGCTCACGTTTCAATGTCGCGACGGGGGTTGGGCCGCGTTTGACAAAGACTGCACCAAGGGTGTCCTCGAGAAGGTGCCATTTGCGGACCACAACGCAATGCTCGACCCGGAATGCGCCGACATTACTGCACGCATCCTCGAGTTGTTGGGTTACGAGGGATACAGCCTGGCCCATCCGCAGGTCCAGAAAGCGCTTCGGTACATTCGCGACTGCCAGGAGGTGGATGGCTCCTGGTACGGTCGCTGGGGGGTCAATTACATCTACGGCACCTGGCAGGTGCTGCGGGGTTTGCGCGCCCTGAATCTGAAGATGGACGAGCCGTGGCTGCTAAAAGCGCGCGATTGGCTCGAGAGTGTGCAACATGAAGACGGCGGCTGGGGCGAGCGCTGCAACACGTACGATGACCCGGTGTTCAAAGGCCAGGGCCTTAGCACGGCTTCGCAGACCGCTTGGGCGGTGATGGGGTTGCTCGCCTTCGACGACCTTCACCGGAACAGCATCCAACGCGGCATCGACTTCCTCGTGAGCACTCAGAACCCGGACGGGTCGTGGACTGAGGACGAAACCACGGGCACCGGCTTTCCGAAAGTGTTTTACCTCAAGTACGACATGTACCGAAACAGTTGGCCGCTCCTGGCGCTGGCAACCTACAAAAACCTCCTCGACAGGACGCGGACTCGCGGGAACGGCCAGATCGACGGCAAAGAGCTCCGGAGTGCTTGAACAGAGCGGTCCCCGAGCCGGTTCCGAGTCCCGCACCCTCCCTCTCTCAGCCCCGCCGACGCCGAAAAGCAGGGAACTGGAGAAATGGACCGTCGATGCAGGTAAGAAGCCCACTCGGGCATGCACATTTTCCACAGATCCCCACGCCGCAACTGGTGATGTACTCAATCGAGCCCCAGATTTCTTGAGGATCCGCGTGCGGGAGCAGCAGTTCGAAACAGGCTTCCACCATCGCTTCCGGGCCACAGAGCACATAGACCGGCTTCTCCACGGCCGGGGGCGAAGCGAGCCATTCTGAGAGCAGCCCGGTTACGAACCCTGGGTGCCCCGCTGAGCCGTCGTTGGTGCTGGCCTGCACAGGTCCCAACGCCGAGAACTCAGACAGGCCGAAAAGGTCGCCCGCCGACCGGCCACCCAGCAGGAACCGCAGCCGATTCCTCTCACGCAGCAATTTGCCGATCTCGAGCAACGAGGCGATCCCGGTGCCGCCGCCGACGAGCACAACAGTACGGCCTTCCAGTCTGGGAAACGGCTGCCCGTAGGGACCGCGGAGCAGCACTTCGCTCCCCGCCGATAACTTCGATAGATATTCGGTAAAGCGCCCAACGACCTTAACCACGATGCTCCGTTCCTCAGCCGAGAACACGGCGAACGGCTTCTCGCCAACGCCGGGGATGCATAGGAAGAAATACCTGCCCGCCAGCTCGCCGGTCAGGCCTTTGATCGGCAGTTCGTTCAGTAGTAACTTGAATAGTCCGGGATAGTATTCCTCTCGCCCGGCAATGCGGGCGGGTGAGTAGCCCATCGTGACTTGGGGAAGTCCCACGGGCCTGGATTGACGCGTGGTGGTTGACCTTAACGCCTTGTCCATCGAGGCAAAATAGCTCCGCATTTTCCTCGAGTTCATCCCGGTGAGAGCACTTCCAACGCCCAACAAATCCGCTCCGGCAGACTGAAATTGGCGGACATCGCCGGCGGTGGAAATCCCGCCCATGCCTATGAGCACCGGCCCAGGCCCAAGCGCGTCGCGGACACGCTTGACGGCACGCAGCCCCAGCGGCCGGATACCGGTCCCGGACAAACCGCCGACCCGGTTGCTCAACAGGGGCGTGTCGCGATAGCTGACGGTTGCCGGCCCGATAGTATTCGTCACAGTCACTCCGGCCGCGCCGGCATTCACCGCCGCTTTCGCGGTCTGGCCAACATCCCCTACGACGGCCGAAAGCTTCACGATCACGGGTAGCCGCGTGGCCCTGGCCACTTCCGCCGTAATCTCCGCAACCAAATCCTTATTCTGACCGATCTCAACGCCATAACCCTCGGCGTGAGGGCAGGACATGTTGAGTTCAAAGCCGTCCGCGACTTCGCGCAACGCCAATGCCGTGTCGACAAACTGCTTTGCGTTCCCTCCGAATATCGACACGAGCAGGAATTTGTCCGCCGGAACCCGGATTCGCTTAAGCTCGCGGCAAAACTGCTCCGCCCCCGGGTTTGCCAGGCCAACCGCGTTAATGTAACTGTCGACGGCATACCGGGCATAGATCGGCTCTACATAACCAGCACGCGGTGAAAGGCTAATGCTCTTGGTGGTGACGACCCCAACGGACGGCACATGTTCAAAACACCACTCGATCGTGCTGGCGCGAGTGCATCGTATCCCCGAAGGAATAAGAAACCGCCCACGGACAGATTTGGTGCCGAATCTGAAAGGGTGCTGCCAGAACTCTGAGGATTCCGGATTCATGCTGAATAGTCTTGCATCAGATCAATTCCTGCGACACAGCGACCGGGAGTATCCGGGTTGAGAGGAAAAGTGTCAATGTGGCCAAGATAAAAAGGATTGACACCGATGAACTTAATGCAATTTCGTTGTTGACCATTGCGCCGTCGGGAGTTATACAAAACTCGTTGACGGACGTAAGCCTAACCCCATTACATATGACACTGACAAAACGTGACTTAGTGATTCGTATCAGTGAGGAGACAGGACTGATCCAGCAACAGGTCCTCGAAATAGTTCAGAAGACGCTCGACTATATTGCTGAAGCGCTGGCCAAAGGCGATAAAGTCGAACTGCGCAATTTCGGGGTATTCGAGGTGAAGGTGCGCAAGGCGCGGATTGGGCGAAACCCGAACGCTCCTGCGACGGACGTCCCGATTCCTGAACGATCAGTGGTGAAATTCAAACCCGGCAAAGAAATGCGGGGGGAAGTCCTGAAGATTCCCCCGACAAGGGCCACGCCACAACGGAACCCCGCGGCCCCCGGCCAGGCCAATCCCCAGGCGACGAGTTAAGCTCGTGCCCTCGGTATTTCACGGGTGCCTGCCCTGACACGGGTCAGGCGCCCTTTTTGCTTTTGATCTCCCCCGTACCTTCCTACCTTCCGCACCGTATTTATGGAACGCTTGCCCGGGTTTCGTGATTTCTATCCTGAGCCTCTGCCTCATGCGGATCTGTGGAGCGCGGATGCGCGGCAGTATCTCTTCGAGAAATGGCGGAGCATCGCCCGCCGCTATGGCTTCCGGGAATATGACGGCCCTCCGTTGGAACCTCTCGAGTTGTTTACCACAAAAAGCGGCGATGAAATCGTCGGCCAACTCTATAATTTCAGGGACAAAGGCGAGCGCGAAGTAGCCCTCCGCCCGGAGATGACCCCCACGTTGGCCCGGATGGCCGCCGCTCACGAACGGAACTACAAAAAGCCCGTTAAATGGTTCGCGATCCCGCAGTTATTCCGCTACGAGCGCCAGCAGAAAGGCCGGCTCCGTGAACACTTCCAGCTCAACGCTGACATTATCGGCGAGAGTGACTCGGGGGCCGATGCCGAGCTCATCGCGCTGCTGATCGATTCACTGCGCTCGCTCGGACTCACCGCCAACGACCTGGTGATCCGGCTGAGCAGTCGGAATGCCTGGCACGACTTCTTCATCCGGCACAACGGGAATCCGGCTGCGGAGTACGCCTTCTATCAGGCGGTCGACAAGTTGGACCGGGAGGAGCCGAGCGTGAGCGAAAAGAAGCTCGGAGAGTTCGGCCTCTCGCTGGCCCAAGTCAAAGCGACGATCGACGGAGCGCAGCCGACGGCAGAACTGCAACGGATTCTCGACAACCTGGCGGCGCGTGGTTTGGAACAATACGTCAGGGTTGATTATAGCGTGATCCGCGGTCTGGCATATTACACCGGGATTGTGTTCGAGGCCTTTGATCGCACGGGCGATCAACCGCGCGCGATCGCCGGCGGCGGCCGCTATGACAACTTGATCAAACTCATCAGCGGCGGAAAAGTCGACCTGCCGGCTCTGGGCTTCGGCATGGGAGATGTCGTGTTGCTTGAACTGTTGAAGAGCCGGCAACTGCTACCCCGATTCGAGGGGGGGGTTGACGCGTTCTGCATCATTGAGGATGAGGCGCTCCGCCTCCCTTCCCTCAGGGCGATCGAGGAATTACGTTGGGCCGGTTTCGCGGTCGAGTATCCTCTCACGCCCGCCAGGCCCGATAAGCAGTTCAAACGCGCGCAGGAGATGAAAAGCCCTTGGACGTTCCGCCTGCAGAACAATGAGTGCGGAGAAGTCGTCGCCAGAATCCGTAATCTCAAAACCCGCGTGGAGACGGTGGCCGGACCTGACAAAATGGTCGAGGCGATCTCTGCAGAAATGCGCCGAAGCGCGACCTAGCCAAGGTGGCTGCTCAGTCGTTAAGGCCTTCCAAAATCAGCAGCACAAATTGTTGCTGGTCGTACTGGACGGGCTGCGTGGTGACACGTAACGAGACTTTGCTGGTCTTGCCCTGCGTCAGCAATTCCATGGCCGCGACTCGCCGGGTGACGGCCCGGCCGCGAAAAGCGGAGCCAACTGCCTTCCGCACCACGCAGTCGCTGCAAACTGAAGAATGTCCACAACCGTGAGGGGTCTCCTGTGCGTGCAGGCAATTGAGCACTTCACCACCTCGTTTGCGCAAGACCGCTTTCTTTTCCTGGCCGAGAAAGCCCGCCGCCGCCGTGTTGTATTCCAGAATGCTCACATCATGGTCTACCACGAACACCGGCATGGGCATGGCGTTGAACAGTACGCGATGAAATCCCTGGTCGAGAAACTGAACCGCTACTGTATGCATGGCCGCAGGATAAAGGATCTACTGGCGCGGCGACAGCGAAAAAATGTGACTTCCCCACGCAGAGATTGCGACCGGCTGAAACCGGTTTCGCCCGAGGCCAGCCTTCCGCACCTCGGACGCCGCCCCCTTTAGCCGAAAGGCAATTCGCAGCCCCGTCCGGCTTCAGCCGGGCGTTGTCGCCGGGTTCTCTGAAGCCGCAGCCGCACCGCCAGTTCGAGTCTCCTTTTCCTTAACCAAGGTGGCACCCTTGCCGAGGCGTTTGCGCAGGTAGGTCAGCTTGGCGCGACGGGCGCGTCCCTTGCGTTCGACCTCCACCCTTTCCACGCGGGGCGAATGAACCGGAAAAACGCGCTCCACGCCTTCGCCGTAGCTAATCCGGCGGACGGTGAACATCTCATTTAGCCCGTGCCCCCGCCGACCAATAACGACCCCGGAGAAAACCTGGATGCGCTCCTTGTCGCCTTCGACTACTTTTGTATGCACGCGCACAGTATCGCCGACTCCGAACTCAGCAGCCTCTTTCCGATACTGCTCCGATTCAATTTTATCAAGTAATGCCTGGTTCATAAATTCTCAATCCGCTGGAGGATTCGTTGAGCCGCCGGTTAGGACCCCCCCCCGACTCCATCACTCCAGGTCGTTCAATAAATCCGGACGCCGCTGCTGTGTCCGCTGCCGCGCCTGTTCCGACCGCCATTTCGCGATTTCGGCATGGTTCCCGGACAGCAACACTTCCGGCACTTTCAGGCCCCTGAATTCCGCCGGCCGGGTGTATTGCGGATATTCCAGCAGCCCGTTGCTAAACGACTCTTCATCCGCGCTCTGGTCATCTCCCAGAGCCCCGGGCAATAGGCGCGTTACCGCATCGATCACCACCATCGCCGGCAGCGCGCCATTGGTCAGCACGTAATCGCCGACAGACAGTTCGTCGTCCGCCAATTCCTGCCGGACACGCTCGTCAAAACCCTCGTAATGTCCGCTCACGAGGAGCAACTCATCAAATCGAGCCAATTCCTGCGCGATTGCCTGGTTGAACAAACGGCCAGCCGGCGACATCAGCACCACCCGGGTGCTGGCACCCGCGATTTTCTCCACAGCTTCAAAGATCGGCTCCGGCTTAAGCAACATGCCCGGACCACCGCCAAAGGGCCTGTCGTCCACAGTCTTGTGGCGGTCGTGCGTGTAGTCGCGCAAATTGTGGATATTCAGATCCAATAAACCCGCCCGGCGCGCGCGCATAATTATGCTCTCGTCGAGCGGCCCGGCAAACATACCGGGAAAAAGTGTCAGCACATCGATCTTCATCGTGTCCCGTTCCCCAAACGGAACCAGCCGCCCCATCGCCCGGCGCTCAAGTCCCCGGTTGGTCCTCGACGATTTCCAGCGTACAGCGCAGGCCCTTGCGCGCGCTCCCCGCCAACATTAGCGACCGGATTGCATTGATTGTCATGCCCTGCCGGCCAATGACCTTGCCGACATCCTGCGGATGCAAGCGCAACTCGTAAACGGTCGTACCCTCGCGTTCGACCGGCGTGATGGTCACGTCCTCCGGGTGCTGCACCAAGCCCCGGACAATGTATTCCAGAAAGGCTTGCATAGCGGCACTTTACGTCAGGCAACGACCGCCGCTGCCTTGTTGGCTCTTTTGATGAAACTGGCAACCGTCTCGCTGGGCTGCGCACCTTTGCTCACCCAGTAGTTCGCCCGGACAAGATCCATCTTCACATTGTCGCCCTTCTTGAGGGGTTGGTATGTCCCAAGCTCCTCGATGAACTTGCCGTCGCGCGGGCTGCGGCTATCGGCCACCACAATGCGGAAAACCGGGGCATTCTTTGCTCCGACCCGCTTCATGCGAATTTTAACTGACATAATATACTCTATTCTCCCCAGGGCTGGCCTGCTGGCCGCCCCCTCAAGGGTTGCACAAAATGAGCGCAGAGACTAGTCTCCGCCCTTGCGGTTTGCAAGCGATCTTTTCGGCAAATCGCATCATTCATGTCGTTCGATATAAAAGGCCTTTTTGGCTGACACAATGGCTACAGCTCCCGAAAACCTGGAACTCCCCTTATTCCACCTTCCACGCCATCGCACCCGAGGCGACCTGTTGGCAGAGCTGATTGCGTTCGACGGGTTCGGTAAGTCGACCCGGACGCTGCAGATCGCGGTCACGGACCCGAGAGGCAACTTGAAGCAGGTTCCTGCTTGCGTAAACGAGTTTTGGACCGCAAAACAGCGGCAGGCAAATTCCCTGCACGAGGTGTCCTACCGGGCTTGTTTCAAACCGCAGTTGCCGCGCTTCTTCATCCAGCGGCTGACGACTGCCGGCGAGGCGGTGTATGACCCGTTTATGGGGCGAGGCACAACGCCCCTGGAAGCAGCCCTGCTTGGCCGTGTTCCTTGCGGAAATGACGCAAATCCTCTGAGCATCGTCATGACCCGGCCGAGGCTGAACCCGCCATTCCTGACAGAAGTCGCAAAGCGCCTGGGAGAGATTGATTTTCGACAAGCGATTGAGACCCCTCAGGAACTCTTAGCCTTCTACCATCCGCAGACGCTTCAAGCCATCTGCTCGCTCCGTGGGTATCTGCACCAAAGGCGGCAAACAGGCCGGATGGATTCGGTCGACGAGTGGATTTCTCTGGTGGCGCTGAACCGGCTCACCGGCCATTCCTCGGGGTTCTTTTCGGTTTACACACTGCCCCCAAACCAAGCGGTGTCGGTCCGGTCGCAACTCAAGATCAATCAGAAACGTGCCCAGATCCCCCCCCAACGAGACATCGCCGCGGTCATACTGAAAAAGTCAAAGCAGTTGCTGGGTGATATCGGAGGAGAAGCGCGAACCGTCCTTGCGCAAGTCGCCCCTCGCGCCATGCTGTTGACCGCGCCAGCCAGCCAAACGCCCGCGATCGCCTCGGGCTCGGTTTCTCTCGTGGTCACTTCTCCGCCCTTTCTTAACGTGGTGCAATACGCAACCGACAACTGGCTCCGCTGCTGGTTTCTCGGACTGGACCCCAAAGCCGTGAGGCTGACTACGCCAACGAAGCTCGATGCCTGGGAGGCGGAGATGGCAAAAGTCTTTCGGGAACTGTGCCGTGTCCTTCGCCCCGGCGGGCACATCGCATTTGAGGTAGGCGAAGTCCACAGCGGAAAGACCAGGCTCGAAGAAACTGTGCTCCCTTGCGGGATGAAAGCCGGCTTGGAACCGCTGCTGGTGTTGATCAACGACCAAAAATTTACCAAGACCGCCAATTGCTGGGGCATCGACAACATGTCGAAAGGCACGAACACGAACCGGATCGTGCTGTTTAGAAAACCCTGACCACCTGGACTTAGCCCGAACATTTCCCAGCGACTGTAGGCGCCGACGTAAGAAGGTGGAACAATCGAGTCTACCAGCGTTTCGCCTCCGTACGTACGCGCCTGCGATCTGTGCCGGGTTGGTGCGGCATGCGAAATATCCAGGTGAAGGAGCGCACTCCGCGCCGGTCTCCCGACGAGTCGCCCGTCGTCGGCGCTTCACGCGCCAGTTTGTCAGCACGGCAGTTCACAACCCTTTATCTGGCGCTTGACCTCTCTCGCCACGGTTGGAAAGCTACAGGCTGTTAAACTGTGTGTATTCAAACGACAGACAAACAGGCTCCCGAGGGACGCGTTCTCGAGGGCTGTGCCAAAGTCCCCTGGTTGTTGATCCTTCTTTCATTGGTGTTGGCCGGGTTTCTGCCCGTGGCCAACGCCGCTTCGTCCAAGTCCAAAGCTGGAAGCACCACCAACCGCCGCAGCTATACGATCGCCCAAAACCCTTACGTGGGCGCGATAGTTGTAAACGTGGCGAACGGCGCGGTGCTCTTCGAAGATCGCGCCGACACGAAGGGCTACCCGGCAAGTGTGCTGAAACTGATGGATCTTCTGATCATCCTGGAAAAGATCGAGCAGGGCCAACTCTCATTGCAGGACAAGGTCCCGGTCAGCCGCAAGGCGACCATGGCCGGTACCTCGAAGGTTTGGCTGACGGAGCGGGAATCGTTCACCCTCGAGGAGATGCTCTACGCACTCATGGTTCACTCCGCCAATGATGTCGCCGTCGCGTTGGCAGAGAAAGTGGCGGGGAGCACGGACGCGTTTGTGGATTTGATGAATGCGAAAGCCAGGGCCTTAGGGATGAAAGATACCGAATTCCATTCAGTCCACGGGCTTCCCCCGGCACGGGGCGAGAAGGACGACATAACCACAGCGCGAGACCTTTCGATCTTGTGCCGCGAAGTGTTGAAGCACCCGCAAGCACTGCGCTACACCACTACGCGCACACGCGTTTTCCGTCCCAACGCAGGGAAACGCACTATGAACATGCAGAACCACAACCCCCTGCTGGGCAAGGTGGAGGGGTGTGACGGCTTGAAAACCGGGTATATAGCGAAAGCCGGGTTCTCAATCGCGGTGACGGCCTGGCGGAATGGCCAACGCGTCATTGTCATAGTGCTCGGCAGTACCGAACGAAAACTCCGGGATGCGAAAGCCATCGAGCTTGTCGATAAGGGCTTTACCCGGCTCTCAGGATCTCCAGCACCCGCTAACAGGGCCAAGTCAACATCCAGGCGGACCGCCCGGTGAGGAGGATGGACAGAGGAGGAGGCGCGTCTCTGTTCAGTGCTCGCCGCGAAATGCCCGATCCGTGGCGGCCCGGCTGGGCATGCTCTCCTGCGCTCCGGGTTTGAGCGTTGCCAATGCGGCGGCACAATTGGCGTATCGGATCGCGCTCTCCACATCCAAGCCATCGGCCCGCCGGGCGACGTAGGTGCCCGCAAAGGCATCGCCTGCTCCAACGGTGTCGACCGGCCTAACCCTCAAACCCGGCACCTCCACGCAGGTCTCCGCTCCGAGATACAGCGTGGGCTTTGCTCCGCGCGTCACCACTAAACGTTCGATTCTCTTTTCGGTGAGTTTCTTCCTCCACGTCTCCGGTTTCGCCCGCACTGTTTCGACCGATCTTCCAAAGATGGCCACAGCTTCGTTTTCATTCGCAATGAGCGTGTCAACCCGGCATTCGCCCCAAGGAAACCCGTCCCGGAAAGGCGACGGATTCAACACGACCGGGGCGGATGCCCTATTTGCCGCCCTAATGACTGCAATGACAGTCTCCAGTGGAATTTCGAATTGGAGTAGCACGGTCACCCACGGGTGGAGCATGGGAGACAATTTGCGGATCGCCGACGTTCTCAGATGGCCGTTTGCCCCTGGGGCGACCACAATTATGTTTTCAGCGGAACGGTCCACAGCAATGAGCGCAGTGCCGGTTAGGCCCTGATCGGTCGAGAATAGCCCTCGCACGTTGATGCCCTCGGCCACCAACCGCCGGCGATAAGCCCGGCCGTTGTCATCGGCCCCAACGCACCCAATCATACTCACTTTGGCGCCTTGCCGGGCCGCGGCGACAGCCTGGTTGGCACCTTTGCCTCCGAAACGCTGAATCAAGTCTTGCGCCGGCACGGTCTCACCAGGGACCGGCAGATGCTCGACCGAGGCGATATAGTCGATGTTCAAAGATCCGACGACGATTATTCCTGGCACTTGTTCTGGCATAATCATTGGCGTCTAAGCGGGGCGACGCAACCACCGCCGCAACAAACTGAGTTTCTGCCGCGTGATTTGATGTCGCCAGGCATCGACGATTACGGCAATCACGATCACTGCCCCCGTCACCACGCGTTTGGTGGGCTCAGAGGCGCCGACTTGCGCCAGTCCCGCCTGGAGCGTAGCGATTATCAGGACGCCGAAGAAACTGTTCACCACCGACCCGCGTCCACCCATCAGGCTGGTTCCGCCGATGACTACGGCGGCGATCGCGGCCAGTTCGAGTCCGTAACCGGCATTCGGATCTGCCGCGCCGAGACGGGAGGTATAAAACACTGCGCCCAGTCCGGCCAGCAGGCCGACCAGGGCATAGACCGCGATTTTGGCCGGACGAGGGTTTATCCCGGCCAGGCGGACGGCTTGTTCGTTAGTGCCTATGGCAACCAACTCCCTGCCGAATACCGTGCGGGAAAGCACGACCTGCGCGGCGGCAACCACCGCCACGCTAATGAAAAAGGCAGGCGAGAAGCCGAGGGTGCCGAGGGAACTGGACAGGCCCTCGACTGGCGCGCCGATGTATCTGGTCTGGGAATGAGTGGCCAGATAGGCGAGGCCCCGGGCGATTTCAAGCATGCCCAGGGTCACGATGAAAGAGGGTATCGCCAGCCGCACGCTGACGAGCCCGTTCAAGCAGCCGGCTGCCAGACCGACGAATCCACAAAGCGCTGCGGCAGCCGGAAAGGGCCAATGCCAATCGACCATCGCCACACCAAGCACGGCCCCGCCCAGACCCAGCACCGACCCCACGGACAAATCGATTCCGCCGATAATCAGCACCAGCGTCATTCCAGCCGCCACCACGGTGAGGGTCGGAATGCTGTTGGCCAGGGTCTTGAAAGTTCCGGCCGTAAGGAAATTCTCGCTCAGAAGCCCGAAGAGCAGCAGCAGTGCCGCCCACACGAGCAGCAAAGCCGCATACTCGCCGAGCTTTTTGAAAAGTTTTACCGGCTCACTATTCATTGACCCAATCCGGACGCATCTGACGGCGGCGCGGAGCGTAGCGGCGTGAAAGACTCTGCGCTGGCAATTGCTCGTTTCCCGCGGGCTAAAAAAGCACCCCAACCATTGGCCATCGTCACTCGCTCCGGTTCAAATAGCCGCTAAAGGCCGCTTGGGTGATGGCTTCCTCACTCCATTGGCCCGGGAGGAATTCCGACGCAATCCGCCCGGCGGACATCACGAGAATTCGGTCGCAGACCGCCATCAATTCGGTTTGTTCGCTGGAGACGAAAACCACGGCCTTATTCTCGCCCGCCAGTTGTCGGAGAAGCTGATAAACCGTGTCTTTGGCTGCGACGTCGATACCACGCGTGGGTTCATCAAAAAGCAGCACGCTGCAACCCCGAGCCAACCAGCGACCAATCACCACCTTCTGCTGGTTCCCGCCGCTAAGC
>DATDCV010000464.1:0-9304 GCA_036524155.1 Verrucomicrobiia bacterium
CTCCCCTTCCTGCGCTTCGCCGCGGACGCCGGCGCGCTCGAGGTGCACCTGCTCGAGCCGTGCGCGACAGGCCGTCTGGCCGGGCACACCGAGGTGCTGCTCTCGGCCGCCGAACGGCAGCAGATTTTCCAATACCAGGCCGAAGTCGCGCGTGATGAGTCTCTGCCCATCCTGTCCTCCTTTTCTTATCTCGAATCTCCCCAGGCCTTTGGCTGCGGGGCCGGGCTCACGCACATCTATGTGGATGGCAGCGGCGAAGTTTGCCCCTGCAACCTGGTTCCTCTCTCATTCGGGAACCTCCGGCGAGAGCCCTTCGAGTCCATTCTCGACCGCATGGGACAGCATTTTTGCCGGCCGAGGGAAAGCTGCGTGGGCCGGTTGCTGGTCCGGCACTTTCCCCAAACCCGGTTGCCGGCGGCGCCCGACCAAACCGTGCGGATTTGCGAGCAGCACCTCCCGCGGGCCCATCCAGTCCCCGCGTTCTTCAGAATTAGAGACGAGAGCCGGGCCGCGGAAGTCGGCCAGCCCGAGTTGCGGGCGGCCTACGACGACGTGCATCAAAGTTATGACGCTTTTTGGCTCAGTGCCGCCGCCGCACCCACTGAAGAACTGGTGGCAAACCTGCCATGGACCGGAACGGAAGCGGTGTTTGAGGCCGGGTGCGGCACGGGTTTTGCCACGGCCCTGCTCGCGCGCCGGTGCGGGCGGGTGCTTGCGGTCGATCTTTCCGAAAACATGCAGCAGCAGGCTCGGGCTCGCATCAATGGCCAGGGCCTCCGAAACGTGCGGTTTCTGACCGGGGACGCCCTGGCTGCACTGCGCACCCAAGGCGCTTTCGACGTCGTTTTCTCCAGTTGGGTGCTCGGTTACATTCCGCTGGCGCCGTTCCTGGCCGCCGCCCGGCGAGCGCTCCATCCCGGCGGCCGGCTGGCTTTTGTGGTCCATCGGGAAAACTCTCCGCGCCAACCGATGGAAATCTTTGCGGAACTGGTTGCGGAAGACCCAACGATCCTGCAGAAACGGGTCGCGTTCGATTTTCCGCGCGACGGGGAGCATGTCCGGGGTCTTTTGTTCGACGCCGGGTTCGACGTTGGGCTGCTCCGCCAGGACACGATCGTGTTTCGCTACGCGACGGCTGACGAAGTCCTGGAACACCTGCTCAAATCGGGAGCGGGCACAGCCTTTTACGAAGCCCTGGATCCGCTTCGGCGCGCGGCGCTCACCAATCGTTTTCTCGGCCGCCTTGCCAGCGGCCACAAACCGGGCTCGCCGTTCGAAGTTCGGCATGATTATGTTGCCTGCCTGGCAACGCTGGTCTCAGCCTGAGGCTCAAGGCCCGGGGCAGGGCCGGCGTCGTTCCCGCCTCGTTCGCCGCTAGTCGAGGCATCGTCCCGTGAGGGACTTTACGGATTGCTGGCGCATGCATCTCGGTGTATGCTCCCATTCATGAGCCCCTGCAATCGAGGCGCGAGCTATTCCATCCTCGGGGCGCGACGCGCGTTGACGCCCTCCGGTCCCTGCCGTGTCCATAGCCCGCAACGTAATTCCGGCTTCACGCTGATCGAACTGCTGGTGGTTATTGCGATCATCGCGATCCTGGCCTCCATGCTCCTGCCGGCGCTGTCCAAGGCCAAAACCAAATCTCAGGGCGTCAGTTGCATGAACAACCTGCGGCAGATGATGCTTGGCTGGCGATTATATGCGGACGATAGTGGCGACCTATTGCTGGCCTCGCTGAATGTCGGGTCGCCGCGTGTGCTCTGGGTCGACGGCACTCTGGACTACACCAGCGCCCAGGGAAACTGGGATCCGGAGGTCTACATCGCCAAGAGCCCGTTGATGCCTTTCATCGGCAAGAAGAATTTCACGATCTGGCGGTGCCCGGCCGATTTCAGCCGCGTGCGAGGCGCCGGCGGCGCGTTTATGCCGCGCGTGCGCAGCAACTCTATGAGCCAGGTGTTCGATAATGGCAGTTGGCTGCCCCCGACGCAGTTCCAGGTGTTCGGCAAGCTGAGCGCCATTAAGCTCCCGGCCAAAACCTGGGTGCTGGTGGACGAGCACCCGGATAGCATCAACGATGCGGCCTGCGCCGTCAAAATGGCGTGGCCCGCCCTTGCCGGCACGATGGGCGACATCCGCATCATCGACTACCCGGCCAGCTACCATAACGGTGCGTGTGGCCTTTCCTACGCCGACGGCCATTCGGAAATCCACAAATGGAAGGGCTCGGCAATCAAGCTGAAGGTGACCGGCGTGTTGGTTCCCCTCAATGTCCCGGCTGGCGACTCCAAAAACGATATCCTGTGGTGGTCGGACGTGACCACCGTGCCCAGATAGCCCGTTGTTACATCACCATCCCGCCGTCCACCGTCAGCACCTGGCCGGTAATATATCGTGCCTGCGGGCTCGCAAGGAACAAGGCGGCATGCGCAATATCCTCCGGCTGCCCGAGGGCGCCCAGTGGGATCTTCTTCACCAGTTCCGCCCGCAATTGCTCGTTGAGCGCCGCCGTCATGTCGGTTTCGATGAAGCCCGGCGCGATCGCGTTCACCGTGACCCCCCGGGAACCCAATTCACGGGCGACGGATTTGGTGAAACCAATTAGCGCAGCTTTGCTGGCGGCATAATTGGCCTGTCCGGCATTGCCGATCAGGCCGATCACGGAGGAAATGTTGATGATCCGCCCTGCCCGCTGTTTCAGGAACGCACGGCTAAAGGCCCGGGTGAAGAGAAACGCCCCTTTTAGATTCGTGCCTAACACGGTGTCCCAATCCTCGTCGCTCATCCGCATCAACAAACCGTCGCGCGTGATCCCGGCGTTGTTGACGAGGATGTCAATGCGCCCGGCTTCGGAGAGGACCCTCCCGGCGGCGGCATTGACTGCGGCCGCATCAGCCACATCGACCGCCAACGCCCAGCTTTTGCGGCCCAGCGCCCGCACTTCCTGCGCCGCTTTCTCTGCATTCTCCGCCGTGCGCGACACGCAGACCACGTCTGCGCCTTCCCCGGCAAACTTCAACGCGATACCGCGGCCAATCCCGCGCCCCGCTCCCGTTACCACCGCGACTTGGTTCTCAAGTTGGCTCATGGCGTGACGTGATACGTGATGGCCCGTCCCGGATCAAGCCCGGAGAGAAATCGGATGTATTTCACCCTTGAAGGTATTAGACTCATCCCCCGATGAGCTCTGAAGCCGCCCCGCCAAAACTGGTCCGGATCCCTTCCCTGAAGACCGTCGAAGATTTCCGGAAGTTGGTTGCGTCGCTCGAGATCGAGCTGCCTTGTGACGATACCATCGCCACCGGTTCGAGTTCTCCCCTGGCCCAATCGTTGAGCTGCGAAATCAACGGCAAGCGCATCGGGAACCGCTATGTCGTCCAGCCGATGGAAGGCTGGGACGGCACGACCAGCGGCGGCGTCACTGGGGATGTTCTGCACCGCTGGCGACGTTTTGGTGAAAGCGGCGCCAAGTTGGTGTTTGGCGGTGAAGCCATGGCGGTGCGCCCGGATGGTCGCGCGAATCCAAACCAGCTCATCATCAACGAGCCCAACAAGGCCGGTCTGGCGAAGCTGCGCGCAACGCTGCTGGCGGCGCATCGGGAGCGATTTGGCGGCACGGGCGATCCCGTCATCGGCTTTCAACTGACGCACTCCGGCCGCTTCTGCAAGCCGAACGACCATTTCCGGATCGAGCCTCGCGTCGCCTATCGTCATCCGATCCTCGATCGCAAGTTCAAGGTTACGGACGACCGCCAGGTCTTCACCGACTCCGAGTTGGACCAACTGATCGAAGATTACATCTCCGCAGCGAAGGTGGCCTGGGATGTCGGCGCGGATTTTGTCGACGTGAAGCATTGCCACGGCTACCTGCTGCACGAGCTGCTTAGCGCGTTTACCAGGCCCGGCAAATACGGCGGCGCGTTTGAAAACCGGACCAGGATGCTGCGCGAAATCGCCGCGGGAATACGCGCCAGCGGCAACAAAATCGAGATCGCGGTGCGTGTCAGCGCGTTCGACTTCGTTCCCTTCAAACCCGATCCCGCGCTGTCGCAGCCCGGCAAACCCGGGCCCGGTGTCCCTGAGGACTTCTCAAGCTGCCTGCCTTATCGCTACGCCTTTGGAGTGGACCAGACCTGTCCGCTTCAATACGACCTGGCCGAACCGTTAAGGTTTCTTGAGCTGTGCGCGCAGCTTGGGGTCAGGCTGGTCAACATCACCGGCGGCTCGCCTTACTACAACCCTCACATCCAGCGCCCGGCTGCTTATCCTCCCTCCGACGGCTATCAACCCCCGGAAGACCCGCTGATCGGTGTGGCCCGGCAGATCGCTGTCGTGCGTGAGCTGAAGGCCCGGGCCCCCGGGAACCTGCTGCTGATCGGTTCCGCCTACAGCTATTTGCAGGATTTCCTCCCGCACGTCGCTCAAGCTGTGGTTCGGCGGCAATGGGTTGATCTCGTCGGCATCGGTCGCATGGTGCTCGCTTATCCCGGCATATTTGCGGACGCGTTCGCCTCGGGAAAACTCTCCTCCAGGATGCTCTGCCGCACGTTCAGTGACTGCACGACTGCGCCGCGGAACGGGCTCGTGAGCGGCTGTTATCCGCTGGACAGGTATTACGCGGCGAAACCGGAGTCACAAAAACTGAAGGCCCTTAAGCGGGGCGGAGCAGTGTAATCCGCGGTACTCTGGCTGTCGTCGAGCCGCGCTCGGATTCGGGTGGGCTGGTTCCTCGACGCTTTGCCGCTAAATTCTTACAGCTCCCGCAATGCCGCTGCGATTGGCAGCCGCGCCGCTCGAACGGCTGGGAATAACCCGCCGATCAACCCGATGGCCACCGCCCAGAGGATCGCATCAACCAGCAGTTGGGGCGTCACTGTGAACGCGAATGCCACCTGGCTGAACGTTTGCCAATTGATCGTCGCCGCTTTGAAACCGTCAAACGCAAAATAAGCCGCCGCCGAGCCGATCGCGCCGCCTGCCAGCGCCAGCGCCAGCGATTCCAGCATCACCGCCAGAATGACCGGGCTCGAGCCAAAACCCAGCGCCCGCAACGTCGCAATCTCCCGCGTCCGCGCCGCCACCGCGCTATACATCGTGTTCAGCGCGCCGAATAACGCCCCCAGCGCCATCAGCCCCGCGATGAACACCCCGAAGTTCTTGATGAAACTGGTCAGCATGCTCGATTGTTCGGCCAGGAATTCCGCGCGGCGCAGCACTTTCACCTTCAGTTGTGGATTCGTCGTCAACGCGTCCTTGAACTGCGGGAACGCCCCCGCCGTCGTCAGCCTCGCATACACCGATTGGTAGGTTTCACCCCGATGGTACGCCGGCTGCAGCACCGCCGCGTCCGTCCAAATCTCCGATTCTGCCGAGCCCCCGCCTCCTGAAAAAATTCCCACCACTTCCCACTCGTGCTGGCCCACCCGGATTCTCCGCCCCACGTCCAGCCCCGCCACGGATCTCGCCGCCCCCGTTCCGGCCATCACTTCGTTGCGGCCCGGCTCGAATTGGCGGCCCGCCACGAGTTTGATGTCGCCCCGCACCGCCATCGCGGCTTTCTCCACGCCGCGGAACGGCACGTTCGCGTCCGTCCCGGTCGAGCGCTTGGGCAGATTGATGATCACGAACAATTCCGCCGAGGCCAGCGGACCATCCGCGGTGCGCGCCACGTCGGGCGCGTCGGCGATCAGGCGCGTCTCGTCCCGTGACAGCCCGCTCGTCATCTCCCCGTCCGCGCTGCTGCGCAGCACAATCGCCACGTCGTCCGGCCCCGGGATCGTCATCGCCGCGCGGAATCCCTCCGCAATCGACAGCACCCCCACCAGCACCGCCACCACCCCCGCAATGCCCACCGCCCCCGCGATCGCCCATCCTTTGCGCTCCGGCAGCGTTCGCAGATTCAACACCGTCACCGAAAATATTTGCGACAACCAGTTAGTCATAGCACGCAGGCTGGAGTGTTGGAGCAATGGAGTACTGGAGTAATGGGGTCCTGCGGCTGTGAGGCGCCTTTCCTCGTGGCCCGACCCGCCCCCCGATACTCCAACACTCCAACACTCCATTACTCCATTCTGTCTTCACGCGGTCCTCCGCAAGGCTTCGGCGATTCGCAGCCGCATCGCTTGCACGGCGGGCAGAATACCGGCCAGCACGCCCAGCAGGCCGACGAACCCCGCACCCACCATCAGCGCCTCCGGCGGCAGGTAAAACACCGGCAGAATCGCGGGAACCGGGCTTCCGCCAACCGTCACCAGCCACGCCGTTCCCAGCCCCGTCAGCCCGCCGGCCGCCGCAATCAGGCACGACTCCGCCAGCACCAACACCAGCACCAGCCCGTTCGTGAACCCCATCGCCTTGAGCACGCCCAGTTCCTCCGTCCGCTCGCGCACCGCTTGCGCCATCGTGTTGCCGGCCACCAGCAGGATGGTAAAAAACACCGCCGTCAGAATCGCGATCAGGATTGTGCCGATGCTGCCGATCTGCTGCACGAAGCCCTGTGCGAAGGCGCCCTCCGGCTCCGCCTTGGTTTCGTACGGCGAGTTGGCGAACTCGGCATCAATGGCTTTCGCCACTTCCGCCGCCCGTTCCGGGTCAGTCACCCGCGCCACATACCAGCCGACCAGCCCTTCCCCGTACACCCGGGCCTCGTCAAAATAGTCGTAACGGAAAAAGAAGCCGGACGTATCCGTCCCCTTCTTCGCGCCCTCGTAGATGCCGACCAGCTCGAATTCCCAGGGTTGATCTCCTTTCCGCGGCCAAATCGGCGAGGTCAGTTGCACCCGGTCGCCGATCTTCCACTTGAACCGGTCCGCCAATGTTCGGCCGGCCATCGCCCCGATGCGCGTCTTTAGCCACGCCTGCTTCTGGCTCTCCGGCAGCAGATACTCTGGATACATCGCCAGCAACGCCGCCGGCTCGACTGGAAAGCTGCCGAAGAAATTCTTCGGCTCGTTCTGGTAGATGCCATTGAACCAGGTCCAATGCATCGCCGCCGCCACGCCCGGAATCCGCTCCATGCGCGCCTGGTAGGTCACCGGCAAATTCATAATCAGCGACACTTTGTGCCGCACGATCAGTCGGTCCGCCCCCGCCATCGTCACCCCCGCCGTGAACGCCTCTTTGATCGTGCACAGCAATCCATACAACAGGAACGCGACGAACACCGACAGCAGCGTCAGCATCGTCCGCAGTTTCCGCCGCTTCAGGTTGCTCCAGATAAGATGAAAGAACTTCATTTCACCGGTTCAGTGCTCAGTTGGCCTTTGTCGAGGTACAGCGTTCGCGTCGCGCGCGCCGAAGCGTGCGGGTCGTGTGTCACCATGATAATTGTTTTGCCCTGTTCCTTGTTCAACGCTTGCAGCAGGCTCAGAATCTCATCGCCCGATTTCCGGTCGAGGTCGCCCGTCGGCTCGTCGCACAGCAGCAACGTCGGGTCGGTGACAATCGCGCGGGCGATGCCCACCCGTTGTTGCTCCCCGCCCGAAAGCGTGCGCGGATAGTGGCGTGCGCGCGGCGCCAGCCCCACCATTCCCAGCGCGGTCTCGACATGCTTCTTGCGTTCTGCCCGCGACAGGTGGGTCAGCAACAGTGGCAGCTCCACGTTGCGCTCCGCCGTTAGCACCGGCAGCAGGTTGTAAAGCTGGAACACAAACCCGATGTGCCGCGCCCGCCAGTCCGCCAGCCGCCGATCCGGCAGCTCATCCACCCGCTCGCCCGCGATCGATACCTTCCCTTTGCTCGGCCGGTCCAACCCGCCGATGAGGTTCAGCAGCGTGCTCTTCCCCGAACCCGACGGCCCCATCAGGGCCAGGAACTCGCCGCTTGCCACCGTCAGGTTCAAATCCCGCAACACATGAATCTCCTCCGACCCGCGGTGGAACACCTTCTCCACCCCGTTTACTTCAACCAATCTGCCATCGCTTTGCTCGTTCATAGCACTTCCCGGTTTCCTAGCTTACCTGTTGTCCGGGCTGGTCGGGTTCATTTGATCTCGCGCACTGCCGCGCCTTCCTTTAGCCCGGCCGGCCACTCCAGCAGGACCTTCTCCCCCGCCGCCAGCCCTGCGCTCAACCGCGCTTCGTCCCCTTCCACACTCGCGACTGCCACCGCTCTCCGTTCCGCCCGACCACGGTTCACCACCATGATCACCTCGCGTCCGTCCTGCTGGTGGACCGCGGCTTTGGGGATCAACACCGCGTTGCTCACGCCCGCCCCGGTTCCCGACGCACCTTCCCGAAACGCCACCTTAATGCTCATATCCGGCAGGATCCGCCCGTCCAGCTTGTCGAACCCCACGCGAACCTTCACCGTCGATTTCTGCCGGTCGGCCGTCGGAATGATCGCAATCACTTTGCACGGAATTTTCCACGCCGGGTAGGCGTCCAGCGCCGCCTCGACCGCTTGCCCCGGCTCGACCCGGTTGATGTAACTTTCGTTCACGTCGATCTCGATCTCGAGCGATTGCATGTCAACAATTGTGCAAATCCCCGTCCGCGTAAAGCCGCCCCCGGCCGATACCGGCGAGATCATTTCCCCCGGCTGCGCGTTCTTCGACGTCACGATTCCCGCAAACGGCGCCCGGATCACCGTGTCGTCCATCTGCTGTTGCCAGGCCGCCACCTGCCGCTCGGCCACTGTCACGTCCGAGGTTTGCTGCTCGAGCCTCGCCTTCAGCGCTGCTGCCGCCGCCTCGGCATGATCGTAATCTGCTTGCGTCGCAATCCCGTTCTTCACCAGGCCGCTCGCGCGTTGCAGTTCCTGATCGGCCTCTTTAATCCGCACCAGGGTCTCCGCCAACGCTTTTCGGGCCGACTCCAGTTGCGCTTCCGCCAGCCGCAAGCTCGCCCTCACGTTCGTGTCGTCCAACCGCGCCAGCACCTGGCCTTCCTGGACTTTCATCCCCTCCTCGATCAACACCTCGGTCACTTTTCCCGTCACCTTGGATGAAACTGTCGCCGCGCGCCGCGCCGTCACGTACCCCGAGGCGTTGAGCACCGTGCGGTCCGCCGGACCCGCGCCTGCTTCCCGCGCGCTCGCCGTCTTTACCGGCACCTGGCGCGCGCCCCGCAGCCCCCACAGCACCGCTCCCCCCGCCGCCAGCACCACCAGCACCACCAGGACCACCCAAACCCATCCCCGTGACCCGGGCCTCTGCCCGCGTTCAATGCGCAAATCGTTCAGGGACGGTTTTGTCTCGGTCATGCTGTTTTCCGCCGCCAAGAAAGCTTCTTTTTATCCGTCGGTCAAATACGGAGTAACTGCGGGTTCATGCGGAGGAGGCCCTTGTCGAACGGTTCTTCGAAAG
>DATDCV010000465.1:0-3198 GCA_036524155.1 Verrucomicrobiia bacterium
ACGGCCCTGCAAGCCGCCATGCACGCATCACTCCCGTCCGCGCCTGAATTCTCGCTGAGCCGTGTCACCCAGGCCGGCGATACATTGATTGTCCTTCCGGGAGTTCCTGGTCTGTCGATTACATTTGGTACTGCGACCGCCGATGAGACCAGCGCCGGAGAACTGGGTTTGGTATCACCGGGTGCGATCCGAATCGACGCCCTGATCTCTGGTGATCTTTCTACATTCCCGGTTTTGACAAATCCGGTGCGAGAATTATCGGTTGCGTTCGGGCCCGTGGGACCACGCATCGTGGCGCTAGGCGGGCTTCCGGCAGACCTGGCTGATGCTGCGAGCCTGTTTCAAGCAGCTCTGCGCAACGCCGATCCCTCTCCGGCCTTCCAACGCGCGACGGTAATCACGTTGGCCTCTCGCCTCGTTATCCTGCCAGGAACCGGTGGCTCGTCGATTCAGGAGTACCTGGCCATCACGCTTCAGCCCGAAGCCACGTTTGAGTTGGATGCAAACTCGGCGCTGTTGCTCGGCAACATTGCCTTGGGTAGCCACGGCGAGACCGTGGCGGACGAAGTCTTGGGGGATGGCGATGCCTCGGCAGCATTCCAGAAGTTCCAATTACAAAAGAAGCCTCTGACCTACATTCCCAGCGCCGGCCCTGGTGGCACTGAGTCCACCCTGGAGGTGCAGGTCAACAATGTCCTATGGACCGAAGTTCCGAGTTTGTTTGGAAAGGGTCCCGCCGATCAGGTTTACACCACACGGCTCGGCGATGATGGAACCGTGACCGTCGGATTCGGCGACGGACGCTCGGGCACCCGCCTGCCTTCGGGACGCGGGAACGTCGTGGCTGACTATCGGGAGGGCGCCGGATTGTCTGGTCGCGTTGCGGCTAGAGCCTTGCGCGCTCCCCTGGATTTGCCCGTGGGACTCAGGTCCGTCAGCAATCCTGCTGCGGCCACCGGAGGAGCGGATCCCGAATCCATTGAGCAAGCCCGCGAGAATGCACCAACCACGGTTCGCACCTTCGGGCGCGCGGTCTCGTTGCGCGATTTCGAGGATTTGGTCCGGACTTCCGGTGAGGTCGCAAAGGCGCTCGCGACGTGGGTTTGGAACCGGGAATCGCGGGCCGTTCACCTGACGATCGCCGGGCAGGCGGGACAGCTTTTCACGCCGGCAGATCTGGCTCGCATTCATGGCAGCCTTACCACGCAGCGCGATCCCAATCACGCTCTCTTCCTGGATAACTATGTGCAAGTGCCCATTGTGGTCCAAGCGGCGGTGGCCGTGAAACCGACTTACGTGGCAAGCAAGGTGGCGGATGCGGCGGTGAACGCATTGCTGGCCGCACTGTCATTTGAGTCGCTGCTCTTTGGCCAACCGCTGGATTTGAGCGACATCTACCCGGTGTTGCAGCAGGTGGAGGGCGTGAAGTCTGTCGATATCGATCTTTTTCATTTCAAGGATCGGTCGCCTGGGTTCCTGGCGGCACGCGGCGCGACGCTTGATCCAGTCCAGCGCACCTTGCGCATTCTTTCCGCTCGGCCAAACTCGATTCCTTCGCCGCCGGCTCTGCCAGGGGAGCTGGCGGTGGTGGAAGTGCCTGCCGAAGACATCCAGATCGTTACTTCGGGCGGTTTGCCTGATTAGCCAGTGCCCATGAACAACGGAACGGAACTTCTCGACCGGCTGTATAACTTGATGCCGGTCCTGTATCGCGAACGGGATGAGAAAGTAGGATTCCCGCTGCGGGATCTTCTTCGTCTCGTGACCGAGCAGGCGGACATCGTCCATTCGGACATCCAGCTTCTCTGGGACAACTTCTTCATCGAGACCTGCCAACCTTGGGCCGTTCCGTACATCGGTGACCTGGTCAGCAACAACCTCCTCAACGATGCGCAGAACCTCAAGGCCCCGGACACAGCCCGTGAACTGTTTGACGATCTTATCGGGCCGGATTTGCGTCCCACCAACGCCATTCGCACCCGAGCTGACGTCGCGAAGACAATCTATTATCGGCGGCGCAAAGGCACGCTCCCAATGCTGGAAGAGCTGGCGCGCGATGTGACCGGCTGGGCTGCGCACGCGATGGAGTTCTTCGAACTGCTGATCTGGAATCAAAACTTGAACCACTTGCGCCTGCACAGCCTGGGCTGTCCCGACCTGCGCGACCCCGAAAAAGTCGACCGACTCAACGGTCCATTCGATTTCATGAGTCACACCGTGGATGTGCGCTTTCCTCGTCAGGACGAGGGTTGGTACAACATCCGAAACATCGGTTTCTTCCTTTGGCGCCTTCGTGACTATCATATGGAGCAGGTCGTGGCGCGTCCTGGCGCCCAACCCTGGCAGTTTCATTTCAGTCCTCTGGGGAATGATACACCGTTGTTTTCCAAGTTTCGGCGCGAAGGCAACGAAGCGGCTTTGGCAACGGAGCTGCACGTTCCCGGACCGATTCGGCCGGGGGCCTTCTTTAAACTGCGAGGAGAGTTCTACGGTACGGGGAACAGCTTCGCCATCTTTCGCGACGGCGTGCTCGTGCCCGAAGCTCAAATCGAGTGTCGCAATCTTGAACCCTGGTTGCAGCCGACGGGAAACGTCGTGGGTGTGGATGTGCGGCTGGGACGCATCGCCTTCGGTACGACCTTTGTACCCGCACGGGGCGTGGACGTAGACTATCACTACGGCTTCAGCGCCGATCTGGGAGGAGGCCCTTACCCACGCGCCAAATGGCTGATGAATCACGAAGTGGTGATTAATGCCCAGCCTCCCGGCGTCCAGTTCACGGTTCGTGAAGGCGGGGTCGCTCCGGACTTTCCCACTCTGAACGCCGCGATGAACGCGTGGGTCTTACAGGGCAAGCCTAACGCCGTCATCACCATTGTGGACAATCGGACGTACGCGCTGAACTCTCCGGTGTCGTTGGCGGACGACCGTTTTCTCGTGATTCAGGCCGAAGACCGCCGGCGCCCTCACATCAAACCCACCGGCCGCAGGCTCGTTTTGACTGGCAATCATCCCGGATCGGAGCTGAGCCTTAGCGGACTTCTGATCGAAGGGGCGATTCACGTCACCGGAGAAATGCAACGTCTGCGCCTCCTGCACACGACGCTTGTTCCCGGACGTGCCCTTAAGGAAGACGGCTCACCCGCCACCAGGCGTCCCAGCATCACCGTGGATGACGTGGATGCCGCCGGAAACCAC
>DATDCV010000466.1:0-17618 GCA_036524155.1 Verrucomicrobiia bacterium
AAATTTCCATCAGAACGCATACCGCCATAACAGTAGTAAGCCACCGACCGCCACAACGAACAACACTCCAACCCCCGCCGTCGCTTCCGAGGTAAGATAAATCTGCCGCCCGCGGAGGTGGTAGGTTCCGCTCCACTTGAGCTTTTTCTTTGGCACCTCACGCAGCAACCGGTCGTACTTCCACCGCCCAACCGAGATAACAGGCACGATTAAGCGCCCCACATAGTAGCCGCCGACATAAAAGACAAACTCGAAAACCGGCTGCAGAATCAGTTCCGCTATGAAACTAGCTGGCATGCGCTTGGTATGGGCTCTACAGGTTCGCCGTCACGGCCCTGCCAACTGCTTCGGCTGGGAAATTGGCGCTTTAGAGTCATGCCAACTGACGCGGGAGCGGGCCCGATTCCGGCGCGAGGCAGCTTCGGCCCGGCCGATGGACCACGCTTCGCGGCTCAACCGGCGCACCTCTTCGACCTGCTGTCGCGAAAGACCGAGCGAGAGGAGGAATTCCTGGTGCCCTTCCGGGGCACGGCGCTCGAATTCGCTGTGCCACCGGTGCATCCCATCCTCGTCCATTCCCGCCGCCTGGAGCATCTTGACCCACAGCTTCACGTCCACCATCGGCGGGCGCTTGCCGGAGGCGACCTGCCGCAGCATGCCGGCGAGCAGCCGTTGCTGGTTCTTCAGACCCACGATCTTGTCAGCGGTCTCGCGCAGGCGTTCTTCCAGCAACCGCGTCCCGGGCTTGCCGCCTGAGGAAAGCACGCCGCGAATCTCCTTCAGGGTGAGTCCCGCCAGGCGGAAGCGGCCGATACGTCTCAGGCGCCGCCGCTCACCCTCGCCGTAGTAGCGGTAGCCTGACCCGGTTCTGCCGGACGGTTTCAACAACCCGAGGCGGTCGTAATAGAGCAGGGTGCTGCGGGAGAGCCCGCACGCCCGGGCGAGTTTAGAGATCGAGTAGGTCTTCACGGCCTCGTAGGGGCGGTGGCGCCCAGGGCGCCACCGCCCCCGGATGCGATTATCTAAACTTTGCCCGGATGCGATCAATCTCTTCCCAGCCGAGTCCCAGCCACTCCAGGAAGCCTTGGTGCGCATCCGGGTGGCGGGTCTCGAACAGCTTGTGCCACTGGTGCATCCGGGCCTCGTCCAGGCCGATCGCCTCGAACATCGCGACCCATTCCTCTACGTTTACATGGTTTTTCATATGTCGATTCACCTTACGATTCTTCCGTCAGTTTAGTTTCGTCACGGCCATGACGGGGGAGAACCTAAAGTGTGAAGTAATAGACGGGTCAAGGGGCTTCTGCTGAATCCTGCGGGGGGCGAAAAGAGCGCTCAGGCGCGTGTAAAGCGCCTGGATCTCCGCCACAAATCTGGCATTCCGCCCCACCAACCGACGAGCCCTGGGCCGTTTCTCACTAAGTTCGTAGCCAGGAATCGGTAATTCTTCTGCCCGATTTTGCCCAAGTATGCCGTACCAGCCACTTAACGCCTGGCTGTTTTCGACCACTTGAGCGCGACCCGGCATCAGAAGGCGGTTTTCGTGTCACTAATCGTGACTAAAAAGGAGGCAACCCCTGTGCCGCGCGCTCGCAATCGACATTCTCCCACAGGGATTGCTACATTCAGGGTTGCTAAGAAGGCGAGAGCGCGGAATCTGGTTCCGGGCGCTTTGTGTTTGCAGTTCAATTAAGATTCTTGAAAGCACGGCGGAAGAAAGCGGGTTGTATTTGTAGAGGCTCTCATGAAGGGAGTCCACGGTGGCATGAAACGAAGCGAGACAGGATCCATTCCGACGCGAGCGAGTCTGCTCGAACGGCTCGGGAATTGGGAAGACGAACAAAGCTGGGAGGAATTTCGCAACCTGTACTCCGGACTGATCCGCCGAACGGCTCGCCGGGCTGGGTTGACCGAAGCCGAAGCGCAGGACATTGAACAAGAAACGCTTGTGCGGGTGGCCAAGAACATCCGTGGATTTGACCCGGCCGGAGGAAATTTCAAAGGCTGGCTGTTAACCCAGGTCCGTTGGCGGGTGGCCACCCATTTTCGCGACCAGGCACCTCAGGAAAAGCTTCGGCACCATTCGTCTCGCGAGGGGCAGGACGACAGGACAGCGACCGAGGAACGAGTGCCGGACCCGGGTAATCTGAACCAGATTTGGGAAGAAGAATGGCACAAAACGTTGTTGGAGCGAGCGGTGGCACAGCTATGCCGCCGATGCAATCCAAAACACGCGCAGATTCTGGACCTTTGCGTGCTTCAGGGAAAGTCGGCATCCGAAGTGGCCCGGGCGCTCGAGATTAGCGTGATGACTGTATATCTCGTGAGAACGCGGCTGGGGCGGCAGCTGAAAAGAGAAGTTGACCGGCTGCGTCGGGCCGGCAATCTATGAGCGGGCGCAGTCAGGGGAAGCGTTGTTTTGAAAGCACATAGATGACTAGTGCGGTTGGCTGCCATTAAACCTCCCACCATGGCCAAAGCGCCGCCCGACATTCCCGACTATGAAATGCTCAGGCCGATCGGCCGGGGGGCATTCGGTGAAGTTTGGTTGGCACGAGCGGTGACCGGGCAGTACCGCGCAGTGAAAGTGCTCCGGTGCGACGAACTGCCGCACCGCCGCGCCTTCCAGAGGGAATTCGACGGGGTGGTGCGGTACGAACCCGTTTCTCGGAGTCAACCCAACCTGGTCCATGTTCTTCACGTCGGGCGAGCCGCCGACGGCCAGAGCTTTTGGTACGTCATGGAGCTGGCTGACGACGAGAACGCGGGCGACGGCGACCCTGCTACCGACGGCGCACTCCGGAAAGTTTTCGCCGGCGGCGCCCCCCCCACGGCGCATTATCCGACGCGGCAACCGTTAGACACCTATAAGCCCCGCACCCTGAGATCAGTCTTGCGTGCGAGAGGGCGCGTATCGATCGAGGAATGTGTCAGCACCGCGCTCGGAATTGCAGAAGCCGCGGTTTACCTCCACGCGCGCGACCTCGTGCACAGGGATATCAAACCCTCCAACGTCATCTTCGTTAATGGCGTTGCCAAATTGGCGGACATCGGCCTGGTCACCACCAGCGAGGAACCGCCGTCGTTTGTCGGCACGGCAGGGTATATCCCGCCAGATGGTCCCGGCACGCCGGCTGCGGATATCTACGCCCTGGGCAAGGTCCTCTACGAAATGGCCACCGGAAGGGCCGTGCAGGATTTCCCACGTTTGCCAGAGGATTTCACCACGGTGCCGAATCGGAGGGTGCTGGTCGATCTCAACGAAATCATCATCCGCGCGGCGGAAAACGATCCGCGCCGCAGGTACGCTCGCATGGAAGACCTGCGATCGGACCTGATGCTCCTGGGAGCCGGCCGCTCCGCCCGCCGCTGGCGAAGGCTCGAGCGGTGGTTGAAGGTGACCTTGCGCATGGCAGCGGTGGTCGCGGGCGTTGCTTTCGTTAGCACCGGCCTGGGTGTTTGGGCGAATCGCGAGCGGCTGCGCGCCCAGGCGGCCGAGCGGGAACTCTCCACCCGTTTCGTGGAGCAACAGCTCTTCCTGGCCCGCGCCACCCGACTGACCGGCGTGCCGGGACAGCGGACCCGCGCGCTCTCGATCATTTACGAGGCTGCCCGCAAAACCAACAGCCTTGCGCTGCGAAACGAAGCGGTCGCCGCCCTTGGCTTGCCTGACATCAGTCACTCGCGGACGATCCCGGGCGGACTGGTGGTTTTTGACAACCTCGTCCGACGCTACGCCACAAACGATGCCGACGGTAACATTTTCGTGAGGTCGGTTGAGGACGATCGCGTGCTTGCCCGTCTTTCAACCGGCGGTGTTTCGGCGTCCGCACCGGCTCCCGCGGGGCTGGCGGCCTTGGACTTCAGCGCGCTGGGTGATTACCTTTGCGCCACCTACAGCAATCGACTCTTTTTGGTGTGGCCACTCGCCATCTCGCCTCCCGGCACTGACCGCCCGACGCGCTCCCCGACTGGGAACAGGCCGGAGCCGGCGCTCCCGCGCAGGATCGCTCTGACATGCGAACCCAGGGGTCTCTATATGGTTCCCGGAGGCCACTTGGCCGCAATTCCGAACGACTCCGGGGCGCTGCACATTTTTGATTTGGAGGCGTGCCGCCAGGTGCGCGTGATTGAGGGCTCCTTTACCAACTCGATTGCCTTTAGCAGTGACGGTGCCCGGTTCGCGAGCATCGGGAAAGGTTCTTTTGCCGTCCGCGATTTGGTAACCGGTGTGGAGCAACAGTCTTTCACGAATCGTATTACCGGGTTTGAAAACCTGGTCTGGCACCCGGATGGCCGCCAGATCGTAACCACGTCCGGTGAACGCGATTTGCGCCTTTGGAACCTGGAGACCGGGTCGCAATCCGGCGTTCTCCGCGGCCACGAGGCCGAAGTCATCGACGCCGCTTATGACTCCAGCGCGCAGTGGCTGCTCAGTGCTTCCTGGGACAACCACACGGTGCTTTGGAACGTGGCACGACAAAAAGCAGTACTGCGGATGGCTGGCTCGGGCAACGGCATGCGTTTCAGTGCGGACGCGCGCCGCATCGCCTGGCACAGGTGGGACGATCGCCAATGGGAAATCTTCGATATGACTCCGCCCTCCGAAGTGGCCTGGCTCGAGCAACACCCGCGGCAGGAAGCGCCGACCGGTCTGCGCAGCCTGTGGGGCGCAGTCTTCCTTGATGCAGACGTGCTCGCCGGCGAGGGCAACGCAGGCTTTTCTGTCTGGTTGCCGCCGACCAGCTATGCACAGGCACTGGCGCCGACCGGTATGGAGCGGCCTCTGTTCGCCGTCCCGGGCCGCAGCTTGTACTCGAGCGGTGAAAATGGGGTGCGCCGCTGGCCGATAATCGTCGATCCCGTGCAGGGCGAGATCCATGTGGGCCCTCCCGAGCGCCTTTCCCCCGCGAAGCTCGGCGCCACCAGGGAGTTCTCGGTCTCCAACGACGGGCTGCGGATCGCCTTTCTCACCGCGAGTCGTCATTTGTTTCTCCTTGTCGAAAAGGCCCCATCCGGCTGCCGTGAACTCAACACGGGCGGCGTTCGTGCGGTCGCTTTCGCTCCGGCTGGAGGCTTCGTGGCAGCCTCGCTCATGGATGGAGGAATAAGGATTTGGGACGTCGGGACTGGCACGATCACTACCAACCTGCCCTGTCCGCCAGCCTGGACCTGCAAAGTGAGCCCGGATGGCCGGTGGCTTTCGGCGGGAACACCCGAGTCGTTTTTAATCTGGCGTGTGGCCGATTGGCGCTTGGTGCACCAAATCCGCCGGACCGCCGTTTCTGTCGCCGCCCAGGCATGGTCCCCGGACGGCGAAGTGTTCCTGGCCCACGACGTCGATTCAACGATCCGAATGTTCCGATCCGCTACGTGGGAGGAACTGGCCTCGCTGCCGGCGCCGGAAATGCTCCGCGAAATCTGCCCGAGTCCAGACGGCACCCGCCTGGCCCTCGCCGGGGAAAAGTCAGGGATCGAATTGTGGGACCTTCGCCGGTTGCGGCGCCGCCTGGGGGAGTTGGGGCTGGATTGGACTGGACCGCCCATCCTGGCAGCTCAGGAACCTCCGCCGCCCAAGCGGTGGAACTTGCAAGTGGACCTTGGGCCTGACTGACGCATCCGCGGCGGAAAACCGCACGGTCCCCTTTCAACCACTGCAGCCGCTCCAGCTTCTCCCTGGCCCGCCGCGGAGGGGACCGGAGCCTTTCCGATGCCCCTGCCGTGTGCGTTTCTTCTACACTGCATCACTTTCTTGAAAGGTCACCTCCGGATTTTGGGTTCTATTCTTAGATGATCGCATTCCGTGATCCAAGCGCGACAGTGATGGAGCGCAGATTCCTGCGTTTTGTTCGCGATCGGATCGCTGCGGTCGCTGCTCACCCACCAACCAAATCGAAAGGAACGATTGTGAAACTTGTGAAGTATTGTCTGGCATCCTGCACTTTGTTTGCCGCTCTGGTGTTGTGCGAAGCCACAGCGCTGGCCCAAAGCACTGCAGTTACCTGGCAAGGCCGCCTGGTCGATGGCGCCGGCCCTGCAAACGGCACTTATGACTTGCGGTTTACTCTTTTTGACGCTCTCAGCGCGGGCGCGCAGGTGGGAACCCCGGTCACCGCCACCTCGAGGGCGGTCAACGGCTTGTTCACCGCCAGTCTCCAGTTTGCGACCGGCAGCTTTAACGGCGGCGATCGCTGGATCGAAATCGGAGTGCGGACCAACGGCAGTTCCGCGGCTTATACGACGCTAAGCCCTCGAGTTTCCATTACGTCTGCCCCTTATGCAATCTACTCCCCTCAAGCCGGGACCGCGGCGACGGCAGGAACCGCCACCCTGGCCAGCACCGTGGTCAATAATGCGGTCACCACTGCGAGCCTGGCCGATAATTCCGTCACCGCCATCAAGCTCGCGAGCGACGCCTCTTCGCTGGCGAAGGTCTCGGCGGGCCTCGCGACCGCCAATGCGGGGAAAATAGGGGTGGGAACGACGACCCCCGCGTCGTTGCTGGACGTTGCCGGCACCATCACAGCTCAACAAATGGCAAGCCCTGCCGGCCAACCCTTGATACTCCAGGCTGGGGGCCAGGTCGCGTGGCGCGCGACTCCCACTACCGGCGCCGGTGCATCAGCCAACCTCATCGCCGGGATGAGCGATCTGCAGGCTCCCGTGATCACAAGCGGAGTTCGCGGAGCGGTGGTCGCTGGCGGGGGCGCGAAGACCGCCCAGGTTTACGGTACTGAGGCACACCGGGTGACCGACTCGGATGGCACCATCGGAGGCGGCTTTGGCAACCTGGTTGGCAATGACAACGCCGTCATCGATGACGCCCCATTCGGCACGGTGGGCGGTGGTGTCTTTAATGCCGCCACCGGCTATGCCGCCACCGTTGGGGGGGGAGACGGCAATCTGGCCGGCGGCATGAGGGCGACCGTCGGCGGCGGGTATGGCAACTCGGCGACCTCGGACTATGCCACCATCCCCGGGGGGATCAGCGCGAACGCCGGGAGCTACGGCCAACTCGCCTATGCGAGTGGCGGGTTTGCCAGCGCTGGGGACGCTCAAAGTTCGATCTTTGTTGTTCGCAATGCCACCTCCAGCGCGCTAAACACGGAACTGTTCCTGGATGGCGCCAGCAAGCGCATCAGTGTGCCGGTCAACGCCACGTGGGCCTTCGAGGCGCTTATCGTAGCTCGCGTATCGGACGGAACATCGATTGCCTGGGAGGCAAAAGGTGTAATCCGAAACGCCGGCGGAGTCACGAGCCTGGTCGGCAATCCTTCGGTGACCATCCTCGGACAGAACCTCATTTCAGCCAGTGTGACACCGCTGGCAGACAATACGAATCGTGCCCTGGTATTCCAGGTTAGCGGGGTTAATGCCGTTAACACCCGCTGGGTCGCGTCTGTGCGCACCGTCGAAGTTGTTTATTAGCCGGACTCCAGCCTCGATGCCTATGAAAACACAATTCTTCAGTTTGGCTCTGCTTCTTCTTGGGCTGCTAGGTTTACCGGGGAGCGCCCGAGGACAAAGCGGCGGCAGCTACACCATTGACTGGTTCACCGTCGCTGGCGGCGGCGGCACCAGCACCAGCGGCGTCTATTCCGTCACCGGCAGCATTGGACAGCCCGATGCCGGCGGGCCGCTGACCAACGGCCAGTATTCGGTTATGGGCGGGTTCTGGGCCTTGCCTGCCGCCGTCCAGACCGTCGGCGCGCCCACCTTGGCTATTGCGCCGGCTTCTCCGGGGTTCGCGCAGATTTCCTGGACCCCCAACACTGCCGGCTTCGTGCTGCAGGAAACACTGAGCCTTGCTGCTCCTAACTGGGTCAATTCAACCAGCGGAGCCACCAATCCCGTCGTTGTTCCCGCGGCATTGCCGAACAAATTCTATCGCCTGATCAAACCTTGAGGGCCTTCTCAACCGGCGCGGCGGCCTGGGGCCTCAAGCCTCGATACGTCGGCGCCCTACAACCCTTCTGAAGTGTCAGCCCATGCGAACTCTGACGATCCTGGTCTTTCTCTCAAGCCTCAACCCGATGCTCTCAACCTGCCGCGCCCAGGGCAGCGCCTTCACCTACCAGGGGCGGCTGAATGACGGCGCCGCGCCCGCCAATGGCAACTACGATCTGAGATTCACGCTCTATGATGCCGGATCGAGCGGCGCGCAGATCGGGGTCGCCATCACTCAGGCTGCCACCGCCGTCAGCAACGGCTTGTTCACCGTCGCGTTGGATTTCGGCAGCGTGTTCGACGGTAACGCGCGCTGGCTGGAGATCGGGGTGCGGACCAACAGCTCCGGGAGCGGCTTTGTGACATTGTCTCCACGCCAGGCGCTGACGGCGGCGCCGTATGCGCTTTACGCGATGACCCCGGCCGGGCCGATGGGTCCGGAAGGGCCGCAAGGCCCAGCGGGTCCAAACGGCGCGACCGGCGCCACGGGGCCTCAGGGACCAGTTGGTGCAACCGGTCCGCAGGGGTTGACGGGCCCGGCAGGGGCTGTTGGGCCGATAGGTCCACAAGGTGCTGTGGGTGTGAACTGGCGCGGAACCTGGACCGCTGCGGCCAGCTACCCCACCAATGACGCGGTCGCCTACAGTGGCACATCGTGGCTGGCGAAGCAGAGCAATTCGAATACGCCACCGGTCGAAGGAGCCGACTGGACAACATTGGCGCAAAAGGGCGATACGGGTGCGACCGGTCCGCAAGGCGCAGTCGGGCCACAGGGACCTGTGGGCGCGACGGGACCGCAGGGGTCGGCAGGGCCGGTGGGAGCCACTGGTCCCCAGGGTCCACAAGGCGCGCAAGGGCTGCCTGGATCGGCAGATGCCTGGTCGCGGACAGGCAATGCCGGGACCGATCCAGCCAATAACTTTCTTGGGACGACCGATCTTCGTCCGTTCGAGGTGCGCGTCAACGACGTCCGGGTTTTGCGGCTGGAGCCATCGTGGGATCCTAACTTCACCAGCTTCAGTCCTAATCTCATCGGCGGCTATTCGGGAAACTTGGTCAGCAATGGTGTTTATGGTGCTTTCATCGCTGGGGGAGGAAACTCGGCAGAGCCTAACTTCGTGGGGGGCAATTATGCCGCTGTGGTGGGCGGATCTGCAAATATTGCCACCGGCGATAATTCGGTAGCGATGGGCAAATTGAGCATCGCAAGGGGGCCAAACTCAACGGCCATGGGTTGGAGTTCCGAAGCCTCAGGCTTGAATGCCACTGCTATGGGGGAGGCCACGGCTGCTCTCGGTCGCACCTCCACGGCCGTGGGGTATCGCACGACTGCAACTGGGGATATGTCCACGGCCATGGGGCATAGCACGACTGCAACCGGGCACATGTCCACCGCCGTGGGGTATCGCACGACCTCAAGCGGGGATATGTCCACGGCCATGGGCGATAGCACGACCGCAAGGGGGTCGGTGTCCACGGCCATGGGCAGGGGGAGCATTGCAGGTGGGTTGGTTTCCACGGCCATCGGTGAGTGGACCTATGCAGCCGGCGACTACTCGTTGGCCGCCGGTTACCATGCCCGAGCGATGCACCGGGGCGCTTTTGTCTGGTCCGATTACTCCAGTGAAATCCCTCTCACGAGCACGGCTGACAACCAGTTCTGCGTGCGGGCGGCCGGGGGGACTCGATTTACCGGACCGCTTGAGTTAGGGGCGGAGATTCCAGGCAAGCAGATCGACGCCGGTAAGATTGGGTACCAGCTCTTCAGCGGTGACGCGCTGGACATCGTTGGCGCCGGCACTAGCGACACCAATCGCAAAATCACGCTTTGGAGCGAGGGAGGAGCGAACCTTAACGGCCCGCTCTGGTTCGGCTCGTCTCTGCGCCAAATGTTGAACCTGTATGCCTCGGCATACGGCATTGGCGTCCAGGATTACTCCATGTACTTCCGTTGCGACGGCAACTATAGCCAAAACGGATTCCTTTGGTACAAAGGTGGCCAGCATGCCAACGGCTACGCGGATCCCGGTGGCGGGGTTGAACTGATGCATCTGACGGACGGCGGCCTGTGGGTCAACGGGACCTTCGTGAACCGCAGCGACCGCAACGCCAAGGAGAATTTCAGCCCTGTGGACACCCGGGCCGTGCTCGATAAAGTCGCCAGTCTTCCTTTGAGTCAGTGGAATTACAGGAACGACAGCGCTACTCGCCATATGGGCCCGATGGCCCAGGACTTTTACGCCGCCTTCGGCGTCGGCCCGGACGACAAGCATATTGCCACTGTGGACGCCGACGGCGTAGCGCTTGCCGCCATCCAGGGACTTAATGAAAAGCTTGAAGTTCGAAGCGCGAACTCCGAGGGCCGCTTCCACCAACTTGAAGCTGAGAATGCGGAGTTGAAGCAACGATTGGGGAAACTCGAGCAATTGCTGAATCAAAGGAGCGGAAGTGCCAAATGAAGCATCGCGGCGGCGGGATTGCCGCGGTGCTCGTGGGCGTCATCTGGTGGGACCGCCGTCGCCGCCGAACCAGACACCCGCTCCCCGAAAACCTAAAACTCCTCCGCATGCCGGGCGAGTATCTCTGGCGCTAGGTCATCCACAGGGACGAAACCGAAATGCAGTGGTTCCTTTGACCTTTTCAGCGTCTGCTACTGCAACTACTTCAGCCTTCAGACTTTAGCCTTTAGCCTTTAGCCTTCCTTCTCCACTCAACTTTCAACCCTCAACTCTCAACCAAACTCTCAGCATCCGCTCCCGCAGCGCCTTCGGTTTCACCGCTTCAATCACCTCGCGCATCACATTATCCGGCGCCCCACCCGCCGCCCGCTCGGCATCCACTTCACACTTCAGATTTCGGACTTTCCCTCGCCGCGCCTCCCCCACTCCCGCGCCAGCCGCCCCAACAACTCCAGCACCGCCACGCTACCCTCCGCCTCGCCCTTCTCGAAATCACCCTCAGCCTGCGCCAAGCAGTTCGTCACGTGCGCCAGGCACAGCACCGGCCGGTTCCGCGCCGTCGCAAACGCATACAGCGCCGCGCTCTCCATCTCCACCGCCAGCAGCCCCCTCTTTTTCGCCAAAGCAATCGCCTCTTTCGTTTCCCGAAACGGCGCGTCCGTAGTCCACACCGCCCCCTCCTCGATCACGACCTCGGCGCCCTTCAGAGCTCGCCGCGCCAGCGCCAGCATCCTCGGCCGAATCTCCGCGTAATCCGATGTCGGCATATAATGATAACTCGTGCCCTCATCCCGCAGCGCCCGCGTCACCAGCACGAAATATGGCGGCGGCCGAACCGGCAGGAGCCGCCCCGCCGACGTCACGCTCACCACCAGCCTACAACCCGACGCGAACAGCTCCTCCGTCACCAGCACCGCAAATGACGCTCCCACCGCGCAACCCAGCACGCCCACCCGCGCGCCTCCGGCCTCAAACTCGTAAAGCTCCGTGTGGTAACACGCCCAGGCCGCGCTCAGCTTCGCCGCCCCGGTCCTGCGCAAATACCTGACCAGGTCCCCATCCGGATCCAGCACGCAAATCTCCGGCACCTCGCTTTTCGCCATCCCCTTCTGCCGCCGCGCCTCCCGCAACAGGTTCTCTGGCGTGAAAACCGCCCGCCGCCGGTAGAACTTGTTCCTGAGTAAGGGGGGAAAACGCATGCTTCCGAAACTCAGGCACGCTCTTCCAGATACTTAAGCACCAGCGGCACATAAGCCATCGCCGGCCCGCCCCCCATCGCTATGGCAACCCCGCACGCCTCCAACAGCTCCGCTTTCGTCGCGCCGGCCGCCAGCGCCTTCTCCAGGTGCACCACGATGCACGGCTCGCAATGCGTCGCCAGGGCGATGCCGATCACGATGAACTCCTTCTCCTTGGTCGAGAGCGCACCGCCCGCCAGCGACACCTGGAACAACGCGTCCAGGTGCTTCATCACTTCCGGCATCTCCGCGTTCAGAGTCCCCTTGTATCGCTTGAACTCCGCCAGGATCTCATTCGCTTTTTCCATAACCGCTTTCCTTTCTTCGAGCGCTATAGTCTCTCACCTCAGCCGCGCTGCAACCGCAATCCATCGTGCCAGGGTGGCAAATCAGTCACCAGCCCCTCGGGCTCCAGCAAACCCGTTTCCTTTGCCCACCCCATAATCTGCTCCGGCTTCGGCCGGATCATCAAATACAAGTGATTAATCTGGCTGCCGCGGAAACCCGGGAACTCACCCCCTGCTGGCGCGCCCTGCCGGCTCCGCTGCCGCTTTCTGCCGGGTACTCTGCCGGGTAAAACGCAAAAAATCCCCCGGTTTTACCGAGCTCCTGCCGGGTTGCCGGGTCTATACCCCTGGGAGTATACCCCTCCTCCCGGCGAACCTGCCACGGAAGCCCTCCGGCCCAGGCATGACTCCAGCGCCCCGCATTGCCTAACGCCGGATAGCGCTGGTTCACGCCTGTTAACGCCGGATAACGATCAAATCCCGGCACCCCGCCCACGCTCACCACACCGCCACCCTGCGACCTCCGCTCCAAGGCCCCCCAAAGATTTCTTTTTGGTTCTAATTCACTTGGACAGCTTTTGTCCAAGTGGCCTCTATAAGCTCCCCCCAAAAGAATATGAATGCCGAATCCAGAAACGAACAAAACGAACACGACACCACCAATGCCGTCCCCGCCTCACTCACCAGCCCCGGCGTCCCCGCGCCAGGCCCTGCGCCCGCGCCCGGCTGGATGTTCGATGTTGAGCCCTGGTCCGAGCCCGTCGATGGGATCCTGCTCCTCGATGAATTGCGCGACATCCTTTCCCGCTTCGTCATTTTGCCAAGGTGGAGTCCGGAAACTTGTGCTCTCTGGGTTCTCCACACCTACGCTTTTCACCTGCGCGACGTCAGTGCCTACATCGGCATCGAGTCTCCTCAGAAGCGCTGCGGTAAGACCACGCTCATCAACCTCCTTCGCCGGCTCGTCAGACGCCCCGAAGTCGCCGCCAACATCAGCTCCCCCGCTTTCTTCCGCGTCATCGAAGAGACCCGCCCCACCCTCCTCATGGACGAGGCGGATACCCTCCTCCTCGGCAATGATGAACTGCGCGGCATCCTCAATTCCGGCTACAGCAAAGACACCGCTTATGTTGTGCGCGTCAACCCCCAGCCTTCAACCACCGATGCTCGCCCGGCCAGCCGCCTCGCCCGCTTCTCCTGCTGGTGCCCAAAGCTCATCGCCGGCATCGGCCATCTCCCCGACACCCTCGCCGACCGCTGCATCGTCATCCGCATGCACCGCAAGACCCCTGCCGAAAAATGCGACCGTCTGCGCCACCTCGTCCCCACGCCGCTCAAACAAAAGTGCGCGCGCTTCGTCCTCGACCACGCCGCCGATATTGCCGGTGCCAGGCCCTCAACCCCGCCCGGGCTCAACGACCGCGCGGCCGATATCTGGGAACCCTTGCTCGCTCTCGCCGACATCGCCGGCGGCCACTGGCCTGAACTGGCCCGCAACGCCGCCGTCGGCCTCACCGTTAGCGCCGAGGAAAACAGCCCCGTCAGCGCTCTCCTCTTCGACATCTTCGTCATCTTCGCCACGGCTCAAGCCGATAAGATGTTCAGCCGCGACCTGGTCCTCGAACTCAACAGCCTCCCCGACCGCCCCTGGGCCGAGCTCCGCCGCGGCAAGGCCATCAATGAACTCTGGCTCGCGCAGCAACTCCGCAAATACGACGTTCGCCCCCGCTCCATCTGGATCGGCGACGCCGCCTCAAAAGGATATCTCTTCGACGACTTCGGCAACGCGTTCCGCCGCTACGTTCCGCGTTCCGAGCTCGAAGCCCTCCGCGAGTCATTAACCGCCTCCCCACCGCCATCAGGCGACCCCCCTCCTGCCCCGGTTCCGGAGGAGTCTCGCAACCGTTGCTAACCGCAGTGGGTTTTCCGTTCGCGCTTCCGCCAGGCGCGTTCCCGTTTCCCGCTTTCCTGGCGCAACAAATCCTCGGCGGACCAGCGCCGGCTCTGGGCGTAGCGGACCAACTCGAACAGTTGGCGGGCAACCTCGCCCCGCTGCAACTTGCGACGCGGGGGCGGTTCAGCCGCCAGCTTTGCGCGGCGCGCTTTCTTGATCAGTTTCTCGGCGCGAAGCAGCGCCGGCAGATGCTTTGGGATCCCGTCCAGCGCGGAGGGCCGCGCATGCCGGGTGCCGTGTTTTTCGGCCCGTTTGATCTTTTCCCAATTGCTCCACACCTGCTCCACGTCCTTCACGTCGACCTCGCCGAACACATGCGGATGCCGGCGCACCAGCTTGTCGGCCAGGTGGCGGGCGACCTTGTCGAAATCAAACGCGCGCCGTTCTTTGGCCAACTGGCAATGGAACACCACCTGCATGAGCAGGTCGCCCAGTTCCTCCTCCAGTTCATGGTCGTCGCGCGACTCGATGGCGTCGATCAGCTCGTAAACCTCCTCCACGGCATGCCAGCGCAGGCTTTGGTGGTCCTGCTCACGGTCCCACGGGCAGCCGTCGGGCGCCCGCAGACGAGCCATGATGCGCAGCAAATCGTCAATCGCGCGGGGCGAGGATCTCTGAATCGTTCTCGTCCTCGTTCTCGTCCTCATCCTCCTCCTCCTCCTCGTTCTCGTTCTCCTCCTCGTAATCGATTTGGTGTCCTTCATTTTCGAGGTCCTCTGAATCGTCCTCGTCCTCTTTCTCGTCCTCGTAATCGATTTGCTGTCCCTCATGTTCGAGAACGAGGACGAGGACGAGGACGAGCAGGAGGAGGAAAATAAACCACGGCCATTTTCTTTCTACAGTATCACCAGATTATCCCGGTGCACGACTTCGACCCGTTTGAGCTGGCGCGAGTTGATCTCCGCGGCGGGGAAACCGGCGATGCCGCGGGCGAACTCAGTCCCATCGAGGTCACAGATCCGCACCACGTCGCCGGCGTCGAACTCGCCTTCGCACCGCGAAATGCCCGGCGGCAGGAGGCTCTTGCCGTTATCGCGCAGGGCTTTCCGGGCGCCGGCGTCCACCACCAGCGTTCCCTTCGGATGATGGAAGAAGGCGATCCAGCGTTTGCGGCCCTTCAGACGAGCCGGTTGCGGCACGAACAGCGTGCCTTCGTCCTGGCCGGCGAAAACCTGGGCGAGCGAGTCTTTCTTTCTGCCGGAGGCAATGACCAGGGGTATGCCGGAGCGAACGGCGATCTTCGCCGCCTGCACCTTGGAGGCCATGCCGCCGACCGCGGTGGCGCTATCCGTGCCGCCGGCCATCCGCTCGACAGCGGCGTCGATCCGCTCCACCAAAGGCACGGTCCGCGCATTCGGCTTGGCATAATTCTCCACCAAGCCGTCGGCGGTCGTAAGGATGACCAGCAGATCCGCCGGCAACAGCGAGGCTACCAGCGCAGACAACTTGTCGTTGTCGCCAAACTTGAGCTCGGTAAACGAGATCACGTCGTTTTCGTTGATGATGGGGACGACCCGATGCCGCAGCAGGGTGACGAGGGTGTTGCGCGCGTTGAGATGGCGTTCGTGGTGCTCGAGGTCCTCGTGCGTCAGCAGGATCTGCGCAACCGACAGCCCGAACTTGCCGAAGAGCTGTTCGTAGGTGGACATCAATCGCGATTGCCCGACGGCGGCGCAGGCCTGCAGCTCGTCCAGTTCAGCGGGCCGCCGCTCGTGGCCGAGCGCGCCCATGCCGGCGCCGACAGCGCCGGACGTCACCACGACAAGTTCCTTGCCGGCCTGAGATTGCTCGGCCATCTGGGCCACCAACCGCTCCATTTGCGCCAGGTCGGGCTGCTTGCGGCTGTCGGTCAGCACGCCCGTGCCGAGCTTGACCACGACCCGCGTCACATCCTGGAGTAACTTCGAACGCATCACAGCTTGGTAACAAATCCGGACAAAAACCGAAACCGGAAAGAAAGGCAGAAACGGAAATGGAAGGCAGAAATATGGGGGCAGAAAAATACGAGGATCAGGAAGGGCTGCATGGCGGAAGTCCAGTCGGCGCATCTCGCCCCTTGTCAATGTCCCCAAAGGTGGGGTGCGACGATGCTCGGCCGGGCCCGGGTTTCGGAATTGCGTTGGCGTTGCGGGACGCTAGACTCCGCGGGATTATGAAGCGTTCCTTAGGTGCAAAGCCGCTTATTTACCCCGCACCCGTGATGGTCGTGGGCACATACGACTCCTCGGGAAAGCCGAACGTGATGACCGCGTCGTGGGGCGGCATCGCCTGCTCGCAGCCGCCCTGCATCGCCGTCTCCTTGCGCAAAGTGACGAGCAGCTATGAAAACCTCATGCAACGCAAGGCTTTTACGGTCAACATCCCCTCCGAAAAGCACGTCAAGCAGGTCGATTACTTTGGGCTGGTTTCGGGGCGGACCACCGACAAGTTCGCGGCGACGAAGCTGACCGCCCTGAAAAGCAAGCTGGTGGACGCGCCGTATGTGAAGGAGTTTCCGCTCGTCCTCGAATGCAAACTGGTTGACGTCGCCGATCTGGGGCTGCACACGCAGTTTGTCGGGGAAGTGCTCGACGCGAAAGCCGACGACGACATCATCGGGAGCAGCGGCGCGATCGACATCCGGTTGCTCAACCCATTGATCTTTACCCCGGACACACAGGATTACTACGGAATCGGCGCGTTCGTGGCGAAAGTCTTTTCCGCCGGTAAAGACATTTGACGGGTGGCTCAGCCCCAACCACCAGCGTCGGTCGAGAGCCTGGCCGGACTGATCGAGCGCGTCACCTTCTTCAACGAGGAGAACGGGTTCGCGGTGGTGAAAGTCAAGGTGCGCGGCCAGCGCGAGGAGGTCACGGTCGTTGGCTCGTTGCCCTCGGTCAGCCCCGGCGAATGGCTCACCGCCGAGGGTCGCTGGGTGCGCGACCGCGAGTTCGGACGCCAGTTCCGCGCCGACTTGCTCACCAGCACGCCCCCCAGCACTCGCGAAGGCATCGAGAAATACCTCGGCAGCGGTATGGTCAAGGGCATCGGCCCGGTTTACGCCCGGAAACTCGTCGAGAAATTCGGCGAGAAGATCTTCGACATCATTGAGAATTATTCCGCGCGTTTGGAGGAAGTCGAAGGGATCGGACCGCAGCGGCGGCGGCGGATCAAGGACGCCTGGGCGGAACAGAAAGTGATCCGCGAGATCATGGTGTTCCTTCATTCGCAAGGCGTCAGCACCAGCCGCGCTGTGCGCATCTATAAAACCTATGGCGACAAAGCCATCGAGGAGGTTCGCGCCAATCCTTATGTGCTGGCGCGTGACATCCCGGGCATCGGGTTCCGGACCGCCGACCAAATCGCGCGGAACATGGGCATCCCGCACGACTCGGTGCTGCGGGCGGCCGCCGGCCTGGCACACATCCTCGGCGAGGCGACCGGCCAGGGCCATTGCGCTCTGCCGCTCGCGTTCCTTAAAGAGGAAACCGCCAAACTGCTCGCTGTGCCGGAACAGCTCATCGACGCGGCGCTGGTCCGCTCGCTGACCGCCGGGGAATTGGCGCGCGACCGGATCGCGAACGAAGAATTTGTTTTCCTGCCCGCGCTGAAGCGGGGCGAAGAAGAAATCGCGGAACGCATCCGGGCCCTGAGTGGCGCGGCTCCGACGTACCCGCCGATCGATTTCGAGAAGGCGCTCGCGTGGTGCCAGCAACGCACCGGCAAGGAGTTGGCTCCCAGCCAGCGCGCCGCC
>DATDCV010000467.1:0-7322 GCA_036524155.1 Verrucomicrobiia bacterium
GCTGCGATGATCCAGCCCCGGCCAATGGGTCTTTGCTTCGGGCAAATCTCGTGTCGGCGGCTGAGCCGTCGCCAAAGCATCAAGCTGGTTGCAGCAGGAGCGGTGACGGCAGGCCTTGTTCCATGGAACGCATGGGCAAGGCGCTCGGTGAATGGTCGCGAGTATCACGTTTGCCTGAGCCCGGCAGCGGTTTTGCAGGATCCGCCGTTTGTCGACACACTGGCCCGGGCAGGGGTCTCCTGCGTGTGGCTGGCCGGCTTCTTTTACGGGCATTGGCCGTGGTCCATGGAGTCATTGAGCAAAGCGCGCGACGTGCTGCGGCGCGCGGGGCTTCAAGCGAGAATAGTGAGCGTGCCGTTGGGCCACCCGGGCGATTCGCTTGGTGCTCGGGATGGCACCTTTCCGCTGACGCCACCGTCGCACTGGCGCCTGGGGACAGCCGCGGATGGCAAGCGTTACTCCGGCACCTCCCTCCATGAGCCGGCCACGGCGGAGAACGTGAGAGCCCTCCACGATTTGCGGCGCGCAGGCTTCTCCCAGTTCTCTCTCGATGATGATTTCCGATTGGCCCGTTCTCCGGGAGAGATCGGCGGCTGCTTCTGTGAGGAACATCGCGAGCGGTTTCTCCAGCATGCGGGCTTCTCTTCGAACCGCTGGACCGAACTGCTCGACGATGTGCGCGCGCGGCGACTGACTGCGGTGCTGAGGCAATGGGTGGAGTTTACTTGCGACGAGCTTACGCGCTCGTTCCGCGCACAGCAGAAGGCGGCCGGTGGCGACCTCGGAATCATGGTGATGTACCTGGGAGCAGAGAAGGCCGGCATCCGCCTGCGGGATTACCGAGGCGTGCCGATCCGGGTCGGCGAGCTGATGTTCGACGACAACTCATTTGGCCGTCTGAAAGGCAAGACCGACGAGTTGTTCAGCGCTTTGTTTCACCGTCGGTTCGTGGCACCGGAACAGGCTTACAGCGAGACAACGGCTTTCCCTGCGGACCGCCTGTCCGCCCAGCACCTGTCGGCGAAGCTGGTCATCTCCACCCTGGCAGACGTCAGGCACACAATGTTCATGAGCGGCGTAACACCGTTCCCTAAAGACCATTGGAGCACGCTGAGCGGGGCCATGAAGCAACAGGCCGATTTCCACGCGCAGTTGGCGGGACACCGGCTGCGCGGTCCGTTCAAGCATTATTGGGGGGAAGCCAGCCGCTTCACCGGAGATGACCGGCCGTTCAGCCTGTTCCTGGCCGCGGGCGTTCCGTTTGAAGTGACGGAACGGCCTGCCCGAGACGGATGGACTTTCCTTTCCGACGCCGACGCCGCAGGCATAGCAGCAGGCGGACTGGTATCGAAAGGCACCAGGTTTTTATGCCGGCCCGGGATTAACACCGCGCCGGGTTCCCTCGAGTCGTGCGAGGAATCAATGGCGGCGTTGTTTGCCCTCAAACACCGCATCCTGCCCTCGCTCCGGAAGGTCCCGTATGTGTTAACTGCCGAGCCCGCCATTTTGGGCTGGTATCCCTCGGCACGAGCGGCGCTGTTGTGGAATCCCACCACGGACCGAAGAACGCTGATCGTTCGGTATGGCACGCGGACCAGAGAAGTAACGTTGGCAGCGCTGGAAAGCACACTGCTACCTGACCTCATTTCATGATGACCTACCAGCCTGGTCTAAAGTCCATGTTCTGGTTACGCCTGTGTCTGGCCGGCGGGCTGGCCTTTTGGGCGGTACCGTCAGGCGGAGCGGCTGCAACGGATTACGCGCGCGCACAACACGTGAATGATTGGCTGAGACACCCTGTCTACGGCGACCCGTCCTTCGACGCTTTTGACCGGTTGCCGGGCAACCCGATCCACCGCGGCCAACCGCCGTTCGAATGGCCGGTGAACGGGTTCTTCTTCCCCGACCCACGCAGTCAGCATTGGTACTTGTTTATTGGCGACTACGGCAAAGGATACTTGAAGCCTCCGAGCCGCTGCGTGCTCTACCGATCGTCCGATCACGGGCACAGTTGGACCAACCTCGGCGTGGTTCTTCAGGGTAACCCGCAGTTGTTCGACCACGGCGGCCACACGCCCGACGTCAGCGTGGTCTATTCAGCAGGACGGTATCACATGGTCTACGATTGGGGTGAACCAGACTTCAACGCCGAGGGTGGTCTGGCGTATGCCTGGGCGGAGCGACCTGATGGTCCGTGGCACCGCGCGCCCGAACCCATCACCCGGAATTCGACCTTGCCCAGGATCCTCGGCCGTTATCAACGAACTTACGCCGCCACACTTATAAAGCGCACGAACGACTGGCTCATTCTGGGCATGATGGATCGCGCGCCGCATAGTTGGGCGCTGTTTGCGATCACGGCCGGGAAGCCTGAAGGTCCCTATTCGGAACGCCGCCTGGTTCGGCACGTAGAGGCCGACTATTTCCACCCGCCGCTGCTGGAGTTCTTTCCTGCCTTTGTCTATGGCGGCTATGTTTATGCGCCGGCGACGTCCGTCGCTCTCAACCGCAACTTCAATGCCCTGTTCCGCGCACCGGTTGAATGCGCCGAGGATCCGTCGGCCTGGGCGCTCAACCAACACGGCTCGCTCTGGCATGCTGAGGACACTGAAGCGGAGCATTACGGTATTTGGGGACAGACCTTCTCTGGACTTGTCCAGGAGGATGGGATGCTGCGGGTGATGTTTCCTTCACGCGATGCGAATGGGTGCGGCACCATAAACCTGGCGCAGCGCCGGTGGGCAGAACCGCTCCGCAAGCAAGGGTTCGTTCTAAGCGGGCAGAGCGGGCCATCCCTAACGTTGCTGCGGCGAGCCTATGCCGACTTTGAGCTGGATGCGGCCCTGCGGCTGCATGGCACAGCGCGGTTGTTAATGAACTACAATGCGCCGCTGGGGCCGGACGCCCCATCGTCGGATTCGACGTTGCATCCACTGTCGAATACGCGGCACCTCGGCTTGGAGCTGAGTCGAAGCCAGTGGAGCCTTACGCGGTACGATGCCTTGGGGAATGGCCGCGAACTGGCCTCCGGAAGGCTGGAAGACCGTTTGCGCCGGATCCTGCGTCTCAAACGCAGCAACGGCCAGCTCGCCATCAAGATTGACGGCAGCGAGGTTTGGGTTGGGCCAGCGCCCGCCGAAGAAGGTGCTTCGCGGACCGGGTTATTGGGATTTCGGGTGGAGGCCCACAGTCACCTGACAGTGGACAAATTCCTTTTACGCGGGCGGACCGTTCCCGCCAGTGTTGTCCTGCTGCACACGGAGGCTCTGCTGGGAGCCGGCGCGTCCCCTGGTGAATGGACCCAAAACACAGGGGCAGACTTCCGCTTCGGAACAGGTTCGGTGTCGAAAATCGCAGGCACTCGAGCGAAATGGAACGTAATCGGAACGGACTTCAAGCTATGGTCGCCGCGGGGCCCAGGCTACGGCAAGATTGAACTACGGGTCGATGGAACGCCAGCAGCAACGATTGACCTGCATTCCGAACAACCGCAGGGTTCCGGAGTCGTATGGAGCACGGCCCGCCTGCCTCACACCTTTCACGCAATCGTCCTGGTTGTGAAATCGGGCCACGCGCCCCTGGATTGTCTTGAGGTGGGGGTGACGCCGGATGGTTTGCCTCGCGCGGCACAACCGCGGGCCATAACAGGCGGCTTTCAGTGAGATGATCGCTCCATGACACACTGGTTCGCATCCCGTTCGCTGCCGGCCGTTTTAGCCGCATTTGGCATGACGGCGGAGAGCATCATGGCGGATGCCAAACCTGACACCAACGCTAACTTCATCACTTCGCCGGCCGCTTTGAAGGAACGGCTCAAGACCGAACTGAGGGTAACCAGGCCGGACTTCGTGGTTTTTGTGCCGATTGTCACCGACACCAATATGCCGCCGAACATGCTTTGCTGGCAAAAGCCTCTTCGGCTCGGCAAAAACGGCAAGTACCTCGCCGGCTTTACCCGTTGGACCAGCTTTGCTGTGCGTAAGAACCCGACGGCGTCGTGGATCTCGGCCGATGCCCGCGTCGAGTTCATGCGCTTCGAAAACGTGGACGATGACCCCGAGGTTCGCGACCTGAAGCTTTCCTGGTTCGCGGCGAACGAGAAAGCGTTGGCGGTGCCCTTCCCAAGCCATCCGGAGGTCAGTGCCTGCCAGGAACCTTCCATCGTGAAGCTGCCGGACGGGCGGCTCTTCTGCGTCATGCGCACGGCGGCCGGCAGTTCGTTCTGGAGCTTAAGCGCCGACGCGGGCGAGACCTGGACGCAGCCTCGGCGTCTGTTGCGCAAAGACGGCGGTGAGCCATTGCGGCATCCGCTGTCGCCTTGCCCGATCTACGACCTGGGCGGCAACACGGCGGGCAGCGGCCGCTACGTGCTTTTTATCCATAACCACGACGGCCACTACCAGGGCTACGGCCCCACAGATACAGGTTTTCATCGCCGCCCGGTGTATCTCGTGCGCGGCCGTTTCCAGGGCGGCGCAGAACAGCCGGTGTGGTTCGACGAACCGAAATTCTTCATGGACCACCGGGGCGTGAGCCTGGGCAAACCCGGCACCGCCGGCCGTCTCGACCTGGCGCTATACTCGAGCTTTACCGTGCGTCGGGGCAAGGCGGTGTTGTGGTACCCCGATCGCAAGTTTTTCCTGCTTGGCCGGGTGATTGGCGACGAGTGAAATGAGAGAAAATGGCGGAGGAGCCACGGGGCTTACGGAAGCGATTTTCTCCAGCTCAAGGCCTGCCCGGAGAGGCGTGTGGTCACGTCGGGCTTGGCCGTGGCCAGGTCTCTTTCCTCTTTGGGATCGGAAGCGAGGTCATAGAGCTGCGCTCTGGAGCCGTCGGCGTTGATCAGCAGCTTCCAGTCTCCCTCTCGTAAAGCGACGTTCGGACTGCGGTCAGGCCGGACACGGGGATAGGCGAAAGAGTTGGTATCACGTCCGTATTCCCAGAAAACTGTTTTCGTGCGGATTGGGTCTCCGCCCGACAACGCACTGCTCAGATCCTCGCCATCGAGCTTCGCCGCCACATCGGGAGGTATGGTCGCGCCGGCGATTTTGCAGAGGGACGGCAGCAGGTCCACCGTTGTGAACACCGTCTTTTGGTTCACGCGGCCCGCCGGGGCGTGTCCCGGCCACCACACCAACAACGGTTCGCGGATGCCGCCTTCGTAGAGACTCAGCTTCGACCCGCGCAACCCTCCCGTGCGCCGATGATCGTAGGTCGGCAGCGGACCATTGTCGCCGGTGAACAGGACCAAAGTGTTCGTCGCAATGCCGAGCTGCGTAAGACCGTCGAGCAAGCGTCCCATCTGCCGGTCGTATTCCTCCAGCACGCCCTTGAAATTGGACTCGCTGTTCGAGTCGGGGCCGCCGCGATATTTGGCCTTCATTTCCGGACCCGGCACGAACGGCGTGTGCGTGTCATCGGGCCAGAGGTTCACATAGCAGGGCTGGTCCGGGTGGCGGCGCAGGAAATCCAGCGTCTTGTCGACGAAAAACCTGGTGCGGTCCCAGCGTTTGACTTTGTCCTGGGGCGACCAGATCCAGTTCGTCGCCGTGATGTCGGGATGCGGGTTTGGGCTTTCCCACGTGCTGACGCATTCGTCGAAGCCGTAATTCAGGATGGATGGCGCGTTAGTGACGTCCCGTCCGCCGCCCATATGCCATTTGCCGACGTGCGCAGTCGCGTAACCGCTGGCCTTGAGCAGACGAGCGAGTGACGGCGCTTTCGGATCCAGGAAATCGGTCTGTCCGCACTCGGCGTTGCCTTTGCGCGTCTGCAGATAACTGGTGATGCGCCACCGCGCGGGAAACATCCCCGTGGTGCAACCTGTGCGCGAGGGCGAGCAGATAGGCGACGCCACATAGAACTGGGTGAAGCGGATCCCCTCACGGGCCAGACGGTCCAGGCTGGGCATGGGCACAAAGTTGCCGCCGTAGCTGCCCAGGTCGCCCCAGCCGAAATCATCCGTCAAAACGAAAATGATGTTCGGTCGCGTGCCTTGGCTGGCGCCACAGGCAGCAGCCAATAGCAACCCGGCTGCTAGCCCGAGTATTTCACAGCGACTGTAGGCGCCGACGTAAGGAGGCGAAAACAGCCGAGTCGGCCAGCGTTTCGCCTCCTTACGTCGGCGCCTACAATCTATACCAGTTTGGTGCGGTCTGCGAAATATCCAGGTTACACATGCCCCCATCATCCCGGTGAGCCAGGTTAAGCGCGCGGTTTTGTGCATGGTCGACAACCGGAGTTTCAGCGGTCGAAAACATGATCTGCCCGTCGCCTCTTTCGTCAATGAAAATGGCGTCCCGCCGGTAGCCCTCAGCCTTTTATGGCGGAGTGCGCCCGTCCTCGAGCGCAGCCACTGGCGAAGAGTGTCGGAAGCCGCAAAGAACCCGGTACGCTTGGGACAATGAACATCGCTGCGCCCGTCCCCGGCCCACCTTACACGGATCTCAACTGAGTCCGGCAAGGCCAACGAAAATAGCCCACCACTTTAGTGGTGGGTAGCGCGGCCCCACATACCCCAATAAGTCCCGACAGGGACGATAGAGTGACTGGCGCAGGAGGAATTCACCAATGGATTTTGAACTTTGAACTTCTTCTGCCGCCCCTGCCGGGGCTCATCCGGCGTTCGGAGCCGCGCTACCCACCCCTGAAAGGGTGGGCTATTTTCTTTCGCCCAGCCGGACTGGAGAAAACTCCGTGCAAGGTGCATCGAGGGCGGGCGCACTCCGCTCCACCTATCGCCAATCCATTACTTCCGCCGCTGACGTCGATCGGCGGAAAACAGTTGGCTGGCACCGAGGGAATGACTAGACATCTATATACCGACCAACCTCGAGACTGACGGATGAAATTGAACGTGCGGGCACTAATGGCGGCACTGCTGGTTAGCACGACTGGTGTGGCAGCGGTTACAGTCAGGCCCGAGGAATTGGCCGAGCGCCGCGACTGGGTGGCCGCGCGATTCGAGGGGCGGCTGCCGCCGCCGTCCACCCAGCCGGCGCTGGTGGTTGTCGCCAACCACGGTCCGGTGCTCAAGAACGCCCGCGCCAGCAAGCCGCTGCGTCTCGCAAATCAAGATTTTAAGCGGGGAGTTCTTTGCCACGCTCCGAGCAAGGTCCTCATCCGCCTGCCCTCCCCCGGCAGGATGTTCACCGCGTTGGTGGGCATCGACAGCAACGAGCAAACCAGCGGCGGTCGCGGCAGCGTGGATTTCTCGGTGCACGTTGGAGGGGCGGAGAAGTTTCGCTCGGGTGTCCTGCGGGAGGGCATGGCTGGCAAGCCGGTGAAAGTTGACCTTGAAGGCGCGACGGAATTTATCATCC
>DATDCV010000468.1:0-4487 GCA_036524155.1 Verrucomicrobiia bacterium
GCCGCGGGGCACTTTGCGGCACCACTCGGGGACCTCGGTGGAGTAATAAGCGCTGGGATAATCCACCGGCACATAAGCCACGCGCTCAATTTTGACGGCTGGGAGCGAGGCGCCGCTCGGACCCTCCGCTACTGATACCGAGATGCTGAGGTGATTTGTTTTCGCGGCGGCCGATCGCACCGCGAGTTGAAAGGGCTCGTATTCGTTGCGCGCCAATTCAACCGAAACGGCCCGCGCCTCAGGTTGGGGGGGAGTGTCGGGAAAGACCTTCACCAGCGGATTCACCTCCCATGCGCGCAAGCCGGAGCTGGTTTTCTCTTGGGCGCTCGAGTACACGTGCGCCAACTCGCCATCCACGACTTCGCATAACACGACGCCGTCGTGGCGCAACGTGCCGCGCGTGTTCATCGTCAGGTGAATTTGGATCGTGGCCGCATCGGGCGGGGCTTGAAAGAACCCGGTCGAGTTCACCCATTCGGAGTTGGCGCTCACCGTCGGTTGCGTGCTGACCATCGCGCCGCTCCTGGTCAGCGCCCCGCGCGCGTCGTGGAAGTGAGCGTGGATCGTGGCGAAGCTTCCCAATCCCACGGCCTTAAGCCAGCCGCCGAGAAAATAGGTCGCTCCCGGCCTCACAGGAATTTCGCGCGAAGTCCATCCGAGCCAGTCGGCTTTTTCGTTCTCGAGCGCCGTCAACTCGAGGGAACGCTTTCCGAAACGCGCACCACTGCTGAACCCGGCGCTGACCTGGTGCGATCCGCCGGCGGCAGGTTTGATCCAATTCTCCGGTCCAGCGCTGCCATCCTCAAAGCTGCCATTGCCGGCCAGGTTGACGCGGCTAACCAAAAGACGCTCATATTCCTCGATTGCCGCGTGGCTTTGGCGCTTCGGGTTCGCTTGAAACCCAACCTGAAACAACTGCTCGGAAAGCGGGGCCAGGTCCACGCCAAACAATAGATCCGCGCCGGTTCCAAGCCGATAGGCTGGCAGTTCCCTGCCGTCGCTTGAGGCGACACCGGAAACCGTCGTGTCCAGTGCCAAGCCCGGCAACTGGACCAACGCCTTCCGCAAGTTCACTCGCACCAGCGCCGTCCTGAGGGGTTGTTCGCTCAGGTTGCGCACGCGCACTTCGGCCCGGTTCCGCCATTCCGGCCCGGAGCCGGGTCTCGGGGGCGGGGAGATTCTGATCTGCAAACGCTCCAGTGCGCCGACCGAAACCCTCAGGCGGCTGTTGCCCGGGTTCTTGAGTTGTTTGGTGAACTTGCCGGGCAGGAAATCAGGCACCGGCCAGGCAGCGTCATTCCCCGCATAAACATAGAGCGCAGTTGCGGTGTGGCCCGGGCACTCCACCGGGACGATCAATTGGTCGTCACTCTTAAGCGCAGCCGCATGCCTGGCAGCCCCGCCGGGGTCGCGCACCTCGTAGAGCAACTCCACGCCATCGGCCCGGCAAACGCGCAACGACTCTGCTTTCGCGCCGGCCAAGGCAGGCACCGACAGCGCGACCGGCTCGCTCTCTGTGGCTTCGGCTGCGGAATTAGTGACAGTAACGGCCACGCGCAACGGCCAATACCCGCCATTAGCTAAATCCAGCGGGTGGTGCCACGGCGCTCCAGCGACAGCCTGCAATACCAACAGTAACGCCAGGCTGCCGGCCAAACCAAAGCTTCTCATACCTGCGTGGTAACCAAGAGTCGGAACGCGGGCAAGGCTTTCGTGACCAAGCAGCATATCCTGGCTGGGATCAAAAAAGGGGGCCCGCGGCGGTTGCTCCGTTGGGATCTCCCGGAGTGGACCCCAGTATGATGCCATGGTTTAGAAAAGGCGCAGCCAGCGCAAAGCGATCTGGACCTTGCCTGGGCCGTGCTTGCGCCGCGACACAACACGTGCCCGATCAGTTTATGCCGGTGATTGAACCGGATGGTGTAGGGGCGTTGCAGCCAGGCCATGCCCGCCACCCGGTTGGCGTTGGGTGTTTCGAGTACCAGGTGATAGTCGTTGGAGATGAGGCAGTACGCAGGTAGTTGCCAACCAGTCTTCAGGCAGGCCTCCGCCAGGGTCTTCAGGAAATCCTGGCGGTCCACGTCATCGAGGTAAATGTCAGCGCGGCGATTCCCGCAGCTCATCACGGCGGTAGACCAGCAGGTCGGGGCGGTTGGATGCGAAGTGTGTCGTGGATGACTATGAAAGCCAGCTGGGTCCAAAGCTCTGGAGCGTCAGGGTGGAGTCAGCAACACGCGGTAGAGCTTGCCTTCCGCGGTTGCATTCAGGTCGGTCACGGTTCGTACGTCGCCGAAGTCGATCTGGCTGATACTACTCAGAGTGTCCCAGTTGGCGTCACCCGATGTATAGCGGAACTGCATCGTGTAGGTGTAACCCGAGACGATGGGTTTCACTAGTATCCTGACCTGTGAGCGAACAGCACCGGGCTCGATGGCCAGGGATACCGCAAATGGAACCGAAGTGAATCGCGCCAGCCCGGGCCTGGACTGACCGCCGATGCCGCTGAATTTTCCGCCGACATACAGGGTACTGCCTGTGACACTCAGGGCCTTCACGTCCGCATTGGCGTTTGCAGTCCAGGTACTGTCAACCTGGCCTGCATCGGCGGTGCTGACTTTGGCTATGTAGCCGCGGGTCTGGATTCCGATCGTGGTAAATAAGCCGCCCGCGTAGAGGTCAGAGCCACTCAACGCCAAGGCGAGCACATTGCCGTTGGCGTCCGGGTTCCAGGCGGGGTCCACTGGCCCGGCGCCGAGCGTGCTCAGTCTCGCCAAATGATGGCGACTGAATGAGTCAATGGCAGTGAACCCTCCGCCGATATACAAATTTGTTCCTTGCGGGAGTATGACGGCCACCGGCGAGTTTACGACGTTGTGGTACCACAAAGGGTCGGCCACACCAGTGCCGCCCGTGCTGAGTTTGGCGAGGTACGGGCGGCTCTTGCCACCGATGGAGCTGAAGTATCCGCCCGCGTAGAGGTCGGCGCCACCCATAGCCAGCGCCAGCACGTTGCCGTTCGCATTCGGATTCCACAACGGGTCTGCCGGCCCGGTTCCGGTCAAGCTTAACTTGGCGATACGGCTGCGGCTCTGGCCGCCGATGAAGCCGAAGTAGCCCCCCGCGTAGAGGTTCGTGCCATCGCCGACCATCGCAAAAACAAAACCATCGGCATTGGGGTTCCAAACTGTGTCAACAACGCCTGTGCCGGAAGTATTGACTTTGGCAATATGATTGCGGGCCAGCCCCCCGATGCTGCTGAACTCGCCGGCCACGTAAAGATCATCGCCGTCCAAGGCAAGGCAATCGACTGGCCCGACGGTGCCGATGTTCCATCCGGCATCTACACTCCCATCACTGTTGAGTCTAGCCAGGTTGGTCCGCGCCGTACCATTGACGAGCGTAAAGAGGCCGCCAACGATTACCTTCCCGTCGCGTTGAACCACGATCGTGTTCACATAGGCCCCGGGACCGGGATTGATGCCGCTGGGCAAGAGGTCCGGTGTTTGCGCCCGGACCAATCGAGGTTGGAGAAGTAACGCTGTCGCAAAGAATGCTGCCGACGCCAACCGCAGGAGCGCTAGGTCTTTCATGGTAACTAATACATAATTTCTGCTTTCCTGCTTGGGTTGTCGAGGAACTTCGTGGCTGGCGCGGAATTGTTCTTTTAACACCTGGGGCTCGGGGGCGGGACGTTGTTGGGAGTTGTTGAGGGTTGAGCCGCCGTCGCTTTGCTTTGGCGTGCCAAGGAGTTGAGAGTTGAGAGTCGGCGCGCTCGGGGAAGTAACGGGAGACCAAGGCCTCGCGGAGGTGCTGGCGCGCGTGCGGGTTGGTGAGGAGACCGGGGTCGAGAAGGTCAAGGATTGAGAGCAAAAGGACCGGGTTGTGCGGCCGCTCGTGCGAGCCGGTTTTATCGCGGCGGAGGTTGTAGAGGCGCTCCAGCGATTCCTGCCATGTTTTTTGGGCGGCATCGGGGCGCGGGCGGTGCCGGAGCAAGCCGCAGCACAAGCCGCTGTGGCTGATGTGTCTGCTGGATATGGCGGAGGCTGGCGAACTGACGGGCCAGACGTTCACGCGGACTGCCAACCTGGTGCTGCGATTCAAGGAATACGGCGCCCTGGTGTCGGAGCGGTGGCCGACGCGGCTGGATTTGCCGATGCCGTTCTTTTATTTGCGCACGCAGGGATTCTGGCAAGGGTTCACGCTGGAGATGGCGTCGGCGCAGTCGCCAAAATCGTGCTTTGTCTGTGAGCTGAACGAGGAGTTTTTCGATTTGCTCGGGAATGCGGATTTCCGGCTCGAAGCGCGGCTGCTGTTAGTGTCCCGGTATTTTGAGGGGCGCGATCGGGCCGCGCTGCTCGAGAGTCTGGGCCTGTGCACGGACGGGATGGAGAAGGCGGAAAAGCGAATGTGCGAGCTGAAGGAGGAGGGCGAGGAGGCGGCGCGGCGGAAGGGTCGGAGCGCTCGGTTCGCAGTCCAGGTGGTGTCGC
>DATDCV010000469.1:0-20900 GCA_036524155.1 Verrucomicrobiia bacterium
GCATGGGGCCGCCGGATTCCACGCTGTTCCGGTGGCGGGCGCCGGACGGGTCCAGCGCGGTGGTCTGGTATGCGCTCAAGGGATACGGTTGGGGCATCGGGCTCGGATTGCACCAGGAAATGGATTCGAATCACCTGGCACGGATCGAGCACGACCTCGAACAAGTGCGCCCCACGACTCGCGGGCCGATCTACGTTGGTTGGGGCACCGACCTGTGGGCGCCCAGTGAGAAGCTCGTCGAGAACCTTGGAATGTTGAATCAAAGGCTCGCGCCCACGACCTTCCGATTCGCCACTCCCGATGAGTACTTCCAGGCGGCAGCCAAGGTGACCGATCTTCCGGAGTTTGCTGGCGAGATTCCTTCGTCGTGGGCCAACATCATCGCTTCGTTGTGCCATCTGTGGCAACCGGCGATGGCCGCCACCGATACGCTGCTCACCGCTGAGAAATTCGCCGCGATCAATCACGCGCTCGGCTATGCCGCGTATCCGCAGGCGGAATTTGAGTCACTTTGGAAACTGGTCCTGCAGTCGATGGACCACAACAATTTCGGGCAGGGCGGGTTCGCCGGCGATACACGCCGGTTGGAATACGCGCAAGTACCGGCGCTGCGCGCGGGAGAGATCCTACGGGACCGGCTGCGCAACATTGCGGAGCGAGTGCGGATCCCGATCGACCACGGCACGCCCGTTGTCATTTTCAACCCGATGAGCTGGGTGCGCGACGATATCGTGCGGACGCACGTCAGCCTATACGGCGATGTGCGCGCGGGCGACATACCCAAAACCGTGCGGCTGGTTGATGAAGCGGGGACAGAGGTGCCGTTTTATGAGGAGCAATCCTACGGGACAGTTTCGCGCGCCCGCGAGATCGCCTTTCTGGCTCAAGGCGTGCCGCCGTTGGGCTTTAAGACCTATTTCCTCGCGCCGGCGGAAAAAACCAACGCCTTCCCCGCCGCGTGCGAACTCAAGCTCGACGTTCCGGACCCCGAGAAACCCAAGCGGCTCTTCGGAAACGACGAACTGGAAAACGCGTATTACCGGGTGACTGTGGACCGGGCGACGGGGCAGATCACGATCTTCGACAAGGAACTGGGCCGCGTGATAGCCAGGAACCTGGAAATGGTTGCGGTGGAGGTCCGCGGCGGCGATACACTGAGCAAAATCCCGCGGAGCGGCCGAGTCCTGCTCAACACCGTCAGCCAGGTGGAAATCGAAGAGAACAATCCGGTGCGCACGATCGTCCGTCTCAAGTGCGATCTCGCCGGGGTGCCCATCACGCAACGGTTGTCTCTCTACCGTGGGCTGAAGCGGATCGACCTGGAGAACACGGTCGACTGGCACGCGAACAAATACCTGCAACTCGAGCAGCTATTCCCCTACACCGACCCGGAAGCCAAAATCCAGTACGGCATACCGTTCGGCTCGGCGTCCGGCACGGATACCTTCCCGAAGTGCGGACCGCGCGCGGGCGACGAAGTCCCCTACGATGAGTGGAAGACCTGGCGGCAGATTCAGGACTGGATCTTCGCGGGAACAGCGGAAAGCGGACTGACGATTGCCGCCGACCGCGAGTTCATGATACTGGGCGAGGGCGTCATTCGGGCCGGCATGATGCGGGGCGCGTTCCAGTCCACGGGCATCACCCGCGCGGGCAAGCCGTACCTGTTGCCGGTGCCGCCGGCGGGAACGTATGTCTATCGTTACTCGATTTTCTCAGGCAAAGGCGGGTGGGCTGCGGCCAAGTCCTACCGCGACGGCATGGCGTTCAGCAATCCGCTGATCGCAGTGAGTTCGGTTGACGAACTCGCCGAAAAGTCACTGCCGCCGACGCATTCCTTCTGCTCGCTAGGCGCGAACAACCTGGTCCTGACCGCGTTGAAGAAGGCCGAGCACGATGACTCGCTGGTTCTTCGGTTTGTGGAAATGGAAGGCACTGCCGCTGAATCAACGGTTGAGTTGTTGAGGCCAGAGTCGGCGTTCGGCGAGGTGAACCTGCTGGAGGAGAGCACCGGCGCCACGGGATTGCGGGCGGTGAAGGTTAGGCCCTATGAAATCATCAGCTTGCGATCCGCTGCAAAATGAGGGCTCTGCCGGCTCATATCTCTTCCGACGACTGGGCCGGGGTCCGCCGGCAGCAAACGTCGACAAACACGGTGATTGCTTCAATGAAACCTGGAAAACAAAATATCAGCCGAAGACAGTTCTTCAACGCCTCCGCACTGACCGGCGTCGGCGTCTTCATTGGCGCGGCGGATGGTGAAACCAGCGCTCGAGCCGCGGTGGAGGGTCAAACGGTTCGGGTGCCCGAAGCGCAGATCCCCGTGGTGGCGGAGGCCGACGTGGTAGTGGTTGGCGGCGGGCCTGCGGGTTTCGGCGCCGCGATGCGGGCGGCGCGCTCCGGTGTCAACACGCTGCTCATCGAGCGTTTTGGCGGCCCGGGCGGCGCGGCCACCAGCGGGTATATGTGCGTGACCGGCGAGGGCGGCACCTTTCCGCTTCACAGCGAGTGGGTCAAGGGTTTGAGCGATGAAGGCTGGCTCTTCGACGCCTGGAAGGCTTACCCGCAACTGCCCGGCAATGTGCTCGTTCATCAATCGGGACGGAGGAGTTTCTATCCCGACGACGGCGCCTATGTGATGATTCGCATGCTGGAGAAGGCAAATGTCAGGCTCCTGTTTCGGACGTTGTTTGTGCACGCGATAGTTCAGCCCGACCAAGCCGGGGAGGGCAGCATCGAAGCCATCGTTGTGGAAAATGCTTCCGGAAGGCAGGCCGTCAAGGGAAAGGTCTTTATCGACGCCACAGGGCGCGCCGACGTGGTGGCGCGGGCGGGCGCTCCCTTTAAAAGCGCCGGGAATGACCAGGGGCTTCCGGTTCCCTTTTCGCTGATGTACAAAGTCAGCGGGGTTGAATATGAGAAACTGTTCAATTATCAGAAATCCGATCCGGCATTGTGGGCGGCGATCGCCAAGGCCAGGGCCGCGGGAGATATTCCGGAGGGTCTCTACATGCCCTACCAGTACACGGTGGGTGGTGGCTGGGGAGGGTATTCCGGCTGTCCACAATTGAACATGTGCGCCCTGCGCGGCAACGGGGAGATGCTGATTTGGAGTTTTTCCCCGTTCCAGTGGGGGCTGAATCCTTCGGAAAATGGTTTCGACGCCAGCCGGGGCGAGGTCGAAATGAGGAAATTCAACATCGCCGAGGTGAAGTTCCTGAAGAAATATGTTCCGGGATTTGAAAACGCCTACCTGTCGGGGATGGCGCCTTATATGGCCTTGCGTGAGGGGCGTCACCCGCTTGGCGAATACCTATTGACCCGCAACGACATTATCAACGAGAGCAAGTTCCCGGACGCGGTCCTGAAAAGAACGCTGGGCGATCCCGCCGACACCAGCGAAGCAAGAATGCCTCGCGTGAACGAAAGCGGGGAGTTGATCCGCATAAAATCCGCCGAAGGCGGGCCCAAGCCCCGCTCTTACACCTGCGACATCCCCTACCGTGCCTTCCTGCCCAGGAAGATTAACAATCTCCTGCTCGCTGGCGAGTGTCTCTCCTGCACGCACGACTGGTTCTACGGCTACAGACTCATTCCCTGGTGCATGAGAACAGGAGAGGTGGCGGCCACAGCCGCGGTCATGGCCATCAAGCGGGGGATCACCCCCAAGGCTGTCAAATGGGCAACAGGGTACTATTCTGACTAAGACTTGCGAGGTCCCGTCCCTCTCCGTGACTCGCCCGACTCCTTCTCATCGCGGCACGCGGACTGAACTCCGCGCGCCGGGGGCGTTCCCAAGGCACGTCTGGAACACTTCGGGGCTTTCCATGGCGCACATCAGCAGCCTGCCGATGGCAAAAAGTATAAAAATTGTGTTAAAGTTCGCACTGTTTCAGCCTTGGTGGCCTCCGGGCGCGGCCTATCCTGATCGCGGCCAAAAACGCGCCGCCCGATTTGAAGAGAATCTGTTCACCGGAACGCCGCGACTGAAAGAAATAAGCCTGACTATGAATGCGAAAAGCCGCCGTCATCTGCGCTTGCGGATAGCCCACCTTAGCCGAACTGCCTTCCCGCTGGTCTCCTTAACGCATTGGCCCGGATTCTCGCGGCTGGCGCTCGTCGCTCTCTGCCTTTGCGCTGCCGGGCTGGCCTGTCCCCAAAGCACGGACGCCGCAGGTTCCGCTCCGGACGACCCGGCAGTGTATTTCATCCCGTTTTCCCACCTCGATTTTTACTGGGGCGGCACCCGCGAGGAGTGTCTCGCGCGCGGCAACCAGATCATTGCCAAGGCTATCCGCCTGGCCCATGAATCCCCCAAGTTCCGTTTTCTGCTCGAGGATAATGTATTTGTCGCGAACTACGTCGACTCGCACCCGGGCTCGCCGGAAGTGGAAGACCTGAAGCGCCTCGTGAAGGAGGGGCGCATTGACATCGCGCCCAAATGGGTCGGAATTTTCCAGGCATTGCCCGATGGCGAGGTACACGCCCGCAACATGGTCATCGGCAAGCGCTACGCGAAAGCCGTGTTTGGAGTGGACTCCGTGGTCGCCCACCTGGGAGACCTGCCTGGCTACACTCCGCAGCTCCCGCAGATCCTGCAGCAATCGAGAGTGCCTTTCGCCGTGATGACCCGCATGGGCCCCACCGACAAATCCCTCTTCCAGTGGGAGTCGCCGGATGGGTCGAAAGTCCTGCTTTGGAACTCGCTGAAGGGATACGGGTGGGGCACGTTTCTCACTTCGAAAAACACCACCGATGAACAGAAGCGGGAACGGCTCCAAAAGGACGTCGCGGATCTTCGGAAAAATTACCAGGGCCCGATCTTCATGAATTGGGGCAGTGACTTGTTCGTGCCACAGGATGACATCGTGGCGCTGGTCTCCAAATTCGACGTGCCGGGACCCACGCGGCTCGTCATCGCCACCCCGACCGAGTTTTTCAACCACGCCAAAAACACGCAGTCCGTGCCGGAGGTCTCAGGCGAAATTCCGGATTCGTGGCCCAACATCGTGTCTTCGCTGGCTCATATGTGGCCGCAGATCATCCCGGCGACAGCCACCTTGCTCGCCGCGGAGAAATTCGCCGCCATCAACTACGCCCTCGGTTATGCTGAGTACCCCCAAAGCGAGTTCGACTTCCTCTGGAAGAAGCTGGTCGAGTCCATGGACCACAATCATGACGGCCAGGGGGGCGCATTGGGTGATAACCGCAAAATCGGCTATGAGCAACTTGCCGTGCTGCGCGGGGGAGAAATCCTGCGCGACATGCTGCGCAACATTGCCGAGCAGGTGCGAGTGCCCGTCTCGAACAGCTTCCCGATCGTGGTGTTCAATCCGTTGGGCTGGAGCCGCGATGACGTCGTCAAGACCCATGTGACCCTCTTCGGCGATCCGTCCCCGGGCAACCTCGGCGCGTTCCGGAAAGGTCTGCGCCTGGAGGATGAAGCCGGCAGATCAATCCCTTTCCATCTCGAGGAATACAGCGAGAACATCTCCCGCGCGCTCGTGCTGGTTTTCGTTGCGCGCGGCGTGCCTTCCCTTGGGTACAAGACCTATTACCTGACGGCCGCCGAACAGCCGGACATCTTCCCGCCCGCGGCTGCCGTTGTGCTCGATAGCGACAACGACCGCCGGGAGCCGCGCCGGCCGGCGGGCACTAATACGCTCGAAAACGCGTTCTATCGACTGGCCGTCGACCGCGCAACCGGCCGGGCGACGCTGTTCGACAAGGACCTGAACCGTGAGGTCTGCCGGGAGATGGAAATCGTCGCCACCGAGGAACGCGGCGGCAATTACATCGGGATCGAGCCGGTGAGCGGCCGCACCATTCCCAGCCTGGTCGATGAGATCATCGTGGAAGAAACCAATGCGGTGCGGGCGGTCGTTCGGATCAACTCCCGCATCGGCGACATCCCGATCGTCCAGCGGTTGACCCTCTACTCCGGCGTCAAACAGTTGGACATCGAAAACACGGTTGAATGGAAAACTCCGCGGTTTATTCGCGTCGAACAGTTATTTACGTTGGCGCAAACTAACGCGTCTCTCCATTACGGTGTCCCCTTCGGCCAAAACTCCGCCGACAACGTTATGCCGGGCACTGGCCCGCGCGCCGGGGACGAGATCAAGCATGACTCGTGGAAGAACTCGCGCCTGATCCACGATTGGATCCATGCCGGAACGCCTGATTGGGGGGTGACACTCGCCTCCGACCACCAGCAAATTCGCCTCGGCGAGAATCTGATCCGCGCCGAAATGGTGCGGGGCACCCGTTTTACCTCCGTCAAAGTTGTGCGCGGCGATGCTGTCGGCTCCCTGCACTATCCGCCTCCGGGGACCTACGTATTCCGCTACTCGCTCTCCTCGGCGCCGGGGGACTGGAAAGCGGCGAAGGCTTACCGCATGGGTCTGAACTGGAACAACCCGCTGTTACCGGTGAGCGTCGTTGACACAATTTCCGCCAAAACCCTGCCGCCGACGCATTCATTCTGTTCGGTTAACCAATCCAACCTCGTGATCAGCGCGCTCAAAAAGGCTGACCTCGGACCAGAGATCCTTCTTCGCGCGTACGAAATCGAGGGCGCGCAGGCGGACACGACAGTTGAGTTCCTCGGTCGCGACCTGAGCTTCGGCGAAGTCAATCTCCTTGAGGAAGACCAGGGCCAGGGCCAGTTCCGCGTGCTGCGTGCGGGCCCTTTCGCAATCAAGACTATTAAAATCCAAGTCCAGAAGGCCGCAAAGTAGCCCCGGCGCCGCGCGTCGAGCGGCAGGGATCTCAGGCTCGGATCGGAGCGCCGAGTTGCACTCGGCTTCCCGCTCGGCTTACATGCAGCCATCGGCTCGCTTAAGCCGATTGAAGATCGGCGCTCCAGCCGGTGGCCGAGGTTGCGCAGTGGATTTTGTTTTGGCACTCCCGCCGCAGCATGCTTTACTGCCGGCCTCATGGGCAAAGAATTCAGCATCGTGTCCCAACCCGTTCCCCGAGTGGAGACCAGGTTTCGGCGGATCGTTACGCCGCTGCCGCATCCGGACTCCGTGCCGACTCTGGAAAAGCTGCGGCAATTCGAACCGCAGTCCATGCGCGGCCAACCGCCGCTCGTGTGGGATCGCGCCGAGGACGTTTTTGTTTACGACAAATACGGCAACAAATGGTTGGACTGGACCAGCGGCGTGCTGGTAACCAATTGCGGCCACGGGGCGCCCGAGGTGTGTCAGGCAATCCTCGACCAAGTCAACAGCGGGTTGCTGCATAACTACGTTTTCCCAAGCGAGGAACGTGCCGCATTGGCGGAAAAGCTGGTGAAGCTTGCTCCTCCAGGACTTGAAAAAGTGTTCCTGCTGACAACCGGCTCGGAAGCGACTGAGTGCGCCATAAAGCTTGCCCGATCACACGGAATCCGCCGCGGGCGCGCAAAGAAGATAGGAATCGTCGGTGCCGAACGCGGGTTCCACGGTCGCACGCTCGGCGCGCAGCAAGCGGGAGGAATCCCGGGCCAAAAGAGCTGGATTGTGAACGAAGACCCTGCCATCGTGCAGGTCCCCTTCCCTGACGGCTATTGGACGACCGACACGCGGTTCGACGTGTTCCTGGAAACGCTGGCAAGGAAGAACCTGCCGCCCCACAACGTCGCCGGCGTGCTGTTTGAAACCTACCAGGGGGTCGGACCGGATTTCGCCCCGGTTGAATACATCCGAAACCTGGCGGCATGGTGCCAACAGCATGATGCGCTGCTTATATTCGACGAAGTTCAGGCCGGCTTTGGGCGGACGGGGAAATTTTGGGCATTTGAACATTACGGCGTGATTCCGGATGTGATCTGCTGCGGAAAAGGAATCAGCAGCTCCCTGCCCCTATCGGCCGTCATTGGACGCGCTGCGATAATGGACCAGTTCCCGCCGGGTTCCATGACCAGCACGCACACCGGCAACCCCGTTTGCTGTGCCGCGGCGTTGGCGAACTTGCGGAAGCTCGTCGAAGAGGATCTCGCGGCCAATGCCGCCCGGATGGGTGTCATCCTCGACGCCGGCCTCCGCGCCATCCAGGGACGGCACGCGGATGTAGTCGGGCACTATAGCTGTCGCGGGTTGGTGGCGGGGCTCCAAATGATCAAGCCGGGCACGAAAGAGCCCAATCACGACCTCGCGCACCGCATTATTGAAAGGTGTTTCCACAAAGGCCTGTTGTTTTTTGCGCCGGTGGGCGCCTGGGGCCAAACGGTCAAGATCGCGCCGCCGTTGACCATCACCGAGGAGGCGATCCGCGAGGGCCTTACGGTGCTGGAGGAAGCGATCGCGGACGCGGCGGGCGAGTGTTAATCCGCTAAAGTGCGGCCGGTTTGGAGCGAAAAGGGGGGGAGGCTGAAGTCTCGCGGCAGACGAAACGAAACCACTGGCGCTGAGCTGCAGGTGAGTGAAAGAGCCTCGCTAGCCGCCCCAGCCGCGGTTATTCAGTGGAATCGACAACCGGCCAACCGTCGCTGCCCCACTGCAAACGGCGAATCGCGAGTTTCGGTGTGCCCTTCTGGTCGCGGTCGTAGTAGTGAAAGCTGAACATGTTTCTGCCTGCCTCGGTATAAACACCGGCATGCCCCGGACCGATGAAACGTCCATTCGTTTCCAGCAACAACGTCCCGCCGTCCTGCATCAGGCTTACGCCACCTTTGTCTGCGTACGGGCCCCGCACATGCTTGCTTCGCCCCACCCTGATATTGTAGGTGCTGTTTGTGCCGCGGCAGCACTGGCCCCAGTTCACAAACAGGAAATAATCGTTTCCACGCTGGCACAAAGCCGGCGCCTCAATCGAGCTATGCCAAGCCAGGGCCACTGCCGGTGAGTTCGTATCCGCTCGCTTCCCAGTCCGCGGGTCCAGTTGCACCAGCTTGATTCCGCTCCAGTAAGAGCCGAACGCCATCCACAGCCGTTTCTCTGAATCCAGGAACACGCCGGGGTCGATCGCGTTAAAGTCATTCGTCGGACAGGAATGGATGACGAGGCCCTCATCGGACCAGCGATAGCGCCGGTCCGTGTCGTCAAGTGTCACATTCGCCGCCAAGCCTATGGCGGAGTTTTGGGAGCCCCAGGTCGATACCGAGTAATAGAGCAGGTATCGGCCGCATGATTCCACCACGTCAGGCGCCCAAAAGTAGCCGCGGTTCCCTGGCACGGTGTTCGTGGTCCAAAAGGGCGCCTTCTCGAACACGCGAGGCCCTTCCTTCCACGCTGCCAGGTCGAGCGAACTCTTGGCGCGGACACCCCAACCGGTTCCGAAAACCCAGTAGCGCCCCTTGCACTTCACGATGGTCGAGGGATCGTGAATCGACAGATCCCCGCCAGGGTGCATACCCGAGTCCTGGCCACGGGTGGTCCCCGCAGCACAAGCGCCCAGCAGCCAAATCGCAGCCATGCGCCGCCGCCACCTTGGCTGCCGGCGACACGTCAGGCAAGGTGACGTGGCAGTCCATATACGGCGCCACTGGGCTGCAGATCCTGCCGGCCATGCGGATCGAGGCGCCCGCCTCCGGAGCGGTTTCGGGTACCCTCGGAAAAGCATCCAAACGAGCGTTGACATGACCGCACATTAGTGAATATTCTGAGAGCCGACAATTTAATCGGGACTCGACCATGTTGATGCGAATTAGTCTTATCCTCGCCATTCTCGCGGGACTGGCGGTCGGCACTCTGAACTTCGTCAAAGTGAAGGAGAAGATCACCACGATTGTGGCGGATCGGGACAACGAAAAGGGCCTGAAGGAAAAAGCGCTCGGAGAGCTGGCCAGCACCAAGAAGGAGTTGAACAAGACGGCCACCGAACTGAAGCAGACCCAGACAGAACTGGCATCGACCAAGGAAGAACGTGACAAAGCCGTGGCCGACGCGACCTCCGAGAAGAAGCGCGCCGATACCGTGACCGGCGAACGCGACAAGGCGCGCAAGGAACGAGACGACGCGCAGGCGGAACTGGCGGCGTACCGGGCCACGGACTTAAAGCCCGAGCAAATCATCGCGATCAACAAACAGTACAAAGACCTTCAGAAATCGTTCGAGGGGGCCCTGGAGGAGAACAAAACTCTCGGACGCCAGATCCTGACGCTGAAAAATGAATTGGCGATTTACAAGACTCCCGACTACCAGGTTCCGCTACCACCGAACCTGAGGGGCATTGTGCTGGTGACTGATCCCAAGTGGAATTTCGTCATCATCAGCGTAGGCCAGGACCAGGGCGTGCTCGAACATGGCGAATTGCTGGTAAACCGTAACGGCAAGCTGGTCGCCAAAGTCAAAGTCCGCAGCGTACAGAAAGACCGCAGTGTGGCCAACGTCATGCCAGGCTGGCAGCTTGGTGAAGTGATGGAAGGCGACCAGGTCATCCCGGCGCATCCCGCTTCCTCGTGAAGAGATTCCTGAGTCGAGATCCAAGACCCCGGCTGCTCCTTCTGTTGCTGGCTGCAATGCTTGGGCTCACCTCGTGCGCGACGACTGAGGATAGCGAAAACGCCTCAGCGCGGCCATGGAATGCCCCCAAGGGATGGGAGACGGGGCTGCCCAGCAGCATGACCGAAGGACGCTACGGCCGGTAGAAATCTGTGTTGCCTAACCGGCGTGGCCGCCTATCGGCGTCGGTCAAGGAGGATACGCCTCACTTCGCCACTTCAACACACCTTGTCTCCCTGACCACGGTGATCTTGATCTGGCCGGGATACTGTAACTCGTTTTCCACTTTTGCCGCGATGTTCCGCGCCAGGGCAAACGCGTGCTCGTCGTCAATTTGTTCGGGGTGAACCAGCACGCGCAGCTCGCGTCCCGCCTGCACGGCGAAGGCTTTCTCCACGCCGGGAAAGGACGATGCAATCTTCTCCAGGTCTTCAACGCGTCTGAGGTAGGTGGTCATGTTCTCCGAACGGGCTCCGGGACGCGACGCGCTAATGGCGTCGGCCGCGCCGACTAAAACACCCAGCGGGCCGGCGGCAGGCACATCGTTGTGATGAGACGCGACACCGTTCACGACGGCTTCGGATTCCCCGTGCCGTTTGATCAGTTCAGCGCCGACCAGCGCGTGCGGGCCTTCGATTTCGTGGCTAACCGCCTTGCCGATGTCATGCAATAACCCGGCCTTCTTGGCCGCCGTGACGTCCAGGCCCAGTTCAGCCGCCATGAGGCCTACCAGGTGCGCCACTTCGACCGAGTGGTCCAGAATGTTTTGGGCAAAGCTGTGGCGGAAATGGAGTCTGCCCAGGACTTTGACAAGTTCCGGCGCCAGCGGCGGCAAGCCCGATTTGGTCACCGCTTCCTCCCCCAACCGCACAATCGTCTGTTCCATCTCGTGGTTGACGGCACCCACGACCTCCTCGATCCGCGTCGGGTGAATGCGCCCGTCCGCAATCAGCCGCAGCATGGATTCCCTCGCAATTTCCCGGCGCACCGGGTCAAATCCGGACAACAAAACGGAGCCGGGCGTGTCGTCGATTAGCACCGTAACGCCGGTCGCGGCCTCGAAAGCGCGAATATTGCGCCCCTCACGTCCGATGATTCGCCCTTTGATGTCGTCGCCATTGGGCAGGGCGATCGAGGTGGTGGTATTCTCAAAGGTGTGCTCGCCGGCATAGCGCTGGATGGCGAGACTTATGATCCGTTTGGCCTTTTCCTCCGCCCGGCTCTTGGCGTCCTCCACGATATGCCGGCTCAGAGTGTTAGCGTCCCGCAAGGCCTCCAGTTCGACACCCTTGAGCAAGGTCTCCCTGGCTTCGGCCTCGGTTAGACCCGCCGTCTTTTCCAGTTGCCGACGACCGGCGCGCTCGAGCTCGGACAACTCGCGTTCTCTTGCGTCAAGGGCGTCGCGACGCTGGCGCAGATTGGCCTTCTCCAGGTCCAAGTTCTTATTGGCCTCAATGATGCGTTGCAGTTGTGAGTTGATCAGCCCCTCGCGTTCCGCCAGGCGGCGCTCCAACTCGAGCCGTTCGGCCCGACGGATCGCCTGCGCCTGCTCAGCTTGTTCGTGGACTTTGATAGCCTCCTTGCTTGCAGCCAGTCGTGCGTCCCCCACTATGATCTCAGCTTCCCGGCGGGCCCGATCCAGAAGAGACTCTCTCTCAACCGCCTCTTTCCTAGCATGTTGGCGCTGCCGCTGCCAATGCAGGAATACGCCAAACAGCCCCGCGCCACTCAAGGCCAAGCCGACGTGCTCCACCCAATGGACTAGCGAGCTCATTCCAAAACCGCGCGCTACTCAAAGCTGGACCCAGCGCGTCGGCGTCAAGATACAGTTCAACACAACGTCATGCCCTTCGACGGGCACTTCATTTACTACTTGCTCGTCGAAGGCTACTCCGCACGTTTTGCCACGCACCAAGCGCAGCAAATGGTCGTAGTAACCCTTTCCGCGCCCTAATCGGCGACCGTGCAGGTCGAAGGCTAGCCCAGGGACGAGGACCAAGTCCAGTCCATTTAGCTCGATCTCCTGGCAGTTCGCGACAGGTTCCCGGATGCCGAATCGGCCTGGCTGAACGTCGGTCTGAGGGTCGTGCACCTGGCAGGCGATGTAAGCGTCCGAAGCCGGAGAGTACCGGGGTAGCGACGCGATTTTGCCAACCTTGAGAGCCATCTCGAGCAACGGCCAGACATCGAGTTCGCCTGGCAACGGGGCGTAAAAGAGGACAGAACAGGCGTTGTTCCAGACCGCCTGCCGCTGCAGCAAAGCGCAAGCGAGCGCACTACGGCGCGCTTTCTTCCCAACCGCCAACCCCGCCAGCGATTCCCTGACTTTCAGCCTTACTGCGTCTTTTGGCCTGGGAAGGTCCTGCCACATCCGAATCGTACCTGTACTATCCGCCATGTTTCACGTTTCACGCTTCGCGTTTCACGTCCTTGGCCCCCTGTGCTGCTGCCAATCCGTTTGTCTCCCCCCGAGTTGTCCCCCGAGCCTCCTTGGAGAGCGCCTTCCATTTTTCGACTCGGTCTTTGATTTTCTTCTCTGCGCCCTGTTCGCTGGGCTCATAGTAACGCTTCTCGGCGCCGAGATAATCCTGCGGCACGAAGTGCCCCTCGTAATCGTGGGCGTACTTGTAGCCTTCGCCGTGGCCGAGTCGTTTGGCGCCCCGGTAGCCGGCATCCCGCAAATGGTCCGGGACCGGCAGCGTTCGGCCTTCCTCGACATCTTTCATCGCGGCGCCAATCGCCGTGACTGTGCTGTTGCTTTTGGGGGCCGTCGCGATATAGATCGTGGCTTCCGCCAGCGGGATTCGCGCTTCCGGCCAGCCGATGAACTCGGCGGCCTGAAACGCGGCATTGGCCAGGACCAAAGCCATTGGATCCGCCAGGCCAACATCTTCCGCGGCGTGGATGACGATGCGGCGTGCGATAAACCGAGGATCCTCGCCCGCGTGGATCATCTTCGCCAGCCAGTACAGCGCCGCATCAGGGTCGCTCCCCCTCATCGACTTGATGAACGCCGAGATGGTATCGTAGTGGGCGTCTTCATCATCGTAAACCACCGCCTTCTTTTGAATGCTCTGCTCAGCCACCGCCAAATCGATGTGCACCGCACCAGTGCCATCGGGTGCGGTCGTCAAGGCTGCGATTTCAAGCGCGTTGAGCGCCTTGCGCGCATCGCCATCCGCCAGGGCCGCCAAGTGCGTCAGAGCCGAGTCCTCGACCTCGAGACGAAGAAAACCCAAACCCCGATCGGGATCGACCAGCGACCGCTTCAGCACCGCGAGGAGATCGTCTCCGGTAAGCGGCCGCAGCTCAAATATCTGCGACCGTGAAACCAGCGGCGAGTTGACAAAAAAGAACGGATTGTGAGTGGTCGCACCAATGAGACGCACGACGCCGGCTTCAACGTCCGGCAGCAACACATCCTGCTGGGCTTTGTTGAAGCGGTGGATTTCGTCGATGAACAGAATCGTGGACTGGCCCTTGTTTTCCAGACGGTTTCCAGCCGCCGAGAGCACCCGCCGCATGTCAGCCACATTGGACTCAACTCCGCTGAGCCGCTCGAACTTGCACCGCGTTTGCCGGGCGATGATCTGAGCCAGCGACGTCTTGCCGGTCCCCGGCGGTCCGTAGAAAATCAACGACTGAATGCGGTCGGCCTCAATAGCGCGGCGCAGGAGCTGGCCGGGGCCGAGGATATGTGTTTGACCGACAAACTCAGTCAAATCGCGGGGCCGCATCCGGGCGGCGAGGGGCTGATGGCGTTGTTGGTCGAGCCGGGGTGACTGGCCCGCCTCCCCGCCGACACCAGAAAACAGGTCATCACGCGCCATACCTCCTAACCTACGCGCTCCCGATTTTATGCCAATGGCAAAATGCGGCTCGTCGTATCGCCTCAGAAGCTGTGAAAAAATTGAAAAGAGCCGAAATTGGCAATCGCAAGTAGTTGGCTCTCAACGTGGGTGTTGAACATTTACTCGCGCTTCGCCAATTCTTTCACACCTTCTCAGTCTTGGGTCGGAGCGCCGATTTCTAATCGGCTTAAGCGAGCCGACGGCCTCCTGCAAGCCGAGTACAACTCGGCGCTCCGACCCGAGACTGAGGGGTCACGGTCCGTCCCTCTTCGGGTTTTGGCCTTTCAACTCAGTGGCAATAGACTTTTACCTTTTCTTTACCCGACCCCTATCTATCTTGCAGCGATTCGAGTATGGGCCTCAGACTGTTTAATACGCTCTCGCGTTCTGTGCAGGACTTTGTACCGCTTGACCCGGGGGGTCAGCGGGTGGGGATGTACTGCTGCGGGCCGACGGTTTACGATTTTGCCCACATTGGCAACTGGCGCACATTCGTTTTTGGCGACCTGGTGAGGCGGTATCTGGAGTTCAAGGGTTACTCGGTGCGTCACGTCATGAACATCACGGACGTGGAGGACAAGATCATCAAACGGGTTCGCGAAAGCGGAAAACCGCTCCGGGACTTTACGGCGCAATACGAAAAGGCGTTTTTCGACGATGCGGCGATCCTGAATTGCCGCCGGCCACATCACACCCCCCGCGCGACAGAGCACATCCCCGAGATCATTTCGCTGATCGGCGAGCTGGTGCAGCGCGGCCTGGCCTACCGAGCCGCGGACAATTCGGTGTATTTCAGCATCGACAAATACCGCGACTCCGGCCGGCACTACGGCCAGCTCATCAACCTCAATTTTGACGAGATGCGCACAGGGGAAAGAGTGCGGTCAGATGAATACGCGAAGGAGGCAGTAGCCGATTTCGCGCTCTGGAAGGCGCGCGTTCACGAGGACGGAGAGGTGTTTTGGCCATCCCCGTGGGGAGACGGACGGCCCGGTTGGCACATCGAGTGCAGCGCCATGAGCATGAAACTGCTGGGACCCTCTTTCGATCTCCACCTTGGCGGCGAGGACTTGATCTTTCCGCACCACGAAGACGAGATTGCGCAAAGCGAAGGCGCGGGTGCGCAGGGCCCGGAGCGCCATTTCGTGCGCTACTGGCTGCACGGGGCGCACCTGATGGTCGAGAGCCGCAAGATGGCGAAGTCGCTCGGTAATTTCTTCACCCTTCGGGATCTTTTGGCCAAAGGTTATGCCGGCCGCGAGATCCGCCAGTTATTGCTCAGCGCGCATTACCGGGAGACATTCAATTTCACTGTCGACGGTCTGCAGGCCGCCCGGCAGGCGCTGAGCCGGATTGACGAGTGCCTGGTCCAATTGCGCGAGATCGGCTCCGCCCAGGAGAGCCAGCCGCAATCTCCGGCCCTCGAGAGTTTCTCGGCCGCCCTCGATGATGACCTCAACATCTCGGGCGCGTGGGGGGTAGTCTTTGAATGGGTGAGAAACACCAACCGCCGTCTGGCCGACAAAACCATGGATGCCGCAAGCGCAGCCAGCGCGCTGGCTACGTGGGAACGGATGGATTCTGTGCTGGGCGTCGGCAAGCCGGTCGAAGTGACAGCCCCGGCGGAGATCAACGCGTTGCTCGAAGCACGCCAGGCAGCCCGAAAGGCGAAGGATTTTCGACGCGCCGACGCCATCCGCGCGGAGCTCAAGACCAAGGGGTGGATAATCGACGACACCCCCAAGGGCGCCCGGCTCAAGCGGATATGACACCGGGCGTCCTGATTACTTTCGAGGGGACGGAAGGCAGCGGAAAATCGACCCAAATCGCCCTGCTGGGGGAGCGTTTGCGGGGGATAGGCCGCACCGTCCGCGTGCTGCGGGAACCCGGCGGCACACCCATTGGTGAGGAAATCCGCCATACCCTCAAGCACAGCCACGCCAATCAGGCGATGACCGCCGAAACCGAATTGCTTTTGATGAACGCGAGCCGTGCTCAGTTGGTGCGCGAGGTCATTCGGCCGGCGTTGCAGGCGGGTGAGATTGTTCTCTGTGACCGCTTCTACGACTCCACGACTGTCTATCAGGGCTACGGTCGCCAATTGGATCTGAATATGGTCGAGGCCGTGATCGAGGTAGCCGTCGGTGAAACGCGACCCGACCTGACATTGCTGTTGATGGTTTCACAGGAACTCAGCGAACAACGACGGTTGACTCGCCAAGCTACAATGCCATTCATCCGCGACCGCATGGAGGAGGCGGACGCGAGTTTCTTCGCGCGAGTGGCGCTCGGCTACCGGGCCCTGGCGACCGCGGAACCGGATCGGGTGCGGGTGATTCAAGCCGAGGGCTCGGTGGCACAAGTCGAGGCCGGGATCTGGGAACGCGTGCGTCCAATTATCAGCGCGACCCGACGGGGAATCTGAAAACGCGGCCGCAAATTCTAGGTCTCTAAGCGCGACGCAGACCCAGGGACTCCTGCGCGGTCCAGGTTAAGGCACCGTTTACAACGCGCCGCTGCAGGGCTCTACCGGCTCGCTTTGAGAACATCCTTTATCTTCACCGGCACGCCGCCTTTGGCTTTGCTGGCATCGGCGGCTTCCATGAACGCGAAGATCTCGATGGTCTCATCGGGCTTCACCGGGGCGATGCCGGTTTGGAAGAACTTCATGATTTCGGCTACCAACGGTTCATAACCGTCAAACGAGCCAACCGGCGCCTCGCCCTTTTCGCCCCTGGCCAGGCCGTGAAAGTTCTTGTCCTCGCGGTACAGACCCTTGCGCCCGCCGCTCCAGGTGCCCGTGACTTCGATCTTGCCGTCGGAGGTTTTTCCGCGCTGGACGCTGACGCAACCGGTGCCCATGACCGTAAACAGCGACTCCACGCCGTGCACGCCGTACCAGTACAAGTCCGGATGATGCGGCTCAATCTCGCAAGGCCCATACGTTTCGGCATACGTCACCTTGCCGATGGAGCCGTGGCTGACCGCCTGCGTGCTTTTGGCGAACCTCAGCCCCGAGGAGCTGAAGACGGGTACCTTATTCCTTTTGGCGATTCGGAAAATTTCGCGCACGTCCTTGAGCGAGCCGGCCATCGGTTTGTCGATGAAAGCCGGCTTGCGCGCGTCGAGCACCGGCTTGACCTGCTCGAAGTGGGGGCGTCCATCAACGCTCTCGAGCAGCACCGCGTCCACGTTGCGGCACATCTCCTCAACCGTATCGTAGAACTTGACGCCGTATTTTTCGTTGAGGGTCTTCGCGTACTGATCGACCCGCGACCAGCTGGACGGCACATCGCGGCTGCCGCCCTTGAACGCGGCAACCACTTTTCCGCCGGCGACATGGCCTTTGGCCTGGGGATTATTGATGACCTCCGTGAAGGCGGTCGCGTGTGATGTGTCACAACCGATGATGCCGATGCGCAGTTCCGATCCGGTCGCAGGCCACCAGGCCAGCAGCAGCGCGGAGACACCGACAGGAAAGACCGGAAGCGAAAGGCGAGCGAGGCCGGCTTCCGCGCAGCCGGAGATTCGGGACAGAACAGAAATGAGGATTGAGCAGATCATACAAGGAACATAGGGACCTGAGCCCCGAAAAATAAAGACCAAAAGCCAGAGCAGAGAGGTATTAACGCTGGTAACCCGCTTACCAGCTTGCCCCACCCAAAGGCCTGACCTTTTTGGCCCCAGTGGGTCACTTGAACCAGAACTGTGCATCGAAAACAGGCCTGCCGCCTCCGAGAGGCTCTCACCGGCGGCGCAGGTATCACCCGATTGACGTGGCGGAAGTGAATTGACCAGGCCAAGTCACGGTTGGCGGTGACCAGCGGGGCTGTTTGTCCCAGGCGTCGGCGGCAGGAGACCATAGCGTCTCCTGAATGCCTCCAGGGCACTACCGGCAGTACTTTTCGATTCAGATGCTTTCTTTTGCAGCTCCGCCCTGGCGCGGCGGAACTCGGCTTCAACCTGCTCGGGCGTGGCGGGCAGTGGCCAGACGGCGTCGCGCGCGCGCCACCATTGGCGTGGCGCCTCCGCCAGAGGTTTCGGGTTACCGCCGTCGTCGACGCCGTTCTCACCAATTGAGTAGAGCAGAAAGGTGCCGTCCGGATTGGGGCGATAGCGCAGCGGCTTGCCGTCCATGGGATCGCGGGGAATCTGCGCCGCAAACTCGGGGCACAAACCACCCAACTCCGCCGGATACCGGCCATGTTTCAATTCGTACCTTTTGAGGGCGATGGCAGCGCCAAGCAGCGCACGCTGAATCTCGACCGTTCGAATCCGCGTCAGGAACCTTTCAGTGGTCTCTGCGGCGGAGAAGCCCAGCCCTGAGCGCGAGTCGTTGAGCCACTTGAAGGCCGAAGGGTGAGCGGCGCTCACGGCTGCGGCGGAGGCGTTAAAATCGCTCACTGCGATGGCCGGGCTGCCAGCCGTTTTTGCCCGGCGCACCGCGGCGATCGCTGCCTGCAGGATCTCGCCGTAGGCGATTTCATCATCATAAGACTGCCAGTACTTCCAAGCCCAATACCCGGGATAGCGATGAACCGCGCTTTTAACGCCTGCCGCCGGATTGTCGACAATCTCTTTCCCAACTTGCGCGAGCTCGGCTAAACCTGAGGCGCTGCCTCCCGGTTGAAAATTGACGGCGCTGAAAGAACCGCGGCCAGCATCGAAGGTCTTTTCGATGAACAAGCGCTCGCAGGCAAGCACAGCCTCCGCTTGCGACAACAGGTCCAGTTCCTGCCAACGGTCTTGAAGGACCTTCAATTGGCGGTCGTTCCAGCCGGGGCACTGGAGGGCTTCCCAACTCACATTGATTGCGATGGCGGCGATGGCGATGCGGACGAGTTCGGAGATCATCAACGGCTCCTTCCGGTAGCCCGTCACCAGTGTCGCGATGGCTTCGAGATCCTCCCAGGCGTTTGTGATCCGGCCCACCTGCAACTCCACGCCGGCGCTCAACGAAAGCCACTGAGCCGAGGCCTTCACGTTCGCCAGGTGGGCGAGAGGCAGGTTTGGCCAAAGGCCATAATCGAGATTAAAGCCGAAACCTGCAGAGCCTAACAGTGCCGCTCGAGCTCGCCCCAGCCCATCTTCATTCAAGCTCAGCAGAGATTCGAGCCCGGGCCACACATTCGTGGATTCATCCGTAGGCAGCACTTCCTCCCGGCAGGCGGCCAAAGCTCGGCCCGGCCCCAAGAACTTCATCAACGGAGCGTTGCTGAACGCCAGGCGGAACTGGCCTGCCGCCGCCATCAGGTCTGTGCCAGTCAGAATTTCCTCGGGTGAAAGCGCGGGCCGCAATTCAGCGAGCGTGGCGGGCTCGCCGCCCGTTTTGACCTGACCTCGGTAAGCATCGGCTCGCCATTTCGCCCGGTAATGCGTGCCCAGTGGCAGCACCACAACAGCGAGGATGGCGGCTCCCACGATGACAAGTTTGATCCGCCGATTCATAGGCGCGTGTGCATAGGGCAGGCGGTTTTCAGAGCCCAATGAATTGACAGGACAGGCTCGAATCGCTCACGGAGGACACCCCATTCCCAAGGGCGGCGACAGGGAAAATTACGGGTGCTGCTCACACGGAAATATCGCAAGGCCGTTGGCGAAGTCACGGATCGTCGCCGCGCACTTCAGTCCGCAGCAACGTTCTATGGCAAATCTCTGGGCGTTATATGCAAACCCCCGGGTTTGGGCGGTGCTGCGGACTGAAGTCCGCGCGCCGCTCCGCGCAGTTTGCGGCTTGAGTATGGCGGGCCGACGAAGCACGATCCCGAGACGAGCGACAGCAAGTGCCAGCATGACTTCGAAAGAGCGAATGCTTCGGGCGCTGAACCTGGAGAAGCCTGACCGGCTGCCGGTAACCATCCACCAGTGGCAGCAGTACCATCTCGACAAATACCTCGGCGGGATGGATCCACTGGACGCGTTCAAAACCTGCGGCCTGGATGCGTCGATCCAGTATTTCGAGCCGATGGGGCAGTTCTGGGTCACCGACAGCGACCGCCGCAGGATGGATTCCCCCAAGTGGCTTGAGGATATCGAAGTCTATGAGGGCCCTCAGGACGAGAAGGTTTTACATCACACGATCACGACCCCAAAGGGCCAACTCACCTACAAAACCGGGGCGAATCGGATGACCACCTGGATCACGGAGTATTTGATGAAAAAGCCCGAGGACCTGGATCTGATTGAGCGGTACCTGCCAGTTGGCAAACTCGACAAGAAGGCGGTCGCAGCCGAATACGACCGGGTTGGGGACAGCGGCATCTTGCGGGGTTTCGTCTGGGGCGACCAGGCCGGGTGCTGGCAGCATGCGTGCTGCCTCATGCCAGTGGAGGAGTTGATTCTCAAGTGCGCCGATCACCCGGAATGGGTGCATCGCCTGTTGCGCGCTTTACTGAAACGGAAGCTGCAGTTCATCGCGGAATCGCTCGCCGGCGCGAGATTCGACCTGGTTGAGACCGGCGGCGGCGCGGGCAGTGACACGGTGATTTCTCCGAAGTTGCACCGTGAGTTTTGCCTGCCTTACGACCAGCGAATGCACGAGGCGCTGCACCGCGCCGGGCAACAGGCTACCTACCACACCTGCGGGGGGATGATGCATCTGCTGGACCTGATTCTCGAAAAC
>DATDCV010000470.1:0-16554 GCA_036524155.1 Verrucomicrobiia bacterium
CGTCGTCGCGGCAATGGTCAATAAAATACGCGGCAGCCTCGTCTTGCGACTCTGCCGTTAACTCGTCGTAATACATCTTGCCGCCATGCTTCCAATGCATGCCAAAAATGTAGCTCTGCCACATACGTCACCTACGCCGAAAGACGAGACTGAGCGATGCGGGCCGCCGAAAACGTCCGGACCACCGACCAATGTCGCCCGCCCGCATGCGCTCCAGTGACCTTGTTGGGCTGCCCCGCGCAAGTCTGTGCCATCCACAAACCCCAGCGGGGTGTCCTGCTTATAGTAACGCCACGCTCTGGGGTACGACCAAACCCCAGCGGGGTGACCTGCCCTGTGACCCGCCTCTCACCACGGAGTGCCGGGGACCCGCTGTCGCTACAGGTCATCCCGCCGTCGCCTCCACTACGCTCGTTAGAAAACGAACGCTCACCGAAGCCTCTTCATGATCTCAAGTGCCACGAACCCAACGAAAACCACTACCACAATGATAACCATGAGTTTCGTGGATTGCTTCGATTGCTGATTCCATTTCGTGTGATTTTCCAACGCCACCCGGTTCACATCTGAAGCCTCCTTAAGGTTGGCTCGAATAAGTTCAAGGTGCTCCCGTTGAAGGTCTCGAATCTCTCGCAATAGTTGTTTGGTTTCGTCGTCCATATTCTTCTAACGGAAAGTGCAGCCGCGCCGGGCCAAAAGCGATCGAAAACGGCTGAGGCGCCCCCCCGGCGTCGGCTGGCACGCATCGTTAGGCTGGACGAGTCTCATGGATCTACTCCCACGCCGACCCTTTCAACTTCCCAATCATCGCGTCCACCTCTTTTTTCGTCGCATCGACTTCGAACGCGTCCGTAAAGTGACCGATATCCTCGAAGGCCAGACGCCTTTCATCCAGTGCTCCCGTGATACGCGCGCCCGCCCGCAGACGGAACACGGAGTTTGCACCACCCCACACCAGAATCGAACCATCGGCATTTACCGCGAGGACATGCTTCCGATCGTCCAGGATAAAGCCGGCTTCGGTAAATTTGGCCTTCACCTTCTTGATTTGCAGTGGATCAAATACTATCTCCCTTACTTTGATTGGACGCCCGTTCCACTGCGCCTTGATCGTCCGCGGAACTAACGTTCTCATTTTCTCGAGCTTGACGAAATGCGTCGCGAACGATCGTTGAAGGGATTTAACCAGGTTTTGACTCATACGTGAAGCGGCCTACCAATGGTTGAACCAGTGGTTCGTCTATCACTGAGGTCCGATTTTCCATCGAGGATCCTCATGATTAAATGTTTATACGCCGATCAGCACTCAGGTCAACCCTGCAAAAACAGTCGCCCCACTGCCCCTTCGCTCCCAGCCAGCCAAATCCCCAGCCGGGCCGCGCCTTAGATCATTGTAGGAGACGACGTCAGGAGGCTCTGATCTTGTCCGTCGCGGTCGCACAAATAATGGAGACTCCTTACGTCGTCTCCTACAAGCTGCACTCTTCACTGGCAGCAGAATGAGGCGAGGACGAGGAAGAGGACGAGAAAGAGGCCGAGGAGGACTATAAACGGCGGCACTTGGGCCTTCGCCAAGGCTACTGCGCAACGGGCCGGCGCGACAGCGTAAACAGGATCGCGCAGATCAGCAAAAACAGAAACAGTGTCGAATGGATCTGGAACGGGAAATCAAACCGGGCGTGCAGCATGCAGCCACCCAGGGCCAGCCAGCAAAGGATCACAAATCTCCGCCCGCCGTGGATCCCTCCAGGCGAAAACCATCGCAGCAACACACAGATGAACGCCGCAGCGATAAGGCAAGAACCGGCCCATCCGAATGTGATGCGGGTCTCGAGCCAATCGTTGTGAAGCTGCGCGGGCCAGAAAATGTCCGGCCGGGGATACAACTGTGAGACCGTCTCGAACGAACCGGGGCCGATGCCGAACACCGGGTAATCACGCGCAATAGGGCGCGCCGCGGCGTACAACTGCTCCCGACCGGCGAGACCGTCACTAAATTCGTCCAGGCGGGGACGGAGTTGCTTCCAACCGAGCGCAAAGCCCAACGCGAGCGCCGCGATGAAGAACACTGCCAGGGCGCGAAACGTCAGGCGCCGCGCGCGCCGGGCTTCACGGCGCGCCGACGACAGACTCGATCGGGGACGGACGGGTTCCGCCAACCAATGCGTGGCGGCAAAGACCAGCGCGGCGAGACCGGCGAGCGCGGCGGAAATGATCGCTCCGGCCCGACTGGTGGAGAGGATCGGGCAGGCGGCCATAATTGCAGCCGCCACCAGCACCAGGTGGTGGTTTGTCCGGCGAGGACCGCAACCCCGGTTCAGGGTCCACCAAAACCCCAGACACACCGGCCAGAGCAGGTTGAAGTATTGCGCGGCGTTCGAGCGGTAGGCATAGGGACCGAATTGTCCCTCAGCGGTCTGGTGAATGCGCGGCTGGACCAGAAACAAGAGCCGGGGAGAATTCGCGGCCCGCTGAATGACGGCTTCGGCCCCCAGCAGCGCGCCGCTGATCGCCAGCAGCCACAGAAACCGCCTCAGCCGCGCCGGAAACAGCGGCGCCGCAGCTCCGTTCACGCTGCTGAGCTTTTGCCACTCGGCCCGTTCCTCGCCGCTGGATTTCCCCAGCAGCCAGTCGCGCACCGCCCAGAAGCAGCACGCCAACCCAAGATAAGTCCAAAACGCAAACCAGGTCGCGCTGGCGTCGAGACTGTGCGGCAGCCACCGGATGCAGTCGCGATAGGCGAATGTCAGCGAGCGCTCATCGAACGTCGCTCGCGCATTCAACGCGCTGACCAGGCAATAAGCCAGCAGCAAGCCGGTTAGAGCCGCGAGCGCATAGGTCAAGGGCGCCGTTCCCTCAGAGATCCACCGGGACGGCCGGTAGCCTCGAAACCGCCTGATCGTGAGTTTCACTAACAGCAATGCCCCCAGCGCATACCCCCCGCAGTTCATGACCCACATCGACCACCGCTCCGTCGTCCCGAACGCCCAAGGACTGAAGACCACGAGCAAGCAAATGATGGCTCCGCTCAGCAGGTCGCCGGCCCGATAGAGCTGCACGTCGGCGGCTCTCAGACTTGCCGCTGAGTCGACCTGGCGAGAATTCCCCCAAATCATATTCCGCCCATTGATTCCCCGTTGCGACTCAATTCAAAATGCGCCCACATATTCAACCAGCGGCCAATGATCCTCCCTCTCCCCCGCCAATCCGCGGATTGGCGGGGAGGGCTGGGGAGAGGAGGCCCTTCTAAAACCCGAATGACTCAGGGGGCTCTCGCATTTCCTCGTGCTGTTGCATTTTCCGTTTGAGGAGGCCCCTCCAAAAGCCGAATGACTCAGGGCGCAGCGTAATTTCTTTGGCCGCGCGGTCCGGGGCCGGGAGGCGGAGGATCGGAACCGGGCGGGAGCACGGAGGGCGGTTCGGAACCACGCGTTGACAAACCCAACGGCGTCCCAGCCACAGTGGGCGCCAAAATGGCAGGTGCCGGCAAGGGTTTGACCGATTCCAACACCACCGGCACCGAAGGCGCCTTGTCGCGGCGGTCGGCCAGCGCAGCCTCAATCCCGGGTCTTACGCCGGGGACGGCGGCCGCCACACCCCGCAGAACCTCCAGGCTGGCGGCAGGCACGGCACTGGCCACCGCGAGCGCAACACTCTTATATTGCCCAGGGACGGCACGGCAGACGGCGGCAACGATCTTTTCGGCTTGTGCGGGCGCGGCTGAAGCCGCCACCCGGGCGTAATGTATTGCCTCCTTCGGCTGCGCTTCCGCCGCGGCACCTGCCGCAACGGACGCCATTTCCGGCATCGCCTTCGAAACGGCGGAAACAACAGTGCCGGCCGAAGCCGGGTTGATAGCGACCGCCGACTTGACCACCCGCACCGTCAGCCTCCCGCGTTCCCGAGGCTTGGCGCTCCTCACGATTTCAGCCGCTTTCGCCGGCATCTCAGCCGCGGCAACCCGTGACAGCTCTTCTTCGACGCCGGCTGGGCGCGCGTCTCCGGCGAACGCGCTCCATTGGAACATCAGACCAATGGCCAACGCCACCACCGCACCTCCCTTTACAGCCGCCCAGGCACCCCTGGACACCGCGCAGTTCATATTGTCTCTATCACTTTTCAGTTTCATCGTAATGCCTCACTAAACGGTGGGGCCGCCTCTCCGAGACGGCCGTTTCCGCTGGTTCTTTCGGCCCTTCCCAGCCCCTGTTCGCCGCCCACCACCTGCGCAGCCGGCGCAGCGCAGTCTAACCGACGTTGCGTTCGCCATCGCGCCGCTGCTTTCACCCAACCTTCGGCCAGCAACTCCGCCAGGATCTCGCTTCGTCGCACGTCAGGTTCTATGGGCGGTCCTGAACGATGTTGAACCTGGCAAGGCCCCTGCCCCACGCATGCGCCCGGCTTCAGGCAGCCGGCTGCCCGCATCCTCAGCACTCCAAAGTCCCCGCAATTCACTTCCTGGTCGAAGCAAACTCCCCGGCACCGCGCAGGCAGCGACCAAGCCCGTTTGCCGTCCGCCAAATGCAGCTCGATCGAGCTGAATCCGAGCCGCCGGCCGGCAAACACGAGGTCCGCGAACAATTCGTCCAACGAAGCGCAGCGGTCTCCCTCATGCTGCAGCCAGTTCGAGAGCGAAAGCGCGTATTGGACCTCCTGACGAACGGCGAGCGAGTTGCCAAAGTTCCGTCCGACCGCCAGCCATTCGCGAGCCAGGCTCAGCCTCCCTGCGCCCACCAGCAGCACCAGCACCCCAACCCCCAGCAACACCGGCATCAACTGGCCCCGCGACCAGCACGCCGCGAACCCTATCACCAGAAAAATCAGCGTCACCGCGTACAGCGACAGCACCACCTTCCGACGCGACATCCCGGTCGCCAGCAACCGGTGATGAATATGCCGGCGGTCCGGCCGGAACAGCGGCAGGCCGCGGAACCCGCGTCGCAAGATCGCCAGCGACGTGTCCACGATCGGCAACGCCAGCACGAACAACGGCGCGATCAATGCCGCCACCACCGTCCCCTTGTGCGAGCCCACCAACGAAAAAACGGCAATCTGAAATCCCACAAGGTAAGCGCCTCCATCGCCGAGATAAATCCGGGCAGGCGGAAAATTAAACCACAGAAACGCCAGCAACGAGCCCGTCACCCCCGCCGTCAGGAACACAAACGTGCCATTTTGGTATCCGACGTACACCAGCAGCGCCATCAACATCAACCCGATCCCCCCCGCCAACCCGTCCACACCGTCAATCAGGTTCATCAGGTTCGTGATTCCCACCAGCCACACCACCGTGAAAACCATCCCCCACCCGCCCAATTCCACCACCTGGCCGCCAAGCGGCAACTTTAGCGAATCGATCCCCAGGCCGGCGTAATCAACGCAAAGAGCGATCCCCACCTGCGCCAGCAGCTTCCGTTTCGCCCCTAGCGCCTGCAGATCGTCCCAGAAACCTACCGCAAACATCGCCAGCGAGCCCAGGATTACCGTCAGCCGGCCCGGAACGTTCGACCGATGCGCGGGCAGAAGCAGTGCGACAAAAAACTCTACCGCTAAGAACGCCACCGCCAGCGCCAGCCCGCCAAACCGCGGCACCCTCTCCTTGTGCGTATGATGAAAATCCCGGCCACGACCAAGCCCGTATCGCTTCGCCAAACGCAAAATCAGCGGAATCACCAAGGCCACCGTTCCGGCCCCAAGCAGCGCGCAACCGATGATGGGATAAAGATCCATGCCGGGATGGCTCAGCCGGGGGAGCGCCGAGCCCGTTTCGTGTCGATCGTTTGCATTGTACTGGACCCGCCAAACGTCTTAACTGCGGTCACGTTACTCGGTGTTCAACACCGATGTCCAGCACATTTTCGGGCGGGATTTGACGGCGAAACATTTGTCTTGTGAGCGGCGAGTTACAGTGTGATGCTCTGCCCTTCACATCCTATTATGACAATACCGGGCACCAGGCAGCGGCGAATTTTGGTGGTCGACGACGAGCCTCTCGTCTGTGAGTCCATCAAGTGGCTGCTTGCGCTTGATGGGGACGAGGTCGAAACGGCAGTCAGCGGCCAGCAGGCCCTCACGCTGTTCCGGGAGGGCTGGTTCGACGCGGTCGTCATCGATTACGAAATGCCCGGAATGCACGGAACGGAGCTGGCCGCCGCTATCAAGAAGCTGGATCCACGCCAGCCCGTGCTGCTGATTACAGCTTACCCGGAGACGTTGGTAGCCTTGAAGACGCCTGTTGCCGGCGTGGACCTCGTTATCGGCAAGCCCTTCAGCCATGAGCAGCTCCGTCAGGCCCTCACCAACACCATCGCCAAAAGTCAGATTCTACCGCCGGCCGCTTTGGGGCCGGCAACCGCCCGGGACCAACCCACCCGGGGCACGGGTTAGCACGCCGACGCGCGGGACCGTGTGCTTCCCGTCGAGAGTTACCCCTTTCCTGAGCCATCCGCGGAGACCGACGCAGCAAGCGACAGAGTCCGAACGGGCTGAGGAATTTCCCGCGCGCCACTGAGTGAGGAAAAGGCTGCGCCCGGGGACGGGCGCACCCCGCAAAAACCCGAGGTGGTGCCGGCTTTCACCATTGGCGCTTGACCGCGCTCCAGAAATATTGAGCGGCCGAACTGCCGCGCCGCCAGTGAGTTAGGGTGACGGGCTGCCCGCGGCGACTTTACAGGCGCGGCCGCGGTGCGGCATGTTGCTGGATTATGAAAACGATAATTGTTGCTTCAATGCTGCTTGGCTTCGCCGGCAGCATCCTGGCGGTGGACCGGGCGGAACTGGACAGCCGCATCCACCTGCTGACGGCCAAGTTCGACGCGTTGCAGCATAATTCCCACAACAAGATCCCCGTGGAGACTCTGCACAAAGCCAAGGGTATCGTGTTGCTGGATCTTACGAAGGCCGGGTTTGTTTTCGCCTATGAAGGCGGCGGCGGCGTGGCGATGATCAAGGACGAGAAGTCGGGGCAATGGAGCCCGGCAGCTTTTGTGGCCGCCAATGAACCAAGTCTTGGATTCCAAGTCGGAGGCCAGCAGTCGTTCCTGGTCATCCTGCTCATGGACGCCAAGGCCACAGATTCGCTGGCCGAGACCAAATTCCGGTTTGGCGGCGAGGCGCGCGGCACGGCGGGCGACGCCAGCGCGGGGGTAGAAGGGGAGGCGGCACCCCGGGAAGCATCCGTGCTGGTGTATGACGACCGCCGCGGTCTTTATGGCGGCGCGGCCATCAAAGGCGGGTGGCTCTCACCGGATACAAAAGCGAACTGCATCTATTACGACCAGGCGGTCACGACGCGTGAGATCCTCTTCGAAAACAAGGTGAAACCGACCGAAGCGGCGTCGGCGCTGGCCACCCGGATCGTTGCCGATTCGAGCCTCGCGAAGAATTAGCACGCTGGCAAGGAAGTTCCCTTACAAGGTCTGCTTGCTGACATCCCCTCTCCTCCTCTGGAGGAGAGGGCCAGGGAGAGGAGGCCCTTTCTATCGCGATTTCCCTGTCACAGTCCCTGCGTTAGGTGCCTGCCGCCATCCTCCATTGGACCGTGACCCGAAGGCCTCGTTATTTTATCTATCAGTTTTAGCTTGCCGAATCATTGGATTAAGTCATTCTCAAGCTGCGCCCGCCGGGAGGCACAGGTGGGCCAGGGAATCGGTTGACTGCCAGCGTTCTCAGACCGTTCGGCGCCAGGTTGATCGGGCCGCGGGAACGTGCCGAATGAGCAGCCGAAAGAAAGCACCATGAAGGACATAGCGCAGTTTTTTCGAGCCGGTGTGGCGGGCGTAGTTTTGACAGGAGCCAGCGCATTGGCGCAAACCGACGGAGCGGCCTCTTTTCGGGGGACGATCCGCGATTATAACGGGACCAGTACCAGGCATTGGACCGTCGTGTGGGTCACTTACGAGAATGGCACGTTCATCAAGAGCCTGCGGAAGCAGGGGCCAGGTTGGACGGTCACCCATTGGGACAGCCACTGCCGGGTGTGGAACACCGCGCGCGGCGGCAGCGCCTCCGGCAGCCAGGCTCTGGATGGGTACAGCAGCGCGACAGCCCCGGACTATGCCGGCACCAACAATCCAATCGTCTGGACCTGGAACTGCCGAGACACGAACAACGTGCTGGTGCCCGATGGCAACTACAAACTCTGGATTCAGTACGCGGAGGATTCCGGCCAGGGACCCTACACTACGAACGGGCTGACCTGGACCAAGGGGCCCGTGGCCAAAACCAACGACTTCGCGGACATCGGCTCCAATTTCGCCGGCCTGCGGCTCGTCTGGACCCCAAGCACGCCGGCCACCGTCGCGCCAACTATCACCAGCATCGCTCCGACAGCCGCGGGCACCGTCGGGGTGGCCTATCAGCACACCTGCGCCGCGAGCGGCACCGCGCCGATCACCTTCTCTGCGGTCGGCCTGCCTCCCGGTCTGGACATCAACGCCACAGGGTTGATATCCGGGACGCCGACCACGACCGGCACGTTTAGCGGCACCATCACTGCCGCCAACGGCACCCCGCCGAACGCCTCGCAACCATTCTCGATCACCATCAGCCTGGTGCCGGCCAGTATCGTTTCGGTGCAACTTTCCGGAACGAGCCTGGTCATGAGTGGCACGGGCGCGGCGAACGGCACTTACGCCATACTGAGTTCAACGGATGCGAGCCTGGCGACCGCCCAGTGGACCCCGCTCACGACGAATGTCATCGACAACACCGGCAGTTTCAGCGTGACCACCGGCATCGAGGTGAGCGTTCCGCGGCGGTTTTATCGCCTGCGGATCCCGTGACACGCCGGCTGGCAAGCGCCGTCGGGACGGGAATGTTTGCCCGAGCCCGGTTCGTTCTGTGCGCTCTGAGCGCGGCCCCGGGTGTGTCCAGCGGAGCGGACCCCGCAAACGAACTGCCGGTGGTCGTCTGGGAAGGCCGGACCATGGGCAGCACCTACAAGGTGCAGGTCGTCAGCGCCAACTTGGCCGGCCCGCAGCTCGAGACGCTCAAATCCGAAGTCGACGAGCGGTTACGGGAGGTCAACCGCCAAATGTCCCATTACCAGCCTGACAGCGAGCTGTCACGCTTCAATAGAGCTCCCGCCCACACTCCCTTCAAAGTGTCGCCCGAATTTGCGCGGGTAGTGCGGTTCTCGCTGGAATTGAACCGGCGATCCCGGGGAGCGTTTGATCCCGCGCTGGCTCCCGTCATCAATCTCTGGGGTTTTGGGGAAAAGACAGATCAGCGCGCCGTTCCGCGGGAGGTTGACCTGCTGGCAGCAAAGCAGAAAACCGGCTGCGAACATCTGTCCGTCACCGCCGGCGACGAGTTGGTGAAGGACATCCCGGACCTGGCCTTGAACTTGAGCGCGGTGGCCAAAGGGTTCGGGGTGGACGAAATGGTGCGCATCCTGGGGCATCATGGCCTGACCAATATCTACGCCTCGATCGCCGGCGAGGTCCGGGGCATGGGCCACAACCCGCGCGGCACCAATTGGCAAGTCGGGATCTCCGCCCCCGTCGCCCACTGGCGGGAAAATGACCCGATGGCGACCGCGGTCTCCCTCGCCAACCTCGCGCTTTCCACCTCCGGCGACTACCAGAAGTTCTTCACCGACTCCGAAGGGCGCCGGATGTCTCACATGCTGGATCCCAAGACGGCCCGGCCGGTGCAACACAGCCTCGCCGGCGTTTCCGTTGTCGCTTCCGACAACATGACAGCGGACGCCCTGGCAACAACCCTGTTCGTGCTGGGACCCGAGGACGGTTTGCGCTTCATCGAAACCTGGCCTAATGCCGCGGCGCTATTCATCGTGCGCCAACCCGACGCCACGTTCCGACTGGTTCCGAGCACGAGGTTCGCCGCGATGACCGGCTGCCGGCCCTACCCCGGAGATCTTTAGCCCCGTTTACTGGCGCTCGAGCAAAAATAGCCTCGATGACTTGTTCTCGAGAGCCGCTTCGAGCTTCAGCATCTGCGGGTAATCCTTCGGCTGAACAATCGTGGGAGAAGTCTCGTACCGATGCTCCATGACGAACTTGTCGCCGTCGTTTTTCGAGGTGATGCGGGCTGACCCCGCGCCGTCGGGAGCAGTCAACTCGACCGCGACGGGCGCGATGACAACCTGGCGAAAACCCGGCGGCAAGTCGATTTCGGTGCGAACCAGACGCTCGGTATCACGAGCGACGAACAACGGGAGTTTGCGCTCCTCCGGCCCGGGTGCGAAAAGCGACGGCGTAAAAGGAAGGTCGAAGTAAAGGTACTTGCCATCCACGACGCTGTATTTGTCGATATCGACGGTGAACTCCTCGACGCCCGGGTAACAGTCGAAGCGGGTGATCAAGTCGCCGACGGGACGCGCGCCCTGGGCGACAGCGGAAACGACTTCCTGGAAATAGCGGCGGCGTTCCTCCGGCGGCAATTCCGAGAAAAAGCGGTTGCGGCCATTGAATTCGGTGCCGAAGTAGCGGCGCGAAATCTTAATCCGGGTATTGCCCTGGTCGGCCACCGCGAGACTGTAAACCGCTTCATGCCTGTCCTCGCAATCCCTGGCGGCACGGATGACCTCCTCCGCTCGCGTGGCGAGCGCCAGGCCGAGTTTGCCGTCATACGCCGTCGATCCCAGATGCGCGTATTGGTCCGAATCGTTCAGATAATACGCCTGGCCATCCACCGCGACCCGGACCAGCGGCCCGGAGAAACTATACGGCATCGGCAAACGAGCCGTGACGTTTGTGATCGCGGCGATCGGCGGTAGGAATGAGGCGAGCACGAATTGCGGGGTGAACCCGGCGGCCGATAGCATCGCGTAGTACAGGATAGCTCGGTCGGCGGCGTGGCCATAGCCGTCGGCCAAAGTCGTATCGGCGGCGGAAAGCTCGGATAACGGCAGCTCGGTGAAGGAGGGGCCGGCCAGCCGGATCGATTTGGCGATGAAATCGCGGATCGACCGGACAGCCTCGACCCGGGTGCCAGAGGAAGCCGTCAATTTTTTCGCCATCTCCCCTGCCCTGGCACTGTTCCGGGCCCGATCCACCATGGTCCGGTTCAGCTCGGCGTAATAGTCGGCGGGATCCCCGATGAGCCAGGCGACGCCGGGGTTGTAAAGCCACTCGGGGGGAAGCTGCGATTCCGCCGGCAGCGCTTTAACCTTCTCGGCGCGCCATTCGGCTTTTGAGCCAACTCCTTCCGGACTTGTTTCTTTGACCGTCCCCGCCGGCCCGGTAACCATTTTGCTCAGCTTGAGCCCGGCGGGCGAGGTCAAGGCGAAGGTCTTCTGCTCAATCTCGTCCGGCAACTGAAAAGACTCGAACCCGGCGAGGAAGGCCCGCTTTTTCGACACGACCTCAAACTCGACCTCGATGGTCGAACCGATGTCGACGCCGGGGAGATTGGCAACCAGGATTTTGCCGCCGGTGTAGCGCTTGGCCGACGCGTTCCATCCCGCGTCCATGATGTTGATTTCGCCGGGGGAGATCTCCTGGCGCTGGCCAGTTTTGGAAGTCACGACCGCGCGAACGAGCTTTGCCTCCTGGCAGGCCGGATTGTATTCGAGCTTGAGCTCAGCCTCGCGAATCTTGCCGTTGTAAGTCAGGATCTTCTTTGAATATCTGACTTTGAGGACCGCGGAGTGGGCGTCCTGGATCTCGAGCTGCTTGCGGCTTTCAAGTATGCGCGCGTGGGACTCCACGGGCTGCTCCGGCCGGGGAAGAGAGGACGCATCCTGAACAACCGCCGGCGCGGCAACCGCAAGCACCGGCGCTTTGCGTTCGTCGTACTGGAGCATCTCCATCGTCCGCCTCAGTTTAAGATATTGTTCGGGGCTGAACTCGACGGTCTTGAGCTTAAGCTCCCTTGAACAATCCAGAGCGCCCTGGTTGGCCGTGAAGCTTTGGTGATAGCTGATGCCGGGGTCTTCGATAGGGGAACAGGACGGCAAGGACTCGGGTTGGCCGAAACCCCGCTCCAGCTTAACGGCCAGGTTTTCTTTGAGGCCGCAGGCGACAAACGTTTGCAGCGGGTACTTCCGTTTTTCCAACCCGGTGTTCCCGAGCACGAAATTGACCAGGCCGAGGCCTTTGCCGATCCACGGCAAACTGACCACGGCTTTGCCGTGACCGGAAGCGAGCGATCCCTCAACTGAGAACTCGACGTGGGCCTTCACAGGCTGCGAAACGTCCAGCATGTCATTCGGGCTCAGCTTCAGATCCTTCAGTTTCGCACCCGGCATCGAGCTCTTTAGATTTCGCTCAAAGAACCGACGGAGGTCATCCGGCTTCATGCGAACGAAGCTCTGCCGATAGCTGTTGTCGTTGATGCCGTCAAAGGAAATGTCGGAAACCGCGTCCAGCGTGCCGGCGGCCGTCAACGTGGCGGTGGTCCGGACGCGCATCATGTTTTCATCGGCCGGTTCGACGGGGCTGAGCTTGAGGTTTTCGCCCTCGGGGCGGCATACGAGGTAGGTTTGGTTGCCCTCGTAAGCAGGGAGCAGCTCGCGCGTGTTTTCATCCGTGGGATCCATCAACACGTAATCGCCTTTGTTTAGTTCGACGCTCACGATGGCATGATTGAAAAAGGGGTCCGGAACATCCTGGTCCATCTTCGAGCCTACGTTGATCAGCACGGGGAAGGCATTCAATCCCGCCGTTCTCAACAGGGCGACCAGGAGCGCTGCCTTGTCGCGGCAAACTCCGTACTTCTTCTCGAACGTCAGGCTGACATCATGTGGTTCGTAACCCGGCCGATCCTTTTCGGGCGTCAGCCCCATATAGCGGACCTTTTTCGAGACGTAATAAAAGAGCGCCTTCATCTTCTCCGTGGGCGAGGAGGCGCCCGCCGTTAACTCTTCCACCGTTTTCTTCATGTCCGTTGTGGTCGCCTCGAGGTGCGGTTTGCTGAGCTCCCAATACCACTTCGAGACCGACTGCCAGTCGGGAGAAGTGCTGACGAGCAACCGCTGCAGGACGTTTTCAAAAGCGGGCATCGCCGGCTCGTCAAACATCCGCGGCACGTTGTTAACCTCCCAACGATAAAGGCTGCCGCCGTTCGCGGTTGCCGCCTTTGAGTACTTCACCGTACCGGGGATCTCGTCACGCAACAGCACGCGCTGCAGCGGCTTTTCCCCGGGAGCATAAACCTCGTAAGACAAATGCCGGATGAAGCCCTGTCCCTCGAAAACGTTGTATTCGGCGAACTCGCCAGGGATGATGGCGCGATGTGTGGTCTGGCGCGTGACGGCGTGCACCGTATCGCCGACCTCCAGCGCCGGGATGCTCACCCGCAGCACCCGGCTGTTCGGGTCGTAAATGTTCATCCCCATCTGGCTGTCATCCACCATCTCCTTCGAGTTGGCCGCCAGATCCACCACGACGGCTGCGCCGTCGAGCTTCATCACCTCCAACTTCACCACCTCGACGGTGGAATAGGGCAGCATGTAGCTCAGGGAAAGCGTTCGGCGGCCACGTTTGCCTTTCTCCGTCAGCACTTTAGTGAACCACTCGTCCTGCGCTTCGCCGGTGCCGTCGGGGCGGTAAACCCGGACCATCTTTTGGTCTACCGTCGCTTCGTCGCAATCCGGGTACCGCTCCAGACTGATCTCCGCAGCGGCCGTAATTGCCTTTTTCGCGTCGATGAGGGCCCACTGCTCGCCCTCGTACCGCTGCGCGTCACTGGCTTGAGCCGCGGCTGCGAATAGGAACGCCAGCAAAAGGGAATAACGACCACTAACCGAAGTTTTCATGCGCATAAACAAGCAACGGATCGATACCATACCCGCAAGGACGCAGCAACCGGGTACGGGCTCGTTCCACCAGGTCCCATCCTCGCGGCTAAGGACAAAGTCTGCGGTGGAACGGACTGCGTGTAACACCCGACGAACGCCTATAGTCAACTGATCCGGAGTACCCGCTCCGAGACCTCATGGAACGCGGCATTCTTGGATTCGCCGCGGCTCAGGAAGCGGGGCCATATGGCCAATACAGTGCCCAACCAGCGAGCGGTTCACGGCGGGTTTCAAAATAAAGAAGGCCGAGCGACAGCTCGGCCTTCATGTCGTTCTCAGGTGATGGCCGCTGCTATGGCCGAATCTGATAGAACCGGATTGGGCCAGCGGTCCCAATGGTGATTGTCACCGGCGTTCCTGGCGCCAACTGTCCTTCGTTCTGCCAGTTGACGAGGTCGGCAGACGACCAAAGGGTCCCGGTTGCCGTGGTGGTGATGACCAATGTACCGGCGGTAGCCCCGGCAGCAATGGAGAGCCTCGGTGGAGCGGCTACAGCCACGCCAAGCAGTTCAAGTTCAGCAAACTGGAAGCTGTTTGCATCAAGGTCGCTGCGGACGTGGTTGACGGTCAGCTTATAGGAGGTGTAGGCCTGAGTGTTGGCGAAGAGGACCTCCTGCATCGGCTCCATGCGAGGATCGATCGCCAATCCGCCAGCGTTGCGCGCCAGCGGCAGATCAAGCACACCTGAAGTGATGACTGTGAAGCTTGTACCGTCCGTTGAGCCGGCGAGTTCGAAGGAAGTCGGATCCCGCTCGGTGTTACCGTCTGCAGCGTAAATGCGCATGCCGGTGACGAGGGTGTGGCCGGCGGCCGGAGCGACGATAATGCCGGCCGGTCCTTCATAAGGCGGGAACTCTGTGAACGCGTTCAGGCCCATACCGCCGTTCCGGTATTTGGAAGTCGTATTATCGATAGCGTTCCCTGGCGCAGAATCAGCGGGATATGTCGTAGACGTGTCCCCGAAAGAGGTGATGGTGTCCGTCGGCGTCGTGACGTCCGTAAGGCTGCTAAGAACATTGAGCCGCGCCACCAGGCTGGTCACAGACCCCGACGAATTAGTGGCGATGCAAATGTAATCACCCGCATCGCTGAAGCTCACTGGGAATACCGTCAGATTTCCGGTTTGCGAGCCGGCAATGTTGCCGCCATCGCTCAAGGCGACAAACCCGCTGCCGGTATTTCTCTGCCAGCTGAGTGTCGGGGCGGGCGTGCCGCCGGCGGCTGCATTGAAAAAGGCGGTCTCGCCGTCAAACACAAAAACCGAAGTCGGTTCGGTCGAGAAATACGGGGCCGGTGAAGTGTCAATTGCGCCCAGTAATTCGACCTCACCGATCTGGAATTGGCTGGTGCTTCCCCTCACTTTCGTCGTGTACCATCGATAGGAGGTGTAACCGACAGTGTTAGCGAACCGAACCTGCCGAAGCGCCTGAGTAAGTGGATTGATAGTAGCGGTGGCCGTGGTGTTGCGACCCGTCGGCATGTTGATGGCGTTGGACGATATCAACGTCCAGGTGACGCCACCATTGACAGAACCTTCGAGGATATAATTGGCAGGGTCCCGTTCCGAGGCGTCATTCGCGGTATACAGACGCATCGCGGATACGACTGTCCGGCCCATCGCGGGCTTCACTATGAAACCGACCGGCACCGACATCGGGCTGACGCCGTTGCCGTTATTCAAGTATTTCTGCATCACACCGTCGATCGCATGAGCCACGACTTCTGCCGCCGGAGAGCTGCCGCCCAACGGTTGATAAGCCGTGATGGTGTCTGTGGGTGCGGTCACGCTCGCCAACGGGGAGAGCACGGTAAGAAAGGCCACTGCGCTGTTGACGGAACCGGCAGCGTCGGTCGCCACCAAGCGGTAATCGGCGTCATCGACCTCCGCAGCGGAATTGATGGTGAGCGTTGGAGTGGTCACGCCCGAGACGTTGCCGCCGTTGGCCAAGTCGACAAACACGCCATTGGCGCCTTTCTGCCACTGGTAGGTGATGGGGCTGTTAGCGGCGGCGACGGCGGTGAACTGAACGTTCGCGCCAACATTCACAGTAACAGATTGAGGCTGCGCGAGGAAAAAAGGCTTGACAGTTTCCAAAGTTCCGCTGAGCGCGAGGATAGCGATGCGCCCCCCCGAAGTGTTCGTATTGATGATGTCAATAGAAGTGATGGGGCTGACAGAATTGGCCAGGACGAGATCGATAGGATAGAGTCGCGGATTCCGGGCCGTATTGCGCACGGTATTGAGTTGAGCGGTATCGACTGCCACCCGGCCGTTCGCGCCATACACGTAGGGCGTGCCATCAAACCAGTTTGCCACGTTGACAAGATTAGTCTCCGTGCTCTGGTCCGCATGGGAAGTGATGACGTGGATATTGTTGACCGGCCCATTGCCGGCCGAAGCGAGCAAGGACAACACGGAAGCAGCGGTCGGAGTCACCAGCGTGATGGTGCCGTTCGTGATGGTGTCGGCCGCCACCCAAACCGCATTACTCCTGGTGTAATCCGGCGGCAGCGTGTAGACATGGTCGCCTTCCGCGTTGGTGATGGTTGTTCCCGCCGCAGGCAGGCCCGTGTTGGTAAGGACGCTGGGGTCCGGAATCGGGACGCCGCCTCCGTCCGGATTATTGACATTATACCCCATCTCATACCAGGCATTCCCGGTGTTCCCTGTGTTATCCATCGACTGCGAGGTGGCGTTGTCAACGCCGTTGGCGGCGAAAACGCGCCCGCGTTTGGCGGCTCCTGCCTCCACAATAAAGTCATGGGTATAGCCCGTAACCGTAATAGGG
>DATDCV010000471.1:0-8661 GCA_036524155.1 Verrucomicrobiia bacterium
ATCCCCTGTGAGCCGGCTGGCGAAACTCTGGAAACGCGGCTGGTGGCTTCCGCTCGTTGCGCTGCTGATCTTCGGGCTGTGGCGCGTCCGCCTGGATGTCGAGATTTTCAATCTATTGCCCGATAACCTCCCGGTGGTGCACGGGCTGAGGCTGTATCAGAAGCATTTCGCCGGCACGCGCGAGTTGATCATCACGGTGCGCGCGCCGAGCGCGGAGGCCGCGGAGACCGCCGCGCGGCAGCTTGCGGAGAGGCTGTCACCGCAGACGAACGCGGTGAGCAGCGTCGTGTGGCAGCCGCCCTGGCTGGAGCATCCGGAACAGATGGTGGAGCTGATCGCGCACCTGTGGCTGAATCAGCCGCCCGAAGCGTTTGCTGAGCTGACGAACCGGCTCGCGCCCGAGAAACTGGATGCCTTGCTGGCCGACGCTCGCGAGCGATTGGCGACGGCGCTTTCGCCGACGGACATTGGCCGGCTGAGCTACGATCCGTTTGGTTTCACGCAGTTGCCCGCCGCTGGTTTGGGCGGCAGCGCGATGTCCAACACGTCGCAGGAAGGGTTCACTTCTGCGGACGGGACGTTTCGGGTGGTGTTTGTCGAGGCACGCGACGACCTGAAGGATTACCGCGCCTGCGCGGCGTGGCTGGCGGACGTTCGGGCCACCGTTGACAGTTGCCGCCAGGCAACAACCTGGCCGGACAAGGTGGCCGTGGGCTACACGGGCGCGCCGGCGTTCACGACGGAGGTGTCGACGGGTATGGAGCGGGACCTGAAAGGTTCGGTGCTGGCGACGCTGGGGTTGATCCTGGTGCTGTTCTGGGGCGCGCACCGCAGTTTGCGACCGTTGTTCTGGCTGATGACAATGCTGGCGCTGGTGGTGGCGGGCACGCTGGCATCCGGGGGCTTGATCTTCGGGAAACTGAATGCGGTGAGTCTCGGTTTCGCGGCCGTCTTGATGGGATTGGCGGTGGACTACGGACTGGTGCTGTACCAGGAATCGGTGGCAGCGCCGCACATGTCCGCCGGCGAGCTTCGCCGGTTGTTGGCTTCGAGCATTATCTGGTCGGCGGCAACCACCGCCGCCGCGTTTGGCCTGTTGAATTTCGGTGGACTGCCTGGGCTGGCCCAGCTCGGTTCGCTGGTGGGTATCGGCGTTTTATTGGCGGCGTTAGTGATGTTGTTCCTCTTCCTGCCGCTGATCCTCCGCCGGAAACCATCGCCGGCGGCGGCGCCCGAAGCCCGCGCGGAACAGGCGCACCCCGGGCGAGTCCACGCCAGGCCGGTTCCCATTTTGGGAAATGGCGGGCTTTGCCGCGCCGTCACCGTCCTGATCGTCATTGGCGGTGCCGGGATTCTGTGGTTTGCGTGGCCCGGCGTGGACCACACGAACAGCCCGCTGCAGCCCAAACACAGCGGGGCGCAGGTGGCGCTCGACGAGATGCAGGCTGAGTTGAACCAGCGTGGCGATCCGCTCCTGGTGATAGTGTCGGGTCGGGATGAGCTGGAAGTCGCCCGCCGCCTTGATGCCTGCGAGGCGCGCTTTGCCGGCGCGGTGACTAACGGTTTGTTGCGCTCGTACCTGTTGCCCTCGACGCTGTGGCCGCACGCCGAAAGGCAGCGGCTGAACCTGGCGATGGCGATGGGCCTGGCGGCCCGCGTGGACACGATGAAGGCGGCGGCCGCACGGGCAGGTTTCACCGACGAGGCATTGGCGTTGACAACCGATTTGCTGCGCACCTGGACGTTTCAGGCGGGAGCCACTCAAACGCTCTGGCCAACGAACCAGTCGTGTCGCTGGCTACTGAAGCGCGCCGTGGCCTGGACCGGGCGGGACTGGCTGGCCGCGGGGGCGCTCTATCCCCCGGCCGGCAAACTAACTGCCGCTGGAATTGCCGAGCTGGACCCGGCGATTCCCGGCGTCTGGCTAACCGGTTGGGCCCAGCTTGGTGAGACGCTGTTACAGAGCGTGAAGCACCGGCTTTGGGGAGTGTTTGGCGGGACCGTCGTCATTGTCGGCGTGTGTTTGTGGCTGACGTTCCGCCGCCGGCTGGAAGTGTTGCTCAGTTTTGCGGCGCTGGCGTTCAGCCTGCTGGGGCTGTTTGCGGTGATGGGACTGGCCGGCTGGAAGTGGAATTTGATGAATTTAATGGCGTTGCCGCTGCTGATGGGGGCAGGCGTGGATTACACCATTCATGTTCAACTGGCGCTGCGGCGGCATGGGGGCGACGCCGCGACGATGCGCCGGATCACGGGAAAGGCGGTTTTTTTGTGCGCCGCGACAACGGTGGCCGGGTTTGGGTCCAACGCACTTTCCGGGAACGCGGGCCTGGCCAGTTTGGGGCTGGTTTGCTCGGCCGGCGTCGCCATCACCTATCTGTCCTCCGTTTACCTGCTGCCGTCCTGGTGGGTCCTTGTGGCGCCTCGACTGGAAGTCCCCGGCTCGACCTCGCCGCCCAAATCCGGGCCGCCTTCGTCGTTTTATCGAGCCGGTCTTTGGCGGGTGGGCCTGGCGTTTGTGCGGCTGCTGCCGGCGTGGGTGGTAAACGGATTCTGCGTGCTGGTGGCGGAATTTCACTTCCGCCTCCATCGGGAGCGGCGGGAGGTTGTCGTCCGGAACCTGCTGCCGGCTTGCTCGGGCGACCGGTCGGCGGCCGAGCGCACAGCCCACAGGCTATATCGGAGGTTTGCGGTGAAACTGGCCGACCTGTGGCGCGTGGAAGCGGGCGCGCCGGTGCGGAACTGGATCGTCGACCGCGCCGAGTTGGAAATCATCCGGAACGCGTCGCAGCGGGGACGTGGCCTGTTGTTCATCGTGCTGCACCTGGGCAACTGGGAACACGGCGGCTTGCTGCTGGCGGACTGGGGCATCAGGCTGACCGTCGTTACGCTGGCGGAACCGGACGACCGCCTCACAGAAATTCGGACCGCGTCGCGAGCGCGCTGGGGCATCGAGACGCTGATAATCGGGCGCGACAGTTTCGCGCTGGTGGAAATGGTCAAGCGGTTGGAGTCCGGCGCCTCGCTGGCGATTGCGATTGACCGGCCGTCACAGCGCGGCGATGTGCAGGTCGATTTCTTCGGTCGACCGTTTGCCGCTCCTTCGCTAGCGGCGGACCTGGCCCGGGCGTCAGGTTGCGCGCTGGTAGGGGTGATGATCGTTCGCCACCGGGACGGATTCGAGGTGAAGGTGTTGCCTGAGTTCGCTTACGATCGCCGGGCCTTGGGCAATCGCGAAGCCCGCCGGGAGCTGACGCAGCAAATCCTGCGTGCATTTGAGCCGCAGATTCGCGACCATCTCGATCAATGGTATCAATTTGTTCCTATCTGGCCGGAGGACCGATAGTGCGGGGTTTGAGCAATTCTTTCGCAGCCAGCGGCCGGACATTGCTGCGGACTGAAGTCCGCGCGCCGGGGCTGGCGTGTTCACGGTGGTTCGTGCTGCTCGGATGCCTGGCAACGATCTCGGCCCCCGCGTCTGAAACCGACGCACTGATCGACCGCTGGTGCGCGGCGCAGACGAACATTCAGACGTGGTCGGCGGACCTCACCCAAACCCGCTCGCTCAAGGCGCTGAAGCAGCCGCTGGTGGCCACCGGCAAAATCTGGACGGTGCCTCCCGACAAATTCCGCCTGGAACTCGGCCAGCCTCCTCAGACCATCGTGTTGCGCCTCCCGGACGAGCTGGAGCTTATCTACCCGCGGCTGAAGCGAGCGGAGAAATATCAGCTCCACACTGCTCAAACCGGTCCATGGAAAGACGCGCTGGCGCTGCTGGATGCCAGCTTTCCGCGGAACCGTGGCGAGCTGGAATCGGGCTTCCAGGTCGTGTCGGCGACCCAAACCAACGCGGCGCTGGAATTGGTAATGCAGCCCCGGAGCGCGGCTGCCCGGAAATATATGACCGAAGTCCGCGTCGTGGTTAACAGCAACGATTTTGGCCCCGTGGCGACGGAGTTGCGGTTCAGCGACGGGTCCTGGATGCGGACCGACTTCACGAACGCGGTTCTGAACGCGCCGTTGCCCGAAGGCGTTTTCGAGGCGAAGCTGGGTCCGGATGTCAAGGTGGTTGAACCCTTGCGTCAGTGATCGTCATGTCCGACTCACTGCAAGAGGCGCTCAAAAAGCTGCCGCACGGGCCCGAGTTCCGGTTCCTGGATCGGTTGCTGAGCCTGGTGCCGGGACAGGAGGGAACGGGGGAGTACCTGGTCCGGGGCGATGAATTTTTTTTCCGGGGGCATTTTGCGGGCGATCCGCTGGTCCCGGGTGTGGTGCTGGTCGAAGCCGCGGCGCAACTGGCGGGGGTAGTGGCACAAAACGATCCGGTCATTCCGCCGCTGCTGGGGTTGAAGCTGACGGCGCTTCGGGGGGTTAAGATTTTGGGGACGGCGCGGCCAGGGGAGGCGGTGCGTCTGGAGGCGCGGATCACCGGGCGGCTGGGCGGCCTGGTGCTGGCTCAAGCGCGGGCGTTCGTGGAGGATCGAATGGTGCTTGAGGCCGAGCTTACGCTCGGCGGAACGATGCCGGCGAGCGAGCTGGCGCGGGCAACCGAACCTTAAAGCTGTTGCGCGGTCTTGACGTACGAGTAGTTTCTGGGGCGAGCATGAGTTCGACCGCCGAACAGTGTCGCCGTCCTTTCGTCTTCGAACGGGACACCTTCACTTTTGCGAACGAGTTGATCTGGGAATACCGTTTCGAGCCGGTTACCGGGAGGATGTCCACGTGCCGCAGTAATCCGCCGGCCACTTATTCGCATCGCTGTTTTGTCATGGTCCGATCCGCGCGGCAATTCTTTTACCATGCGCGGTTTGACCCGGCGCTGCCGGTGGCCGAGCCGTCCGCCTACGAGCGGCTCATCCGGGAAGTGGTCGCGCGGAGTCCACGCCGGCGGAGCGAAGAGAGCGCACGGATCACGGTTCCGGGGTATGAAGGCCTGCGCGCGTTCAGCCAGGCCCGTGAGCCGCTGCTTAAGGCCGGGATCGGCCAGCCCTGGCATTCCTACTTCGTGCGCAGCCATTGGCGGATGGTGGCGCCGACCCGGCGGTGGCACCAGGAGAAGATGGCGGAACAATTGAAGGATTCGTTCGCTGTGCGGATCGCGCCGATCGTGCACCTCTACCGGTTCCCCCGCATTACGATCAACCATGGGATTGTCCTGTTTGACTGGAGGGAGACCGGCCAGGGGCTCGAGTTTGACGCCTACGATCCGAATATTCCGGGCCATCCGGTGAAGCTCGAGTACCGGCGGGCGGAGCGTTCGTTTTTCTTCGAGCGAACGAAGTACTGGTATGGCGGGCCGCTGAACGTGATCGAGATGTATATCGGCGGACTTTATTGACGCGCGGCTAAGTCACCCGGCGGTTTTGCGCGGCTGCCAAAAGGCGGCGCCAAAGAAGAGCATGCCGCAGAGATTGATGCCGGCGATGTAGCCGATTTTGTAAATGCGCCCGGTATTGGTCGCGGCGTAAATCGGGACATCGTTCCCCATGACCAGCGCGGGGAGCGCGATCGGCATGAGTGCGCCGTGCAGGACACCCAGGCGAAAACCCGGCACTCGGTTGGCGCCATAAAACTTGGGGGCGGCCCAGTCGTAAGCAGCGCCGAGCGCCAGTCCCAGCACGACCAGGACCACGATTTTGACCGCGAGGCGCTTCAAGCGGGAGCGCCGGGTCGGGGCCGTTGTAGGATCGGAGGGCACGGTTGCCATGTGCTCCAGCATGTTGTGACCGCGCCGCGCCCGACAAGCAGATAATCGCCGGCGCGCGGACTTCAGTCCGCAGCAACGTCCGTTGGCGGGGAGGCATCAGCATCCCGGACGCGATGGTCGGGCGGGCGTTTCTGCGGACTGAAGTCCGCGCGCCGGCCACGCCGCAGCGGCCGAGTTCCACAAATAACCGGGTATGCTCCCGGGCGTTTCCCCGTTGAAATCTCATTCCCGGCCGTCTAGTCTGGTTGCTGAAGCATGGGATACGGTCCGGCAGCAACACGAGTCAGTTTGGTGATGGTCGTGTTCATCCGCGCAGCGGGATGAAACGTCTGCTCCTGATCTCGCCGCTGGCGAAACAGAGCCTCATGGGCGGCGGTTTCTTTTTCCGGATGCCGGCGCTGGGCCTGCTTAAGGTAGCCGCGCTCACACCCCCGGAATGGCGGGTGACGATCGTTGACGAGAAGGTAGAAAGCCTCGACCTGGACCAGGAGGCTGACCTCGTTGGCATCACCGCCATGACGACGACTGCTCCTCGCGGTTACGAGATAGCCGACCACTTTCGCGGGCGCGGCATTAACGTCGTCATGGGAGGCATGCACGTCTCCTGCCTGCCCGACGAAGCCCTGCGCCACTGCGACAGCGTGGTTGTCGGCGAGGCGGAAATCCTGTGGCCGGCGCTGTTGCAGGACTTTGAGCGCAACGAGCTCAAGCCGATCTACCGGCACGGCAATGGCCCGCCTGCGCTGAGCGACCAGCCGCGGCCGGACTGGGAGCTTTATCGCGGGAAGAAATACCTGCCGGCGCATTTTGTCGAGACCACGCGGGGTTGCCCGATTGACTGCGAGTTTTGCGCGGTTACCAACGCCTTTGGCGGCAAATACCGGAACCGGCCGCAGGATGAAGTGCTGGCGGAATTGCGCGGCCTGAGGCCGTTCACCGGCCGGTTCACGCTGAAAAAGTGCGTGTTTTTCGTCGATGACAACATCATCAGCAACCGCGCCTACGCCCGCGAATTTTTGACCCGGATCGCCGACCTCGGGCTGCGCTGGTTTGGCCAGGCGTCGATGAACATCGCGAACGACCCGGAAATCCTCAAGCTGTGCCAGAAAAGCGGCTGCGCGGGACTATTTCTCGGGTTCGAGACGCTGTCGCCGGAGACGCTGGCGCAGGTGGGCAAACGCGTCAACCGCCCCAATGAATACTTTGACATTGTGCGGAAGCTTCACGACCACGGCATCGGTATCGACGGCTCGTTCGTGTTCGGGTTCGACACGGATGACACCGGCGTTTTCGACCGCACGTTGGAGTTCGTGCGCAAAGCCAAGCTGGAGGTGGCTTACTTCTCGATTCTGACGCCGTATCCCGGCACGCGGTTGCACAAGCGGCTGGTAGAGGCGGGCCGGCTGCTGAGTGGTGACTGGTCCATTTACGACGGCCACCACGTGGTGCACCGGCCGGCGAAACTGACGCCGGATCAACTCCTGGAAGGGTACCAGCGGGTGTTCCGGGAGGTTTATTCCATTCCCTCCATTTTGCGGCGGCTGTGGGGCACCACCGCCTGGAAGAGTTTCTTTTATCCGATGAACCTCGGCTTCCGGCAGAGTATCCGGAAGATCGGGCGGGGGTGGGCATGAGCCGGGTGTTCATTTGCGGGCTGGGGGCAGTCTCTCCGGCGGGTTGGACGGTTGAGGCGTTGATGGCGGCCCTGGAGAAAGGCGAGCCGCTGCCTGTCCAACCGTTGCCGCGCCCGGGCTGGGAAAAGCCGCTGCGTGCCCGGCTCGTGCCGGGTCCGGCGGCGCGGCCGGCGTTTCTCTCGCACCCGCGGCTGCGGCGCGCGAGCCCCATCAGCCACTACGTCACCGCGGTGGCGCTGGAGGCTACGGCGCGGCTGGGGCTGAGCGAGAAACCCGGGTATCGGCTTGGCATGATCGTCTGCCTCCAGTCGGGCTGTGTGCAGTACTCCTGCCGGTTCTTCGAAGAAGTCTTGAATGACCCCGCCACCGCCAGCCCGTTGCTGTTTCCCGAAACCGTGTTCATGGCGCCGGCGAGTCACGTCGCCGCGCTGCTCGGCACGATGCCGCTGGCTTCCACGCTGATGGGGGATCCGGCCTCGTATCTGCAGGGAATGGCCCTGGCGATCCAGTGGCTCGAGGAGAAGCGGGTGGACGCCTGCCTGGTGGTGGCGGCGGAGGAGACGATCTGGCTTCTGGCGGACGCGCTCTGGCAGTTCGAGCACTCCGCCATAATCAGCAGCGGGGCGGGCGCGGTATGTTTGAGCCTCGATCCCGCCATCTCTTCGGGTGTCGAGTTAGCCGCCATCACGGACGAGCACACCTACGGGAGCCGCCAGAACCGGGTCGTCGCGGCCCGGGCGATGCGCGCGCAACTGCCGCCGTGCGCTCCGGGGGAACTGCTGTGCGACGGGGTGGGCGACAGTCCCCGGGTCAACGCGCCTGAACTCAAGGCCTGGCATGATTGGACCGCCGCGCGTGTCAGTCCCAAGAAGGTTCTCGGTGAGGGATTGATGGCGGTCGGGGCCTGGCAATGTGTCGCCGCGTGTGAGGCCATCGCCAAAGGCCGGCATGCGGCCGCCAATGTGAGCCTGGTTGGCTCGAACCTGCACGCCATCGGCGCGCGTTTTGTGCGATCGGACGTCGGCGGTTTTGGCTCGCCCGCCGGGACACAACCCGGCAGCATTTCACCATGAGCCCCGGTCCCGATATAACAGGAGGCGCGGCGCGGCCTTCCGGGTCAGGATCGGACCTTGGGGCAGCGCTCCGCGTGATATGGGAAGCCGCCTTCTAATCATCCAGCCTTCACACTACCGCTCGAAGAAAGAAATTATGCTCCAGAGGCGGGAGGCCTGACATCTGAATGTGCCTTCTACGTGCGACAACCCCCATCCCACAACTGCGCTCCACCCATTCTGAGACCTGGACCCCACCCTTTCTGAGGTC
>DATDCV010000472.1:0-3683 GCA_036524155.1 Verrucomicrobiia bacterium
CGAACTCGTGCCGGGCGAGGATAGAAGCGGCCGCGACGGCGAGGTCCTCTTCCGCACGGTGTTTTTGGACCAGCTCGATCTCGCGGCCGAGGGGCATGAGCGCCCGGGCGACGGTTTCCTTGTTGGCGGCGAACTGGTCGCTGATGGCGCGCACCGGCGGCGGGTTCAGCTGGTGTTTCAGGCCCATCAGGTTCTCAATCACGCGCGCGTGGCCCCAGGCGAGCATCGTGTTAACACTCCCCATCTTTGCATAAAGCCGGTTGTAGGCCTCGTTGCCGACCGGCACCACCGTGGTCACGCAGCCGGCGGTTTTTCGAATAAGCTCGGCAAGCTCCCGGATGCGCTTGTCGCTCGAAATATTCTTCGAGTCGCGAATCCCGGAATCTTTCCATTGCGTCACAACGGGCTCGTTGACGTAAACGCCGGCAACACACAACGGACCAAAGAAGTCGCCTTTGCCGCTTTCATCAACCCCGAGCCGTGGCAAAAGCAGCTCCGGGTTCAAAATGGATTCGTAGCCCAAGCGGGCTTCCTTGAGAATCTCGGGCTCGAGCACGAACTCGATAAACTCCTGCGTGCCTTTCCCCTGAATGACCAGCTTGCCGCTCTCGTAAAAGACCAGGTTGGTCGTGTCCTTCTCGGCGGCGAAGCGGGCATAGGGAACGTCGCGGAACCGGTAGCCATGGTCCCGTAGCCACCGCTGCAAGACGGCGGCGTGTTCGTCCGACAGCTTGGCACTGTATGATGTTAATGGCTTCACTGTTGGCAGAAGAATCGCAGCAAAGTTCAAAGTTCAAAGTTCAAAGTTCAGCGACCAGTCGTCGCCACCGCTTTTCCTATTATTCAGGAAATCAAATCCGCTGGGGTATCGACCCTCAGAGGCGGGTTATTCCGCCATCGCCACCACCGTGTGCCAGCCAACCTCCCCAAACAACCCGATGGCGGGCTGCTCGACGAGTTGGTCTTCGGTGTAGGCGTGGGACATCGTGGAAAACTCAATACGTAGTTTATTACCTTGTTTACACGATATTACCCAGTTTCCGGTTTTCTCCCATTTTGCGCCCCGGCCCGTGCCGAGCGATTTGACCTTGTCTTCCTTTGGCAGCCTGGCCAAGAGCAACCGGATCAGGTCCACGCCCACGCCAGGGCATTCAGCCTGGAGGTCGGCCACCCGGAACGTGGCGACCTGGCGGTCAATCGCAGCCAGGACAGTCTCGGTCTTCTCGCCACGGGGCGATTTGAGCTGTCCAAGCAGGAGGGGTGCCGGTTTGCGTAGGAATCGGTCTGGCCTTGCATGGGAATAGTTTTTGCCTGTATGTGGTGAGTGTGCCGACACCGCACCGGCGAAAAACTGCTGCCATCGTTTCAAGACTGCTGGGATGGTATCCCCAGAACGCCAGGGATTTACCGTGGAGACGGACAAATGACCCGTATGGTGTATATGTATCCGAAATCATGCTGCAGCAGACCCAGGTCCAAACCGTCGTTCCTTACTGGCAACGCTGGATGCGCGCGCTGCCCACCCTGGAAGCCGTCGCTGCGGCCACGCCGGACAGAATCCACAAGCTGTGGGAAGGGCTGGGCTATTACACTCGGGTCCGAAATTTGCAGCGAGCGGCCCGAATCATTGTGAAAGCCCACGACGGCGAGGTGCCCCGGAAGTTCGAAACGCTGCTCGATCTTCCCGGCATCGGACGGTACACGGCGGGTGCAATTTGCAGCATCGCCTTCGACCAACCGACGCCCATTCTGGATGGGAATGTCATCAGGGTGCTGACGCGAGTGTTCGGCATCGCCGGCAACGTGCGGGAGGTTTCGATCCGCAAACAGCTCTGGAACGTGGCCGAGGAGTTGGTCGGGAGCGCAGCCCGAACCAAATTCCGCCGGCCTTGTTCACATCTCAACCAGGCTCTGATGGAGTTGGGCGCGGTAATCTGCACGCCACGGGCACCGCGCTGCGAGACCTGTCCGCTGAAGGAGGTATGCGTCGCCGTTCGACAGGATCGAGTGTCTGAGCTGCCCGACCTTGGTCGGCGCCCTGCCGTTACCCGGCGGCGATTCGTCGCGTTCGTGGTCGGGCAGCGAGGGCGGTTCCTGGTGCGCCAGCGACCGCATGGCGTCGTGAACGCCCATTTGTGGGAATTTCCTAACGTTGAAGTTGGGACAAAGCATCCTCCCATATCGGACGTAGCACGCTCGTTGCTCGGATCTCGGGTGAGGATCCTGGGGTCGCTAGGCCGAATCCAGCATTCGATCACCCGGTACCGGATTACGCTCGAAGGCTTTCGGGTTGCGCCCGTATCCTCGCCCGCGGTTGGTGTGGGTGTCTGGCTCGCCCCCCGACGCCTGAGCCAACTCGCCTTTGCCAGCGCACACAAAAAGCTGTTGGACCGTGTGCAGTTGCCAAATCAACAGCTTCGTTCCAGCAATTTGTCGATTGTGCGGTTAAGCAGTTCTGCGTAAGCGTGAACGTCAATGCAGGTACTGTCCGGCTCGCCTCTGATCAGGTAGAGCCAACCGGCGTCGTAAGGGTCACGGTTGATCACCGTAGGGTCATCCTCAAGCGCCGGGTTCGCCCCGCCAAACTGGCCCCCGCCCACACAGAACACTTCGGACAGCGCTTTGAACCCCTCGATCCAGCCAATGACCTGTCCCGTGCGGATTGGCGATCCCACTTCGGTGTCAAAGCCGTAGTCCACCATCTCCCCCAGCATCCGCGAGCCAAACTTGGTGAATCCGACTCGCCAAAGGTGTTCCTCCTGCCGTCCGATCCAATAGTGCCCCGGGGAATAGAGGTAGCCCAAGGGCAACCTCGTGGCGAAACGCGCGCGCTGGTAGGCCAGGGCATCGGACTGTTCAGCAGCCATCCGGCACAGCTAAACAAAAACCAGCAACCGACGAAAGCCTTGAAGTTCTCCCGTAGGACAGGCGCGCTGCCCTGCCCCACGATGAATTTTCTGGCGACCAAAGGGAGACCATTCTAATTTGCGGCCGCATATACGTTTGCATAAAGGACAATTACCATGAAACCACGGGTCCGTTTTGCGCCGAGTCCTACGGGCTTCTTGCACATCGGAGGCGCGCGCACTGCTCTGTTCAACTGGCTTTATGCCCGACACACGGGCGGCACGTTCATTCTGCGGATTGAGGACACTGATGCGGCCCGCAACACCGAAGAGGCCGTCAACGTGATCCTCAACGGCCTGCGCTGGCTGGGGCTCGATTGGGACGAGGGACCAATCTCAGCCGAAGTGACCGGGCCCAGCAAAGGCGAGTGCGGCCCCTATTTTCAAAGCCAACGCAAGGAGAGCTACCAGCACCGGGTCGAGGCCCTGCTGTCGCGCGGACTTGCCTATGAACAAGAAGGCGCAGTGAAGTTCAAAATGGGCCGCGAGCCCATCGTCATTCCAGATCTCGTCGTGGGAAACGTCAGACGCGAACTAACGGACCGGGAACAACAGGACCCGGATTTTGTGATCGTTCGCTCTGACGGCCAACCGGTGTTCCATCTGGTGAATGTCGTGGACGATCTCGACATGGGGATTACCCATGTCATCCGCGGAGAGGACCACCTCAGCAACACCGCGAAACACATCGCGTTGTTCCGGGCCTTCGATGTGCAGCCCCCGCATTACGCCCATATCCCGCTAATCCTGAACATCGATGGGACCAAGATGAGCAAG
>DATDCV010000473.1:0-15243 GCA_036524155.1 Verrucomicrobiia bacterium
GCGAAATGGGGAGAGCCGATTTCCTCTTCTCCTTCGGCAACCAGCACGAGGTTAACCGGTATTTTGGGGCCGGCGCCGCGGATCGCGTGGAGCGCGGCCAATACCGCCGCCTGCGGTCCTTTCTGGTTCACGGCGCCGCGCCCCATCATCACTTTGCCCAAGCCGGGCTTGTCCACCAGGGCGGCTTCCCACGGCGGTGACGACCACTCCGCCGGGTCGACCTGCTTGACGTCGTACATGAAATAAAGACCCAGGGTGCGAGCCGCTCCGCCATCGAGCGTCGCAAAAATCCCCGGCTGCCCGTCAGTGGGAACGCGGGTTGCCTTTTGAAACCCGGCCTCGCGGAGCAGTTGGATGGTCAGCTCGCATCCTTCAGAGACGCCGCGGTTCTCGGCGGCGATCGACGGTTGATGGATCCATTGTTGCAGCCGCTGAACGGCCTCGTCGTGTCTCCTTTGGATCTCTTTGCGAATGGCTTCCAGGTCCGCTTGCGCAGCGCGCCCTGGGTCAGGGCAGGCAAAGGCGAGAGCTGCAGCGGTGGCTCCTTTGACGAATTGCCTGCGATTGATGGCTGTCATGCGAGTAATCTGCAACCATCGGAGGCCGGCGCAAGGCGAATTCAGCCCCTAAAATGATGAACTTCCGCAGAAGCGGCTACGGCACCGAAAGATCAGAGACTCCTGACGTCGTCTCCTACAATTCGGAGGGCGAACCGCCAGTGGGGGCCACCGCCACCGCCACTTCGCTGGTGGCGGCGGGTGCGGCAGAGCGAGGGGAAGGCCCAACCGAGCGCCAGTGAAGTTGGTCCTTCCCAGGCTGCCTTGGTGCTTTCTCAATTCTCATTACACTTAAGGGTTTTGATAATTGATAAAGCCAGCTCCCTGACAGCAAGTAAAGCCCTCCGCTGGAGGTGATTGCGCCGATTCCGGAAAGCCGTTTGAGAAAACGGCCCGCTGGGGCGGAGGTGATGGCAAATTGGGCGGCCGTTTTGACCAGAGAAGCCCTGGAGACTGGCGCCTTGGTGATGAAGCGGTCGAGGAAGTCTGTGTTGATGGTGAGTTCTTCCTGGGTGGGGGCGAGGGGGGCTGGCAGCAGGGGACCGCTCTGAGGATGGCCGAGTTGCTGGTCGATGTCGTTGTTGATGCTGGTCATAAAATCGGTCTGTTGGCGCCACCACTCTGGTCCAGCGCACGCGCAATTTATAGACCCGGTTTTGGCGCGCGCCGGCGCGTGCCGACAACGAATTCGCGCGGGTTCGCTTCCGTTCGCGTCCGAGACGCTTTATTTCGCGGAAGAAAATGGCGGAAAATTGTTGACAGGTTTTGGGCGCATTTCGGGGCGGGCAGGTGGAGGGAGCGAGATTGGCCAGGCAGATACGGGCTGGGACGGGGCGTTTACCGATGTATAGTTGAGAGGCCTGTCTTGGGAGCGATGGGAAGGATGGGAACAATGTTTGGGTTCGGGACGACCAGTCTGGGCAGAACTCCCGCCGCTGCCGTTAGCGATCCTCAACGGTCGACCGGGCTTCTCACGCCCAACCCGGGCTTCTCCATCACATAAGTATAGATTTGCGTCGGTACCACGCTGGCGTGCCCTGACAATTCCTGGTGCATCACCTCGCTGACCTGGTCCAACAGCTTGAGTTTGGGATTAGGAATGAACCTCTCCCGCGGCTTTGATGTATTTGCCCTTCAAATATATGAGGCCATTTGTCACACATGATCTTATTGACAAGGGACTTGTCAACAGCTAAGTTTTAAACCTGACGCCAAACTTTACGTCTATTATGACGCCGATTAATTGTTAGCACAATCCACGCACCATGTACTGCATTTCTGAAAAAGACTCCGTGCAGTTGCTAGAGAATGCACCTCAACCTTCGATGACAATGCCGAGCCAGGAGATTTACGCAACCGGTGATCGGCTGCTTCTGGCTTATCACGTCCAAGACGCCGGAGGGGATTACGCGGAAGCAGTAGCTCACGATCTGGGGACACGTATGATCGGTTTTCCAGTGGCAGTAATTACCTTCCTGGACCCTTACGCCCACACGTTCTGCCCTCCTGGGGCTGAGATGCTTTCGAGGCACCCGTTGGCGGAGCGCGGTCTGGAGCCTTTTAGCGTTTATGAGGTGCATGATTCCTCGTGGATCAGGCACTTGGCAGCGCTTAGTCCCGCTCACCGAGTAGATCGGATCGCCTCGGCGAGGCACTACGTTTTCACATTCTACGACCATGTCTTTGAATGTGTCGCGGGAGGATTCAATTGCGTCCTCCGGTTTGGGAGCGTTAGAGAAGTCCTGCGGTCCGTCCTGAAGGGATCCTAGAACAATGAGAGTCTGTGCTAACCACCGCAGGCAGCGGACCCCGCGAGTCCGTCCTGTTTGCATATTACGTCAGTGGCGCGGGGCCGCTGCTGCGGGACGTTATGCGGCGTAGTCGTAGCAAACGGGAAACGCTCCTCGCCAAGTCCTTGCAGGAGTTGGAAGGCGACTTCTGGGGACCAATCGGTGCTGGCGAGACGCATCTGATTCGCGAGTGTCTGCGGTTGCGCAAGGTGCCCTTGTCACAGCTTACCGACAGCAATCTAAGACTTCTGATTGGCCAGCAGATCGGCCTTCAGCATCTAGTGCCTTTGGCCTTGGAACGACTCAAGACTAACCCCTGGTCGGATTCCCTTTACCCCGGCGACCTACTTGCTGCCGTGTTGCGAGTAGACGCCGAGTTCTGGAGGGGCGAGCCTGCTCTGCTGGCTTGGGCCCTGAGCATCGCCCACTCTGCAGTCGGCGATTGGGAGCAACTCGGGGGCGGCCCAAAATCCCTGACGGGCTTCCGTTACGTCAAGAAGTCGCTGGCTGAACTTGAGGCAAAAACCCATGAGAACGCATAACTTTTGCTTCAGTGGATGCGCCGATTGCGCCCAGGTTCCAATTCGAGCATTATCGGCGGCGCACCACTGAGCGTCACGTTAGCTGTCGCCACATGAATGTCTCGCACAGAATTCCGAGAGATCGCAGGACGCCGGGCCGTGCGTGCGGCCACGTTTCCTTCGTTCTCAGATGGCCCAGCGGCACGACATCTGGACGAGACTGGTATCGCAAAACGCTAACCTCTATTATACGCATGTTCTCAGGCGAGTTGGAGCGCGTTCCGCCAGCGGAGCGTCCGTTGGCGACAGCGACATTCAATGCCGCCGTACGCAAGGCGGGAGGTGGCGAGGCATGGGTTCGGCTCGCCTCCTGGTCTGGCACACAGCCGGTGGAAACGTTCTTTCAGGCAGCACGGGTCGCATGGCGAAAGCTCCCGAAGGAGGACGACGAGCACAGGAAAGTGGTGGTTGATGACGATGTTTTTAACAGCTAACAACTGCGTTCAGGCGACGCCGGATTACGCCTTTCTGTTTATCGTTGCTCAAGTGCCCGGCGCGCCTGACGCAGAGCGTTGCCATGACCGAATTTATTCAGACTTGTAAGGAAATTTTGCACAATGGATATCCCACGGATATTCAACATCACAGAGAGTGCTCACCGCATCCACAACCCGATCACAGCCGAAAAGCTCGCCACTCTCGGCGCGGCGCTGCGTCTGGAATTGGGAGACCGAGTGCTCGACCTCGGCAGCGGTTCGGGGGAGATGCTGTGCACCTGGGCACGCGATCACGGCGTCATCGGCCTCGGCATCGACCTGAGCCAGTTGTTCACCGAGCAAGCGAAACTCCGTGCTGTAGAACTCGGCGTCGCCGATCGAGTCAAGTTCATCCATGGCGATGCTGCCGGCTATGTCGCTGACGAGAAGGTCAATGTGGCCGCCTGTGTCGGTGCCACTTGGATCGGCGGGGGAGTCGCCGGCACGATCGAGCTTCTGGCGCGGAGCTTGCGCCCGGGAGGCATCATCCTCATCGGCGAGCCCTACTGGCGGCAGTTACCGCCGACGGAAGATGTGGCCAAGGGGTGTCTTGCCAACTCAATCTCCGACTTTCTCATGCTTCCAGAACTGCTCGCGTCTTTCGGCCATCTTGGCTACGACGTCGTTGAGATGGTTCTGGCTGACCAAGACGGCTGGGACAGATACGAGGCGGCCAAATGGCTCACGATGCGCCGATGGCTTGAAGCCAATCCCGACGACGAGTTCGCGAAAGAAGTTCGAGCCAAACTGACCTCGGAACCCGCGCACTACGCCGCTTACACGCGTGAATACCTGGGCTGGGGTGTGTTCGCGCTGATGCCGCGGTGCGTTGGACACGCAACTGAAGTTGGGTGTTAATGAGATGGGGGCGGTGGGCGTTGAACCACCAACGATAGCGCTCAGGCAGGGCGGGCCGGGGGCTCGCGGCTGGCCCCGGGGGATCAGTGGTGGGGACGGCGTTTGACTTTGAGCTGGGCGAGAGAGTGAGCGAGGGAAGCGTGCACCAGGGTGTGCTCTTCGGGGGAGAGTTTCTCTTTCAGGCGGGCCTCGGCCCGGGCGCGGGCCTCCTCGGCCTTTACCTCATCAATCGCGGACTCGTTGGTGGCGAACACAGTCAGGATCGCGACGCGGTCGCCCGTGATCTCTGCGCAACCACCGGTCACGAGCAAGCGTTCTTCATTGGGCCCGCGGCGGGCGATGATTTCACCCTCGCCGAGTAGCGTGACGAGCGGGACGTGGTTGGGCAGGATACCCATCTCACCCTCGCGGCCGGGGAGGGTCACCATATCGACCTCCTGGTCGTAGACCTGGCCTCGCGGCGTGGTTATTTCCAGTTTCATAAGGCAGGGAAGGTTGAGCGCGAGGTCACGAGCTACTTTTCCTCCTCGCGGATGTCGTCGATCTTGCCCCGCATATAGAAGTTCCCTTCCGGCACGTCGTCGTACTTGCCGTCGATGATGCCCTTGAAGCCTTTGACGGTTTCCTCGACGGGCACCTGCTTGCCCGGCCGGCCCGTAAACACTTCCGCGACTGTGAAGGGTTGGCTGAGGAAACGCTGGATTTTGCGCGCCCGGAACACGGTGATCTTGTCCTCTGGTGAAAGCTCGTCCATGCCGAGAATGGCGATGATATCCTGAAGATCCTTGTATCGTTGCAGGATGCGCTGGACGCCGCGGGCGACATCATAATGCTCCTGGCCGACGATCTCGGGCGCGAGCGCGCGGGAGGTCGAGGCGAGAGGATCGACAGCGGGATAGATACCCAGTTCGAAGATCGCGCGTTCGAGCACGATGGTGGCGTCGAGATGAGCGAAAGTCGTCGCGGGCGCGGGGTCGGTGAGGTCGTCGGCGGGGACATATACGGCCTGGAAGGAAGTAATCGAGCCTTTTTTGGTGGAAGTAATCCGTTCCTGGAGGTCGCCCATCTCGGCGGCGAGAGTGGGCTGGTAGCCGACCGCGCTCGGGGTGCGGCCGAGGAGGGCGGAAACCTCCGAACCCGCCTGGGAAAACCGGAAAATATTGTCAATGAACAGGAGCACGTCCTGGTTCTTTTCGTCGCGGAAGTACTCGGTAATGGCGAGCCCGGACAGGCCGACACGCAAGCGCGCGCCGGGCGGTTCGTTCATTTGGCCGTAGACGAGCGCAATTTTGGATTTCCCGAGGTCCTTCTGATTGATCACGCCGGCGTCGGACATTTCCTTGTAGAGGTCGTTGCCTTCGCGCGTGCGCTCACCGACGCCGGCGAAGACGGACACACCGCCGTGGAGCTTGGCGATATTGTTGATCAATTCCATGATCACGACGGTCTTGCCGACGCCGGCGCCGCCGAAAGCGCCGACTTTGCCGCCCTTGAGAAACGGGCAGATCAAGTCGATAACCTTGATGCCGGTAGCGAGGACCTGCGGCGTGGTGGACTGGTCAACCAAGGTGGGAGCGGGGCGATGGATGGGGTAATACTTTTCCGCCACCACCGGCCCGCGTTCATCCACCGGATTGCCCGTGACGTCAAAGACCCGGCCCATCACGCATTCGCCGACCGGCATGGAGATAGGCTTGGCGGTATCGACCACCGCCATGCCGCGCTTCAGGCCGTCGGTGGTGGACATCGCGACCGTTCGGACCCAGTGGTCGCCGAGATGTTGCTGGACCTCGAGGGTAAGGCGGGTTTTTCCCTGCAATGGGAGCTCGTAATCGATGGTGAGGGCGTTGTAAATGGCAGGCAACTCGCCGGGAAACTCGACGTCCACTACCGGACCGATGACCTGAACAATTTTTCCTGTATTCATCGTAAACTGTGTGTTGGCGTGGGAGCCTAGCCGAGGGCCATGGCGGCGCTGGAGATTTCCAGCAGTTCTTTGGTAATGGTGGCCTGGCGTATCTTGTTATATTCGAGCGTCAGCTCTTTCACGAGTTGCTTCGCGTTGTCGGTGGCGTTTTTCATCGCGACCATGCGCGCGCTGTGCTCACTGGCCTTGGCTTCGAGCAGCACCTGGGCGACTTGAAAGTCGAGGAAGTAAATCAGCAGCCGCTCCATCAGGGTCTGCGGGTCGGGCTCGAAGATAAAATCATATCGTTGCCGGGCCGGTTCGGCGCCCGGCTTGGAGGCCGGTTCGGAGGGCGCCATCGGGAGCAGAGTCACCGTATCCGGACGTTGTGAGAGGGTGTTGATGAAGCGGGTGTAGAGCACGAGGACTTCGTCGACCTCCGCCTTGAGAAAGAGGTCGCGGGCGAAAAAGGCGACAGTTTGGCACTCGGAGAAGGTCGGAGTGTCGTGATAGGTGAACTCGCCGGCGAGCTTGCGCCGGGTGCGGGCCAGAAACTGGGCGGCTTTTCTGCCGACGGAGATGAAAAGGGTCGAAGCGGGATCGAATTTGGCGGCCTCACGGAACAGGTTTGAGTTGAGGGCGCCGCAAAGGCCTTTATCGGTGCTGACGACGATGACGCCGCGTTTGCGCACCGGCCTGACCTCCATCATTGGGTCCTGGTAATCGCGGGTTTCATCGGACAGATGCTCGAGCAACCGCCGGGTCATAGCCGCAAAGGGCCGGCCCTGGACGGCGGACTGCTGCGCGCGCTGCATCTTGGAAGACGCGACCATTTGCATGGCCTTGGTGATCTGGGCCGTGTTCCTGACCGACTTGATGCGGCGGCGAATGTCGCGCGTGCTGGGCATGGGGCTAAGCTTCGATTCCGGCCATTATTTGTAGGTTTGCTTGAATTCCGTCGCCGCCGCCTTCAGTTCAGAGATGAGCTGGTCGTTGAGCGCCTTTTCCCGCGATATTTTGGCCAACACCTCCGGCCGCCGGGTCTTGAGGAAATCGGTCAGCTTGTTCTGGAAGTCCTTAACTTTCTCAATCGGCACATCGTCGATGAACCCGTTTTGGGCCACCCACAAAACCGCGACCTGGATTTCGACCGGGATGGGATCAAACGGAGGCTGTTTAAAGACTTCCATGATGCGCTTGCCGCGTTCGATCTGGGCCTGGGTTTTGGCATCGAGGTCGGAGCCAAACTGGGCAAAAGCGGCGAGCTCGCGGAACTGCGCGAGATCGCCTTTCAGACGGCCGGCGACCTGTTTCATGGCTTTGACCTGGGCGGCAGAGCCCACGCGCGAAACGGAAATGCCGACCGAAACCGCGGGGCGTACGCCCTGGTAGAACAGGTCGGTCTCGAGGAAGATCTGGCCATCGGTGATGGAGATGACATTGGTGGGGATGTAAGCGGAGACGTCGCCCGCCTGGGTTTCGATAATAGGCAGGGCGGTCAGGGAACCATTGCCATACTTCTCGGCGACTCGCGCGGCTCGTTCCAACAGGCGGCTGTGCAGGTAAAACACATCGCCAGGGTAAGCTTCCCGGCCGGAAGGGCGCTTCAGCACCAGCGATACCTGGCGGTAGGCGACGGCGTGCTTGGAGAGGTCGTCGTAAATGATGAGGGCGTCGAGGCCGTTGTCGAGGAACCACTCGCCCATCGCGCAGCCGGCGAAAGGAGCCAGGTACTGGTTAGTGGCGGAGTCGGAGGCTGCGGCGACAACGACGATCGTGTAACGCATCGCTCCGGTTTGCTCCAGGACCCGGATGACGTTGGCGATACTGGACTGTTTCTGCCCGATCGCGACGTAGATCGAGTAAAGCGGACGGTAGGATTTGTCGCCGGCTTCCTCAGCGGCCTTATTGAGGCGCGCGTTGCTGATCATGGTGTCGATCCCGAGCGTGGTTTTGCCGGTCGACCGGTCACCGATGATCAACTCACGCTGGCCGCGGCCGATCGGGATCATGGCGTCGATAGCCATGATCCCGGTTTGCACGGGTTGGCTAACCGAGCGGCGCCGGATAATGCCGGGAGCGATTTTCTCAACCGGGTAGGTTTTGTCGGTGTCGATGGGGCCTTTGCCGTCGATGGGCAGCCCCAGGGTATTGACTACGCGGCCCAGCAACCCCATGCCGACGGGGACCTGCAGCACCCGGCCGGTGGTGCGCACCTCCTGCCCCTCTTTGACGCCGGTGTAGTCGCCCAGAATGATGGCGCCCACTTCGGTCTCCTCAAGGTTCAGCGCCAGGCCGGTAACGCCGTTGCCGAAATCAAGCATCTCGTTGTACATGGCGTTGGCCAGACCCTCGACCTTGGCGACGCCGTCGCCGATTTCGCGGACGACCCCCACATTCTGCCTCACCGTAGCCGTTTTGGCGGCCGTGATTTGGGCTTCGATCTCCTGTAACAGGTTACTCATACTGTAAATTCAATTAAAAACTCTCCTCCAGCGCCGCGAGCCGCGCCCGGATGCTGCCGTCATAGACGTCGCTGCCCACCCGGATGCGCAGCCCGCCCAAAAGCCCAGAGTCCTCTCCGAAGGAGATGCGCAAACCCGGCCCATAGGCATGTTCGAGGCCGGTGCGGATTTGGGACTGGAAATCCGGACTGAGCGACACGGGGCTGTCAATGCGGGCGGTGCGTTGCTCGACTGCAAGTCTTACCAGGCGCTGAAAATGGGAGAGGATAGCGAGATACCTCCGCGGCTTGGCCTCGAGGACACGCTGGACCGCCTGCCGCACTCGGGTCTCGTCGAGCAAGCCGTTCACGGTGCAGACCCGGAACAGAGCTTTGGCGTCACGTCGGGCTTGTTTGGAAATCTTCATTTCAGCGCTCCCCGGTCAGTTCGATACCTGCCGGGCAGTTTCTTCCGCCAGCCGCCGCTGGTCGTCCGGGGTGAGGATCTTGCCAGTAACGGTGGCGGTGGTTTGCACGACCAAACGGCCGACCTCGCGTTTGAGTTCGGCCAGCATGCGCGCGTGGTCCTGGGCGGCAGCTTCCCGCGCTTTGGCGATGATCTGCTCGGCGGCGGCGATGGCGCGCTGGGTTTCCTGCTCCTGGACGCGGGCGGCGGCGGCGCGGGCTTCTTCGATCAGTTTGGTGGCCTGAGTGTTGGCCTGCGAGAGGACCTCCAGTCTCTGAGCTTCGGTCCGCGCCAGCTCAGCCTTGATCTTTTCCGCATTGGCGAGGCCCTCGGCAATGCGCTGCCGCCGTTCTTCGAGCATCGCCAGCACCCGTTTGTAGGCAAAGAAGTAGAGCAGGATGCAAACAATGATGAAGCTGATGGTCTGAGCAATCAAATGCGGCCAATCGACCCCGAAAGCCCGGGCAATCTCCTGGATTGGGCCGCCAGCTTCAGCCTGAGCCAGCAGAACAAACTGATTCATATCACAATTCAAAATCCGGCGCGGAGTCGTGCAGACTCCGCGCCTGTTGGTGGTTGTCTAGCGCACGAGGAACAGGGCGTAGAACACGATGGCTTCTGCGAAGGCGATGGCCAGGATGGACTGGACCAGGATCTTCGTCGCCGCGCCGGGGTTGCGTCCGACGGCTTCAGAAGCTTTCATGCCGATGAAACCTACGCCGAGGGCAGCCCCGAGGGCTGCCAGGCCGACGTGAATATTCCCCGTCGGGCCGCTCTGCGCTACTTCTGCCAATATGGGCAGTAACGACATATGTATTGTCCTTTCTTCTGTTGCTCGCCTGCTCCCGCGATTGAACACGGTCAAACAGGCGAAATTAATCAATGAGACGCGGGCGCCTCATGCCCTTCCTCATGCTGGCAAATCAGCATGGTGAAAACGGCCGTCAGCAGCATAAACACCAGCGCCTGAACGAAGCCCACAAGCAGCTCCATGAAATAAAAGGGAATTGGCAACAGCCATCCCAAACCGGGAATCATTGTTGACATTGCCTCAAGCATGTTCTCACCGGCAAAAATGTTTCCGTACAGACGGAAGCTGAGCGACACCGGCCGGAACAGGATGGAGACAATCTCGAGCCACCCGACCACAAAAAAGACGGCCACCATGAGGGCCTTCAGGAGCCCGGTAGTGTCGCCCTTGGGTGCAAACAAATGAACGAGGAACCCGATTGGCCCGTTCTCCTGCAGGGCCCAAATGAGCCAGCAGGCAAAAAACACCAGCGCCATGGCGAGGGTCATGTTCAAATCGGCGTTGGCACCTCGGAAGAGCGGTTGGTCGATGACAAACTCGTGCCCGTTGCCATGGCCCCAGCCGACTGTGCCAATGCCGGGAATTAACCCGAACCAGTTGCCGAACAGAATGAAAATGAAGATGCTCGCAAAGAACCAGAAGGTTCGCTTTACCAGGTGATGGCCGATGATGCCTTCGAGGAAATTATACAGGCTTTCCACCATCCATTCCCAGAAATTCTGGGCGCCGTCGGGGACGGCTTTCATCCGACGGGTGGCAACCTGGGCAAAAACAATCAAGCCGAGGGCGACGATCCAGGTGACCACCATCGAGTTGGTGATCGGCAAGCCAAAGACTCGCGCCAGGGGGACAGCGCTTTGCGGGAGTCCATGCTCCGCATGTGAGGCGGCAGCACGGGCCGAAGGCCCAACCCCGGCGTCGGCAGGCGAAGCGTCGGCGCTCCAGCCTGCCAGCGGAGCAGCGGCCAGCAGCAGCCCCAACAAACCTGCTTTGATAAATTGCATGTGTGCTAACAACGTGATCCCGGGGGCACACGGTGCTCCCGAGGTGAGCTGGTTTCCCAACCGAAGCCCGCAGAAATTGCATCAAGGATCGCCAGATGACAAGGTGTTTTTTGCACGGGCGGACCGAGGGTTTGCGGCGTTTCGTCCGGCTTGGCATTCATCAGTAACCATGAATACACGATCCGCATGGGTGTGATAAACTCATAATTGAGGCCCGGATTCACGTTTGGGCGGGAAAAATCTGGCGAAGATACTTGAGGTTTCGGCGGTGCGTTTCCTGAATGCCGAGTGGTTTGGGACCTTTGACTTCGCCCCACTGTTCCACTTGGAGCCAACCGCGGTAACCTATGGCATCCATGCCCCGGCGCACCGCGTGCCAATCGATCGTTCCCTGGCCAAACAGGATGTTACCGTAGTCTTTCGCGTGGAACTCGCAGATCCGGTCCCCCAACAACGTGATTTCCTGGAAAATATCGCGCCGCTCCTCGTGAGCATGGACGCAGTCGAAATAGACCTTTACGGCGGACGAACCGACCCGGTCGATAATTTCTTTGTATCGCTCGGCCGTGGCTTCGCCTTCTAGGCCGAGTACGACGCCGTTCTTTTCCGCCTTAGGGGCGTTTTCCTTGAGACGCCCCACGAGCGCGTCCAGCTTGTTCTCCGGTTTTTCCAGGCCGTTACGGCCAAAGAACGCCAGCAGCAGGATCTTCTGCTTCATCGCATGGGCGACATCGATAGCGGCGTCGACCAAAGTCTGGCCTTTGGGATCCGTCCCGTAAGGCGTGTCGCTCAGTTTGCCGAGTGCGAGCGAGGCGATCTGAATGGGGTATTTCCGCGTCAGTTGCTGATAACGGTCCTGCAATTCCGGTTTCCTGAAGGATTCGACATCGGCCAGGTCCACTTGCAGCCCGTCGAATCCCAACTGGGCGGCCAGCGCGACCGCCTCCGGGTCGCCGGGCTTGCTAAGCTCCCAATCGACCACGCCGATCTTGAAGGCCGGTTTGGCCGTATCCGCTGGTTCCGGCGCTCCGCGGAGTGATGGGACAAAGACCAAGCCAACACAAGCGGCGGTGTTTTTGATCATTTCGCGCCGGGTCAATGTGACTGCGTGCATAGGGCGTGAATGGGTGACGAAAAACTCTGGCGCGCCGCGATTCAACTGTCGAGCAGGAAAAGAGCAGGGTTCGGCGTCATCCCGGGTTGGGTTTGTGCCGACCGTGCCGCCGCCGCTTCCGTCTTTTGTAGCTCGCGACGACCATGTCTCCGGCGAAAGGGTGGGGGAGGGGACGGTCCGACAGCGCGCGGTTCGCCGCCATGAGGCGATTGAGGCTGGAACGGCCGAACCGATATACAAAGTAAACGAACAAAGAAACCCCGATCACAGCGCCCACGGTGACCAACACCCAGTCCACGTTGCTAAGACCGGCGGTTATCCTATCGATCATTATTTCGCCTCGAAGTGGTACTGGCCGGGTTGAAGCTCCAGGACGGTGCACGGGCCCTGGGGCCCGGCCTGGCGCACGCCTTTGGCGCGCGACAAAGGCCGGCCGCTTTCTGTAAGTTTCTGCCGGTCTTCCGTTCGCAGTGAAACGCTCGCGACGGTGTTGGGCGGAACCGAGATATCGTAAAGCATCCGTTCGCCCTCGCGGCGCCAGTTGCTTTCGATCGGCCCGTAGGGCGAATCGAAGCGGCATTTGGCCCACTCCAGCGGGGAAGTCGGCCAAACGCCGGGCCGGACAAAGAAATGCTTGTAGCCGGCGCCATCCAGTCCGGGCCGGATGCCGCCCAGGCCTTCGATGAACCAGGCGCCGATATGAAGGTAGGAACTGTGGCAGAGCGAGAGATTGCCTTCCCAGTCTTCCCAGATGGTTGTGGCGCCTTTCTTCAGCATATCGCCCCAGCCGGGGTAGTCCTGTTGCGAGGCCATCGCAAACATCAGGTCAGGGCGTTCAGCTTCGACCAGTTCCTTGACGACAAATGACCCGCCCGTGATGCCCCCCCAGAAATGGCCTTGTCGTTTAACCAGAATTTCTTCCTCCAGGCGCTTGAGGACCGGCACACGCAGTTCGCGGGGGGGAATGTCGGTCAGCAATGCGACGGCCAGGTAGGCCTGGAAACCATTTACGTAGCTGTTATCGACGGGATTAAAAAACTGCCGGTGGATAGCCTCGCGGACGACCTGCGCGCGGGTGAGCCAACGCGACTCGAGGTCGGAGCGTCCCAGCGCGTTGGCGATTCGGGCGGCGGTCTGAAGGTTAAAGACCCAGTAGCAGTTGTTGAAAAAGAGCGTTTCGCGGGTGTCACCGTTGACGCCCTTAGCGCCGGGCCAGAGCCAGTCGCCGAGGAAGTCCCATTCGCCGCCATAACGCCGCAGGAGGTTGTCGCGGGCCTTGGTTTCGACAAAACCGAGCCAGCGCTCGATGGTGGGGAGCATTTGTTGGAGAATCTGGCGGTCGCCGAAACGGCGGTACATTTCCCACGGCAAGGTGACACAATAGCCGCTCCAGCCGGGGCCGCCGCCACCCCAATAGGTCGGCGCGGTGTAGGGCAGATTGCCAGGCTCGACCTTCTTGCCCGAGCCAAGCTCGTCTTCCTTTTTGCCGACGCCCCAGGCCGCCGCTTTGCCCTGCACATCGCGCCAATCTTCAGCCCACTTGGTGTAAAGGGCGGCGGTCTTGAAGGCATCCATGCCGGTGGCGGTAGTGGCGTGGGCATCGCCGCCGTAACCCATCCGCTCGCGTTGCGCGCAGTCGACGAGGTAACCTCCGAGACTCAGGGTTTCATAGGTCCAGAGTGTGGTGGAGTAAATCCGGTTCATGAGGTCATCCGAGCAGGTGAAAGAGGCGGCTGGTTCGTAGTCGGTGCGGATGAGCCAGCCCCGGATGTCGCTCAGAGCAGGTTTTTGGCGGAGACCCTCGATTTGGATCCAGCGTCCGACGCCATAGTTGAAGTGGTTGCGGAACGTGCCTTGGCCGCTCGGGCCGATGACATAGAAGCTATGGAGTTGGTGGGTCATTTCCTGCTCAGGCCGCTCGGACCATTTCAGTTCGATCTTGTCCCCCGGTGAACCGGTTAGTTTCATTTCGATCCATCCGGCAAAATTCACGCCCATGTCGATCCGCCAGGCGCCTGGTTTGGGCTCGGCGATGGCGACCGGTTTTATTTCTTTGACCGTCCGGTTCGGCTCCACTTTCTGCGCGGACAGGACCAGCTTCGGCTCGAAGACCTTGACCGGGTTCCACTTTGAATCGTCACAAGTAGCTTCACACCATTGCGGAAGTTCCTTGCCGGCGTCGTAAAGTTCACCGCCGAAATGCATGAAATCCCATACGCCGATGGTTGTGTTTGGGCTGGGGAACCAACGCCAGGTTTCATCGGTGCAGATGCGCAAGGTTTTGCCGCCCAGGAATTCGAGGTCCGCCTGCGCGATGACAATGGGACTGGCGGGTTTATCGGCTGTGAGGTAAGGGGGAAAGATGGACCAGGAAAAACCGAGCCACAAGCCGACGACGTTTTGGCCGGGTCGCAGGGAGGCAGTGATATCGTAGGCCACATACCGGGCGCGGTGGGTGTGGTCTGTCGCGCAGGGAGAGAGGACCGCATCGCCTACCTTTCGGCCGTTGACGTAAAGGTCATGGTAGCCGACCGAGGCGACATAGAGGATGGCGCGCTTGGGGGCACGCTCGAGGGGGAAGCTCTTGCGCAGCCAGGGGTCGGGCAGGGAGTTGTCGGCGGCTGAGCCCGGCTTGCGCTCGAAATTCATAGCGGTGCCGATCCACTTGGCGGTCCAATCGGAAGGATCGAGCAAGCCGACACTCCATTGAGCGGACCGGCTCCAGGAAGAAACCCGCGCTCTTTGGTCTTTGACACGCACTTTCCACCAACAGGCCTGGCCCGAGCGGAGGGGCTTGCCACCGTAAGTGATCAGGTGGGACTCACCTGATTCGGTCCACCGGGAATCCCACAAGTCGGCGTTGTCACGGTCCAGCAACGCGCGATCACTCGCGACGAGGACGCGGTAAGCCGTTTGCTTTTGGCCACGGGTCGACGGATCAATCGGGTGAAGCTTCCAACTCAGGCGCGGCTCCCGAACATCAAGGCCGAGCGGGTTTTTCAGATACTCGCAGGTGAGGTCGACGGGTTCCAGGGACGCGGCGGCCTGGGCACGAAACGGCATGGCGAGGGCGAGCAGCAAAGGGAGGGCAGAGGTGAAGCCGAGTAGACACTTCATGCGGCAAATGCTAGTGACAGAAGCGGCAACGGGGCAATGAAATTGGTTGCCCCTGGGCATCCGCTCGGTCTTGGGTCGGAGCGCCGAGTTGCACTCGGCTTACCCGCGGCCGTCGGCGCG
>DATDCV010000474.1:0-5415 GCA_036524155.1 Verrucomicrobiia bacterium
ATGACACACTGCCGGATGCCGCGGCTGGCGAAGGCGCCGATCAACTTTGAAAGCTGCCCGACTTTTACCCATACCAATTCATCCACCAACTCCGAGAGCGCGGGGTCCGTTTCGCTCTCGAAACCAACGGCCACAAGACGACGGACCCCCGATTTTCGAGCCTGTCGGGCGAAAACGAGCGGCAGTGAACGATTTCCGGCGATCAGGCCGAGGGTATCAGACGCATTGGGCATGAGATTCAGCTCCCAGAGCAATGAGGGCTTCTGGTTGCCTGGCGGGACATTACAAAGCCGGGAGGCAAAGAAAAGCTCAATGTTCCGCAATTCAAAATCTCCCAGCGACGGGTCGCGCGGACGCGGCCTTCCCTGAGCTATTATTCCTGTGAGGACGGACAGAGGTGGTGTTTCACATTAGGTCAATTACGTACGGCTTGGAGGCAATCGCCGGCTCGCAACCCGTTGAGGAGCTCGGCAGCGGGGGTTTCACCGGGAACCATTGCCTGCACTTTGCGAGAGTCGGCTTACTGGAGACGGAAACCGGTGTAAGTCGTTGTGGCAGTGGCTCGGCGGCATCGCCAGAAGTCGTCGCGCCTCAGCAAGGCTCTTGGCGTGTGGTTTGCTGTCACAAACGCCAGATTTCTCTCGATGGTGTGGCCGCGGGCCCCCCAATCACGGGAAAACGCAGGTTTCTTGTGGTCTGAACTCGTATGAACGGCGCAATAACCTTGGGACCAGAAATGGTGGGGAGCATCGCCGAAGGTCGCAGCTCGGCGATCCGGCGAGGTTTGACGCTGGCAGGAGTTGTTCTCGCCGCGACGGTTGGATTAGCGGCGGGGCTATACACTTACGGGAAACAAAACCTGCACGATCAGGCGACGCAGGTGATGTTGCGGGGCGGGTTGGGAGCGTCCGAGCTGAACTTCGAGCTGCTGCGCCGCTTCGATCAAATCGTGCTGACTGTAACCGCAGTCGCACTCGTTGGCGGCATCGGGTGCCTGGTGCTTCTGTTTGCCACTTCCGGAAGCTGGCGGCGTCGGGCGGTAACCCGGTTGGAGCACCGGTTGGAAGATTTGCAGGCCAGTACCGCCTCACTGCAAAACCAGTTGGCCGAAACTCGCCGCGCGCGCGAGGAGCTGGTGACCGGGCAATCCAAGCTCGAAGAACGGGTCGCGCAATTATCTCAGCAGAACACGCGACTGCAGGACGAGCTGGACAAGCGCAACCGGGCGGAGAAAGCGCTGACCCAGCGGCGGCAGGAGTTGGAGAGTTCGAAAAACGTTCTTGAATTGCACGTTCAGGCGCGCACACAGGAGCTGCAATTGCTGCAACGACGTCACGAGATGATTCTCAACTCGGCGGGCGAAGGCATCTGTGGATTCGACCTGGAGGGCAAAACGACATTTGTCAATCCGACCGTTGGCAAGCTCACTGGCTGGGCCGTCAACGAATTGATTGGCAAGTCGGAACAGGAAATCTTCCCGCGGGGCGGCAACCACGCCCAGGCGGGGCTCGAGCACCTGGCGCCGGGGGAGCAGGTCTGCTGCCGGAAAGACGGGACCAGCTTCCCGGTGGAGTTTGTCAAAACCCCGATCAACGAAGGCACGAAGGAAATCGGCGCGGTGCTGATATTCAAGGATATCACCGAGCGCAAGAAGGCTGAAGAAACCTTGGGACAACGAGCCGCGGAACTCGCGCGCTCGAATGCCGAACTGGAGCAGTTCGCCTTTGTCGCCTCGCACGACCTGCAGGAACCGTTGCGGAAAATCCAGGCGTTCGGCGATCGAGTCAAAGTCAAGTGCGAGGGCGGGCAATCCGCCGAGGTACGGGATTACCTGGAGCGGATGCAGAGCGCGGCAGCGCGCATGCGCACGCTCATCAATGATTTGCTTACGTTTTCGAGGGTGATCCGCAGCTCTGAACCGTTCGTGCAAGTGGACCTGGGGGCAGCCACCCGGGAAGTCCTCACCGACCTGGAAGTGCTGATTGAGAAGAAGGGTGGCAAAGTCGAGGTGGAGGCGCTGCCGACGCTGCAGGCGGACCCGATGCAAATGCGGCAACTGATGCTCAACCTGATCGGCAACGCCCTGAAGTTTCAGCCGGCTGGTGGCACGCCGCATGTCAGAATCACGGCGCGCAGCGTGACCACAGTCGCAGGCGACCTCCATTGGGAACTGAGTGTGAAAGATAACGGAATCGGCTTTGAGGCAAAGTACCTGGACCGGATATTTGCGGTTTTTCAACGATTGCACGGGCGGGGCGAATACGAAGGCACCGGGGTTGGCCTGGCAGTGTGCCGGCGCATCGTGGACCGGCACCACGGAACGATCTCGGCGAAAAGCGAGCCTGGGAAAGGGGCGACGTTCATTGTGACCTTGCCCGCGGGACAGGCGGAGGGCGAGGCAAGAAAGTGAATGCGGCTCCCAATACGCAGGTGATCCTGTTGGCCGACGACGATGATGACGATCGTTTACTGGCTCGGGACGCCCTGTCTGAGTCGAACGTGGACGGCCATCTCCGCTTTGTGGAGAACGGGGAGGAGTTGATGGACTATTTATGCCATCGGGGCAAGTACGAAGGCCCTGACAGCGCCCCCCGCCCCGGATTGATTCTGCTGGATTTGAACATGCCCCGAAAGGACGGCCGTGAGGCTCTGCGGGAGATCAAGACCGACCCGGACCTGAAACGGATCCCGGTGGTGGTGCTGACCACCTCACGCGCGGACACGGACGTCGGCGCGATCTATGAATTGGGGGCGAATTCGTTTATCTCCAAACCATTTCAGTTTGAAGCGCTGGTCGATGTGATGAAAGCGATCAGCCAGTACTGGCTGCGAACGGTCGAATTACCGGTCGCCAGATAATATAAGCATTATGAATCCAGAGGGTCTGACGCGAGTCTTGCTGGTTGAGGACGACGAGGACGACTATGTGCTGACCCGGCTTTTGCTGTCCGAGATTTCGCGGCAGCGGTTCGTGCTGGATTGGGCCCGCACTTTTGAAGAGGGCCTGGAGCGGTTGTGCCGCAAAGAACATGATGTGGTGCTGGTAGATTATCGGTTGGGAGCGCGGAACGGGATCGAACTGCTGCGGGCGGCGAACGACCGCGGCTGCCAGGCGCCGGTCATATTGTTGACGGGTTCTGGCCAGCACCAGGTGGACCTGGAGGCGATGGAAGCGGGGGCGGCTGATTACCTGGTAAAGTCGAGTTTGCAGGCCAATTCCCTCGAGCGCAGCATTCGTTACGCGATCCAACGCCGCCGCGCGGCGGCGCAGGCGGCGGTCGACCAGGCTCGCCTGGCCAATTTCGGCGCCGAGGTCGGCCTCGCGCTCACCCAGCGGGATTCCCTTGACGCCATCCTCCGGCACTGTGCCCGGGCAATGACCGAATTCCTGCCTGCCGCGGTAGCCCAGATCTCGACATTTGACAGCCGAAAAGGAACCTTCGAGCCACGCGCAACCGCCGGCTTTCTGCTCTCCGGCCAGCCGGTCGACTGCGTACCGGGCTGCCGGCTCGACCTCGCGGCGCTGGGCCAGGCCAAGCCGACGCTGATCAACCAACTCGCTCACGACGACCGGGTCAGCGACCTGGACTGGGTCCGGCGCGAACGAATGCTTTCCTACGCCGCCTATCCGTTGCTGCTCGAAGACAAACTGGTCGGGTTGCTGTCGCTATTCGCACGCCAGCCGCTGGCTGAGCAAACCTGCCGGGAGATGGGCTCGGTAGCGCACGGAATCTCCCTATGCATCGAGCGCAAACGCTCGGAGCAGGCCCTCGATGCCAGCGAGATCAAATACCAGTCGGTCGTCGCCAATATCCGGGAGGTCATCTTCCAGATGGACGAATTCGGACAATGGACTTTCCTGAATCCGGCGTGGACGGCGGTCACAGGTTTCGAGGTGGGACCGACCCTCGGCACCTTCTTCATTGATTACCTGCACAAGGAGGAACGCGAGCACAACCGCCATATCTTCCTCCAGTTGATCGAGCGAAAACTCGATTATTGCCGGTACGAAACCCGGTTCCTGACTAACAATGGCAAGGTCCGCTGGGTCGAGGTGTACGCGCAACTGACGTTGAACCCGGACGCGAGTCTGCATGGGATTTCGGGCAGCCTGACGGACGTCACCGAACGCAAGCTGGCCGAAAATGCGATTCAAAAACTGGCGGCGTTTCCCCGAGTCAACCCGAATCCGGTGCTGGAATTCGCAGGTGACGGTGCCCTGACCTACACCAACGATGCCGCGCGGGAGCTGGCTCGGTCGCTGGGCCGCGAGAATGTGCTGGAGATTCTGCCGCCCGAGGCGGGGATGGTGGCGCGGGAGGCTTTGACTACGTGCGCCAAAACGATTCGGAGGGAGGTTTGCATTGAAGGCCGCACCATCACGTGGTCTTTCTTCCCCGTGGCAGCCAATCAGGTTATCCACTGCTACGGCGCGGATGTGACGGAAATGCTGAGTCTCGAGGCCCAGTTCAGGCACGCGCAACGGCTGGAGTCGGTTGGCCAGCTCGCCGCAGGAGTAGCACATGACTTCAACAATATCCTGACGGTTATCCAAGGCTATACCGATTGTTTGCTGTCCCGCTGCCAGGGTGACCCGACGTCTGTGGCGGCCTTAAGACAGGTCGGGGATGCCGCCAAAAGGGCCGCGGCATTGACTCGACAACTGTTGATGTTCAGCCGCAAGCAGGCCATTCATACCTCGCTCCTGGATCTGAACGTCGTGCTGCGAAACGTGGCGCGGATGCTATTGCGTTTGTTGGGCGAGGATATCGCGCTGCAAACCGAATACGCGCGGGGCCTGCCAGGGATCGAGGCCGACACCGGGATGCTCGAGCAAGTAGTCATGAACCTGGCGGTCAACTCCCGGGATGCGATGCCGCGAGGTGGAACCCTGTTGATCCGGACGGAGGCAGTGGAAGTGGACCAATTCTACGTAAACCAGCACCCGGAAGCAGCTGCCGGCAGCTTCGTGTGCCTGACGGTGACCGACACCGGTTGCGGGATGGACCGGACTACGCTCGATCGCATTTTTGAGCCGTTTTTCACCACCAAGGAGGTCGGCAAAGGAACCGGATTGGGCCTGGCGACCGTCTATGGGATTGTGAAACAGCACCACGGCTGGGTTGAGGTCAGCAGCGAGGTGGGAGCCGGCACATCCTTCAGGATCTTCTTCCCGGCGCTGGCAGCGACTCCACATCGGGCGTCCGGGCTGACATTCAGCGCCGAACTCGTCCGTGGCGGTCACGAGACGATTTTGGTCGTGGAGGATGAACCGGTGCTGCGCGAGCTGGTTTGCGAGGTGCTGCAGCAATACAAATACCGGGGAATCCACGCGGGTTCAGGCCACGAAGCCCTGCGAATCTGGGATGAGTTTGACGGGGAGATAGACCTCTTGTTAACGGACATGGTGATGCC
>DATDCV010000475.1:0-15729 GCA_036524155.1 Verrucomicrobiia bacterium
GGGTGTGTTTGGCATTGGCTTCGACGTTTATCCCCATGCGACCGCCAACGACGTCTCGGCCCACTGGAACGGCACTCAAATGGTCAACGTGACGGTCCCCACTTCCACGCTCGATTTGGTGGCCGGCGTGTTTCATCATGCCAGGATCACCTTGCAGCATGTCACCGGCGGCGCGCGCGTCACGGTCACCCTCACCGGCGATATCAACCAAACTCCGGGAGCGCCGTACACGCCTATCACTAATTTCTTCATCGCCGGACTCAACCCGTTCGACTGCCGCGCGCAGTTTGGCGGGCGCACCGGCGGCCTCAACATGGCGGTGGATCTCGACAACTGCAACGTGCAGTTCCTGCCGCCCTCCGGCCCTGTCGCGTTCGAAGATTTCGACATTACCGCGTACCTCGACCGGCTTGTGCCCGGCCAAAACGTGCTGGCGCTGCAAGGACTGAACATCTCGCGAGGCAGCTCGAACTTCCTCGTCCAGCCGACTTTGGCTGGCCGCCAGTTAGCCTTGGTCGCCTCGCCGACGTATCTGTATCCGCCAACGCCGGGCGCGTGGAACGACAGCGCCGGCTCGCCGGTGATCCCGTCAGTAACATTCCTGCCGCCCGCCGGCGTTTACTCCAGCAACACCGTCGCGGTCGCCCTGGCGTCGTCTTCTTCATCGGCCAGGATTCGCTATACGGTCGACGGGTCGGCCCCCGGGACTAACTCGTCCATCTACAACAGTCCGATTGTGATTGCCGCCAACGCGACGTTCCGGGCACAGGCGGAGCTCGACGGCGTGCTCGGCGAGGTCACCGCCGCCAGCTACACTTTGCTGGACTCGAGCATCACCAATTTCAACAGCAACCTCCCGCTGGTGATCATTGACACACTGGGACAGGCCATCCCGGACGGCTCGAAGGTTGGCGCCTATGCGACCTTCATCGATACCAACACCCCAAGCGGCCGAACCTCGCTCCGCAGCCCGGGCAATTATACCGGGCGGATGGGCATTGGGCTGCACGGCTACAGCTCGCTGCAGTTCCCGAAAAAGCCATATAACCTCGAACTGGACGATGAGAGTGACAACGCTCTGGACCATAAGCTGCTGGGGATGCCGGCGGGGAGTGATTGGCTTCTTTACCCCCCTTACAGCGACAAGACACTACTCAACAACGTCATCTCCCACGAACTCTTCGAAGCCATGGGGCACTACGCCGTTCGGCGCAGATACGTCGAAGTCTTCCTGCATCGCACCGCCGGCCGCCTCAGTTCGAGCGACTACCAGGGCATCTACGTCCTGCTCGAACGCATCCGGGTGCACAAAAACCGCGTGGACGTTCCGACACTGACCCCGACCGACAACCTGCCGCCGGAGGTGACAGGCGGGTACCTGTTCTCGAAGGACCGTGTGGACCCGGGCAGCGTGACCGTGACGACGAGCAGTGGCCAGCAGTTGAACGTGCTCTACCCCAAACCCGACAAGATCTCGCAACCTCAATATGATTATTTTGGGGGTTACCTGAATGCATTCGAAGCCGCTTTATACAGCGCGAACTGGCGCGACCCGCTCACGGGCTACGCGGCTTACATCGATGTCGATTCCTTTGTCGATTACCACTGGATCGTCGAGTACCCGAAGAACATCGACGGCGTTCGTCTGAGCAATTACCTGCACAAGCATCGGAACGGCAAAATCCACGAAGGACCGATCTGGGACTGGGATCTGAGCTGGGGCAACGCCAACTATGCCGACGGGGGCAGGACCAACGGCTGGTACTACCCGCTGATGGGCGACAGCGACGACATGTGGCTGCGCAAGCTCCGCACTGACCCCGATTTTGCCCAGCGCATCATCGACCGCTGGGGAGAGTTGCGGGTGGGTGTGTTTAGCGAATCCAATGTTTTGGCCCGAATCGACCAAATCACCAATTACCTCTACGAGGCCCAGGCGCGCGAATTTGCCTGCTGGCCGCGCCTGGGGACATACGTTTGGCCCAATCCGGATGGCGCCGCCGGGGGCTGGGATGTCGATTATGTCAACCCCACCAGCTATGCGGGGATCATCGCGGAGTCCAGGAAATACTTTGTGGGCCGCTACCACTGGATTGACGAACAGTTCGTGCCCGCGCCGGCGGTGGCGACGAACGGGGCGCAGGTGAGCCTGGCCGTGTTGCTGGGCACGATCTATTACACCCTGGACGGGACCGATCCGCGAGCCGCCGGTGGCGGGCTCAGTCCCTCGGCCAGGCTATACACGGGCACCATCACGCTTTCCGCCAACGCCGGAATCATTGCGCGCGCCTTCCACACCAACGCCTGGAGCCCGCCGGCCCGGGCGGTCTATGTCGCCGTAATGCCCTCGCTGCGCATCACCGAAATCAACTACCATCCAACGCCCCCGCCCACCAACAGTCCCTACACCGAGGATGATTTCGAGTTTGTCGAGGTGCAAAACACCGGCGCAAACGCCATCAACCTGGCGGGCGCCCGCATCGGCGGCGGCATCAGTTTCACGTTTTCGCCAAACGAATTGGCCCTGACGGGGTCGCCCACGACCAACAATTTTGACGGTGGCGGCACGTCCTACACGACCTCCAGGCTCGGCCAGAACCCGGCCGCCTCTGTGACCAACGGTCCCTCGGGAAACCTGCTCAGCCTGTTGTACAGCGGAACTAACGCTACCCGTAACCGAGTCACGTTCCAGCAGACGGCCGCCACGGCCTACGACCGGCTGATCGCCGACTTCGACTTTCGCGCAGCAGCTACACCTCCCGCTTCGGCGAGCGGCACACCCACGCCGCAGAACTTCGATTCCGCCGGCACCGCTTACACGCTCGCCGGCTCGACCACCCCGAGCATCCAGACTGCGGATTCGGGTTCGACCGGGGATTTTCTGCGACTGGTGCCTGCCACGGGAAGCCAGAGTGGCCGGATCGCTTTTGATCGCACCGCTTCAGGCGCGTTTAACACAGTCATCGCCACGTTCGACTTCCGCATCACCCCGCCCTCGGAGCAAAACCAGGCCGACGGCTTCGCATTCGCGCTGCTCAGCACCGCTACTTATGGGACCACGGGCGTTGGGCCGTCTTTCGCCGAAGAGCCAAATATCTCCAAATCCATCGGCGTCGGCTTTGACGACTACGACAACGCTTCCACTCCCGCGGAACCCAACAACAACCATATCTCGCTCCACTGGAATGGCGCGCTAGTCGGGTACCCGGTCACGCCCTCCTTTGACATGTCGAATGGGAAGTTCCATCGCGCGCAAATCATCGTGTCGTTCTCGGGCAACAACGCCTACGTGACGGTGCGGTTGACGCCGGACATCAACGGCACTCCGGGCCCCACGGAGACCGTCCTGCAGAACGCCCTGATTGCCGGCGCCGCCGCTTATGAAAGCCGCGCCGCCTTCGCCGCGCGCACCGGTGGCGCGTGGGCATCGCATGACCTCGACAACGTCAACGTGCAGTACAGGTCCAACGCGGCGCTCGCCTCGGGTTTATCGCTGTTGTTCCTGCCCACCGCGCAATTCGGCGACACGGGCGCCGGCACCACGCTCGCCAACTTCACCGACTATCCTCTGGTCACCAACACCCTCGCGCTGGACCTGGCGTTTAACCCGTCCAACCTCGTCAACGACGTTTCGCTTTACTGGGACGCGAAGCTCGCCGCCAGTTACAGCCCCGCCCCGGCAGTGCTGGACCTCGATGCGGGCGTGTTTCATCACGCGCACGTCCAGCTCGATGCCGGCAACGGCGGCGTCTACGCGACGCTGACTCTTACGCCCGACGTTTTCGTCACTCCCGGCACGCCGGTCAACGTGTGTTCGAATCTTTACGTCCCGGGCGTCGCGCTCGGCAACAGCCGGATCGAGTTCGCCGCCCGCAACGGCGGCCTCGCCGCGAGAGTAGACCTCGACAACGTCCAGGCCGCCTACCAGGTGCTGGCGCCGATGGTGTTGAACCCGGGGGAAGCGATCGTGGTGGTCCACAACCAGGCCGCCTTCATCTTGCGCTACGGCACGGGCATCCGCATCGCCGGCGAGTTCAGCGGGGCCCTCAACAACGCCGGCGACCGCCTGACGCTGCTCGGGCCGGTGGGTGGGCCCATCCTGGATTTTTCTTACGACCCGGCCTGGTATCCGATCACCGACGGCGCCGGCTTCTCGCTCGTCGCCGTTGACCCGTCCGCGCCCGCCGCCAACTGGGGCCTGGCGGCAAACTGGCGGCCCTCCAGCGAAGCCTCTGGCTCGCCCGGGTTCGTTGACCCGCCCCCGCGGGTTGTCGCGCCGGTGCTCGTGAACGAAGCGCTCGCCCATCCCGTGCCGCCGGAGCTTGAGCGCATCGAGTTGTACAACCCGAACCCGACCAACGTGGATGTCAGCGGCTGGTATCTGAGCGACGCCTTTTCGCAGCCGCAGAAATATCGCATCCCCTATGGCACCAGCATCGGGCCCGGCGGCTTCGCGGTCTTCACGTCGGCTGATTTCAACGCCGCGCCCGGGTTCAGCTCGAGCTTTGGCCTGGATGCCGGAGGCGACGACGCTTGGCTGTTCTCCGCCGACTTCAGTGGCCAGCTTACCGGATATTACCATGGCTACCACTTCGGGGCCTCGGACGAGGGCTTCAGCTTCGGGCGCTACGTCAACAGCCTGGGCGATGCCGATTTCGTCGCGCAGGCCGCCACGTCGTTCGGCACCAACAACAGCCTGCCGCTCGTGGGCCCGGTGGTGATCTCGGAAATCATGTACCAACCGCCGCAAACCGGCGGCAACACCAACGCGTTCCTCGAGTATATCGAGCTGCAAAATATTACTGCCACCCCGGTGCCGCTTTACAGCCCCAGCCTGCCGCTGAACACCTGGCATCTGCGCGACGCCGTCCAATTTGATTTTCCGGCCGTCGTCGTGCTCGACCCCGGCCAGCGCGTTCTCGTCGTCGGGTTTGATCCTTCCGACCCCGCCGGCCTCGCCGCGTTTCGCGCCGTTTACCCTCTCACCACCAATGCGCGGATCTTCGGTCCCTGGCAGGGCCATCTCGAGAACTCCGACGAGCGCATCGAGCTGCGCCGCCCAGGCCAGCTCACCGCGGCGGGCACCGTGCCGAGCGTGCTCGTCGAGACCGTTCATTTCCGCAGCACCGCTCCCTGGCCGGAAGCCGCCGCGGGACTCGGCAGCTCCCTCCAGCGCGCCGTCCTCACCGCTTACGGCAACGATCCAACCAACTGGTTCGCCGCCGGCCTTTCGCCCGGCTCCTCGAATTTCTCGAATCAGCCGCCCGACGTCGCCGTCACTTCCCCCGTTGACGGCGCGACGGTGATGGTCCCGGACAACCTTCTCATCGCCGCCGCGGCCAGCGACGCCGACGGCTCGGTCGTCAAGGTGGAGTTTTTCGTCGACGGCATCAAACTGGGTGAAACAACCAACGCGCCTCTGAACTGTCTTTGGTCCAATGCGGTCGCCGGCGTGCATCGCCTAACGGCCGCCGCCCGCGACAACTCGGGCAATTACTCCGTTTCGGCGGCCGTGACCATCACCGCCGCTGGTCCGGCCTTGTCCATCAGCCAGTCCGCCCTCAGCCTAAACCTCGCCTGGCCGAGCAACTCGGGGGAGTTCCGCCTGCACATGACCACGAACCTCGAGCCCGCTTTTTGGGTGCCCCTTACCAATACGCCGGTCTTCTCCAACGGTCAGTGGCGCCTCGCCCTCTCGCCTCTCACCAACGAGACCTCCTTCTACCGCCTCTTGCTCCAAACCCCCGTGCCGTAAACCGGGTGCTCCAAGCTGGGACGCATTCCTCGGCGTCCCGAGTCTGCCTGGGACGAGCGTCACGCGGTGGAACGCGTCCCTGCCATAACCCTCGGCTGACTGTTAGCAGGCATGGGCACAAGGATTGGCGCGCCTCGCTTCCGCACAACGGGAGCCGCTGGGTTACGCTCTCTGGGAAGTACCAGGGCGGTCGAAGGCGGCGGGCACAAGAAAGGAAAGCTTCAGGAGGCTGGCCGGCGCTTGCGGTGGATGGCGGCACGCGCACATAATCGCTGCGAGGGATCGTATGCGACCGAACGAAAAGCTAATGATATATGAAAAAGGCGGGCTCTGCCTTATTGCGTGCTTGTCGCTGTTTTGGGCGGTTACGCTCCCGGCCCGGGGCGCCAATCCGGTGCTTACGGTGGCAGCGGTGGGCAGCCAGGGCTTCGACGTGCGTGCCGACGGCGTGCTGGTGGCGCCGATCCGTCTGGCCGCCAACGGCGCGATTGTCGCCGACCAGACCTCGGCTACCTCGACCAGTGTCCGCCTGTCTGCGTTGCGCGCGAAGGACTCGGCGGCCGTCACTTTCGCGCCCGATGATTTTGTCAGCATCACCATCCCCCCGGCGGGTTCGGCGGTCTGGGAGCCGGTCGTGCAGTTCAAGCTGACGATCCGCGGGTTCGACACGAATAAATGGCTGGCGTTGTTTTCCGGCGGACCGGCGCCGTTTCATTTCCTGGTGTGCCCGCTGCCCACGGCGAAAGTGTGGCACCAGCGCGGGTGGCTGAACGCGACGCCCGTGGATGACCCGTTTCCGCTGTTGCAGGACGTGCATGTGGGCTCCCCTGAGATCTCGTGCCTGTGGAACACGAACTGGAGCTACATCTGCCCGGTAGGCGGCCACTCAATACCGATGATTGGGCTGTGGGATCCCGAGGCCGGCTTGTATGTCGGCTACGATTTCCAGGGGGCGCGTGTGGCGGATGGATCCGAAAGATACATCGCCACCGCCTATTGCTGGCGACAGGACGGCACCACCAATTTCGTCACGCTCGCGTATCCCCACGGGGGCCTGCGTTTCGGCCAGAAGGTCTATCCGCGCGGCGGCGAGGTGCTGGCGTCGTGGTTTCACCTTGAGATCGATAATAACCTGCCAGGCACGGAGGATCCCAACGAACGGTTCCAGGCGCGGTTGTTTGAGCGCTACACCAACGCGCTGCCGGCGGTGCCGGCCATGAATGATATGGCGTGGATTCCCGGCTCCGCACGGCGACAGACCTTCCCGAATCCGCCCGGACTTACTCTCTACGGTACGGACAACGGGAGCGTGTTCCGGCCGCCGTCCGCGGTGGTACTCAGGGGCTGGACGGGGCATCGCGAGATGCCCATCGACACAGCCGTAGACAACGGGAATTTGACAGGTGTCGTCGGTGCACGTGCCCAGGCGGATTACTTGCTGACCAATTTCGCCAGAGTGTTCACCGCCGGCGGCGACACCTGCCTCTACTGGACCAAGCCACTCGCAGGCGCCTGGTACCCGGAGTGGGGCGGGACGAATGTCACCAGCTTGCACAACTCGGAAGGCTGGTACACCGCGCGCGTGCTGGTGGAACTCTACCGCTACGACCGGCAGCGCGGCGTGCAAAACCCCGTCTATTTACAGGCGATCGACCGCCTCTTCAATTGGGCTAAGCACTTCGTCTGGAGCAGGAACGAGTTCGACGATGTCCCTTCCTCGCCCTTTGCCATCGGCTCAACGCTCTGCTCGGCATTCCTGCTTGATTATTATTTCACGTTCAAAGACGACGCTGTGCGGGCCGCCAGCGCCGCACTCGCGCTGCGGCTCGCCGGAAATGTCACTTGGCGGTATCTCCAGTGCTGGGCGATGGATTCCGACCGCTCGGATGCCGCCGTGGACAGCGCGTTCATCGCCGAGCCGAACAGCGGCCGGGACTGGGCGGCGCTCGGCTGCGCCAACGAGGTGAACTGGAACATCGACGCGCTGACCCAGGTCTACGTCCATACCGGCGACCCGCGGATGAGTTATTACCTGCGGGGCATGCTCCAGCGGTGGCCCGCCCTTTACCGGCCCATTTACCAGCCGTCGATTGCGCAGTACGGAAGCGACTCCCTGACGGAAGGTTACGGCATTTTTGACGGCGCCGGCCCTGGTCGTGGCGGACGTTATGACTATGGCTTCACGGAACCGCTTCCCTTCAACGAGCCGATCGGCGCTTCGGTGCTCAGGATCATCGCCGGCGCGCGCGCTTGCATCGCCTTTAATAAAGGCGGCACCGGCAAAGACGTCGCCGACTACCGAACCGACGGCAACGGGAACTGCTCCTTCCGCGTCGTCGCGAACACCTCTCCGTTCTTCGATGCGACATTTTCCTATCCCTTCGTTGATATCTCGCGCTTGACGGTGACTCGTCGGCGCGGCACACAGTTCGTTACTTTAGGGCCGAGTCTGCTCCAACATCCATCGCAGTCCCCAAGCTCGCTCTATTTCGTGCAGCTCATGACCGGCGACGTGATCACCATCGGCAATATCTCCACCAACTCGCCCGTGATCGTCACCCCGACGCCGCTGGTCTATGACGAAAGTGCCGTTCAATCCGTCACGAACGGGCTATTCGTCTCCCTGGGACTGCCGGGGACCTCGCTCCTGGCGCAGGACTGGTCGGACCCGAACTCGTTCGCCGGCCTGGTGCCCGGCCTGCGCTGGGTCTGCGGCGTTCCTTACCAACAACGGCTCAAAGGGGCGACCAACCTCGTTCCCGCGGCCGCTTCGGGCGCCTACGCGGTGGTGGTTGCCTACTCGCCACCAACAGACCAAACGTTGACCGCGGCGCCAAGAGTCGTGCTCGACGACGGCACGCCGTTGCCGTTGCACGGGCAACCTGCGCCCGCCTGGCGCGCCTGGCCGATGCTCTTCAACCGCCGCGTGCTCGTCGATTACGCACTGCTGCCTGCCGGACGCTCGGTCCAGCAGGTGGATCCGAAGGGGGCGCTGGTGATGGACCTGACAGTTTTCATGGGAAATCAAACCACCTGGCAGGCCTTCGAATCGACGCTGACGAACGCCGGCGCCGCTTTTGCGATCGAGGAGCAACAGCGCCAGATGCTGCTCGCCCTTCGCGCCAGTTACGCGCAGCTACCGTCCGACAAGATGGCGTTGTTGCCGCTGAGCACCTCCGGGGCGGCGGCTAACTTTGCAGCCTTGACCGGCCTCAGCCTCAAATGGCGCTCACTGACGGAGACCCAAATGGTTGACGCCGCCTATTTCACCGCGAGCCGCTTTCCCCTGGCGTTTTATCTGGGCAGCGAAAACTACGTCAAAACCGTCATTACCCCCGGCGACGGCAAGACGGCCATCTCGCGCTACCTGGCCGGCGGCGGGACGCTGGTGGTGCTGGCGACCGGGCCATTCCCTTTCTATTACGGTTATGGTCCCAATGACCAACCGGGCGCTGCCGACCCGCTCCTCCCCGCGCTCGGTCTGCCCATCTATAACGCGTTCGAGCAGGCCCCGCCGAGCCTGAGCATGGTGGTTTCCACCAACCAAAGCATCCTCCATTCTGTCGCCTCCATTTTCCCCTTTCCACCCGGCGATCCGCGGCTCCGGCCGGTCAAGCGCAGCCAGGTATCGCCTTTGAACCGTTACGTGCCGTGGCTGACGGTCACCAATATGGCCGGAACGGGCTACGGAGATGCGGGTTGTTGGATCGTGTTCGGCACCGGCTCTGCCAGCGGCGGCAAGATTCTCTACCTCTGGTCCTCGCTGCTCTCCGGTCCGCAGGGACCGGCGCTGATGGCAGACGCCGTCAGTTGGGTGATTGATGCGACGCTTCGTACCCCGGCGCCGCGGTTTAACTACATCAATCGCTTGCCTCCTAACTCACTGGCCCTCAATTTCTCAGCCCTCCCGAACCTGGCCTACGCCCTGCAATACACCAACACGCTCACCGGCAGCACCGGCCCCTGGCCGCTGCTGCAGGAATTCGGCAGTTCACCAGTGGATCGTTCGCTCTCTTACACGAGCTCGATCTCCGCTGTCCAAACCCGATTCTTCCGGATCTGGGCCAGGCCTTGAAGTTTTTTCACTTTTCTTGGCTGACACAGCGGCTATGATGCGCGTTCGGACGGCCCAAATCACGGCCGGTGACTGAACTGAATATTGAAACTGAAAGCAAACCTATGCCACTGACACATACCAAAGAGTTGTTCGCCAAGGCGCTTAAGGGCAAATACGCCATCGGTGCCTTCAACGTCAACAACATGGAGCTGCTCCAGGCTATCGTCGAAGCCTGCGAAGAGGAAAAAGCTCCGGTCATGCTGCAGATTTCCAAGGGCGCTCGCGGTTATGCCAACCCCGTGTACCTTAAAAAACTGATCGAAGCCGCCGTCAGCCTGTCCACGATTCCCATCGCCGTCCACCTGGACCACGGTGACACGTTCGAGCTGTGCAAAGATTGCATCGACGAGGGATTCACCAGCGTCATGATCGATGCCAGCCACGAAACGTTCGACAAGAACATCGAGATTTGCCGCCGGGTCGTGGAATATGCCCATAAGCACAACTGCGTCGTCGAGGGCGAACTGGGGCACCTGGTCGGCGCCCAATTTGACGAGGGCGAGGAAGGCGGGAAATTCTCGACCAGCGGCCATTACACGAACCCGGACCAGGCAGTCGAGTTCGTTCGGCGTTCCGGCGTCGATTCACTGGCGATTGCCATTGGAAACTCTCATGGCGCCTACAAATTCAAGGGTGAGCAGCACCTCGACCTCGAACGGCTCAAGGCCATCAAGAAGGCGCTGATGGACGCCGGCCTGGGCGATTATCCGCTCGTCCTGCACGGTGCCTCGAGCGTGCCCAAAGATCTCGTCGAAGAAATCAACAAATACGGCGGCAAGCTCGGCACCGATGCCGCCGGTGTGCCTGAAGCCGATATCGAAATCGCCCGCCGCGTTGGCTGCACCAAGGTGAACATTGATACCGACCTGCGCCTCGCGCTCACAGCCGGCATCCGCAAGGTCTTCGCCGAGGCCCCCAAAGAATTCGATCCCCGCAAGTACCTCAGCCCCGCACGCGCCCGCGTTAAGGAACTGGTCCGCCATAAGGTCCGGGACGTGCTCTGCTGTGCCGGCCACGCCTTTGATTAGGCCCATAGCCCGGATACTCCAGTCTCCGGCAGCGCTTAGCGGTTTCTCTCCCATTAGCACCCTGCAGAAAAGGGGTGTCAGCGGGAGCCGTAAATCCCGCGTTCTGCCTGCTCGCACTTTATCTCTGTCCACTGGGGTGCGAGGACTTTGAAACTGCGACAAGTTGACACATGCTCCGTTCTCATCAAGGCAACTATATGCGTCATTATGGCTCAATAATCAATCGTTAGAATTCTGCTCCAATAACGCAATATGCTAATTAGTAATCTGTTATGTCGTATCAAGAATGTTGGCACCTTGAAAGCTGTTTATTTCAGAGGTTAGAGTAACAAACAATTAAAGACAAAGACTATGAACAGCTTGATTAGATGGCAACGACCTACTTTGAGCATGTGGCCTGGTTTCGGACGGCTGACGGATTTACGCGATGAAATCGATCGGTTGTTCGAAGCGCCTTTGGCCGAACTGACACGGACCTCCCAGATCCTGAGCGGCTGGACGCCGGCACTCGACCTGTATGAGGACAAAGACAATGTATACGTCCGGGTGGAACTGCCTGGACTGAAGAAAGAAGACATCGATCTTTCGCTGCACAACGGAAGTCTGAGTGTTTCCGGCGAGCGCAAGAGCGAGGACACCTATAAGGACGCGGAAGTTTACCGCGCCGAGCGCTTCTACGGGAAGTTCCAGCGGACTGTCACGTTTCCGACCCCGGTCGCGGCAGACAAGGCCAAAGCCGAGTACAGGGATGGGATTTTGACGGTGACGGTGCCCAAAGCGGAAGAGGCCAAACCCAAACACATCGAACTGAAGTAACAAAACACTATGTTCCGGCGGGGCGTTCAGTCCCGCCGGGGCTGATTTCAATGAAAGGATGTAACGCGAATATGAATGCTACGCTGCAAAAAGAGGTGCGCCCCAATCCGGCTCGCACGGTCGAGTTCATCGCTCCGGAAGTAAATATCTTCGAGACCAAGGACGGTTATGTCCTGCAGGCGGAGATGCCCGGGGTCAACAAAGATGGCCTCGAGGTCACGCTCGAAGACAACGAAATCACAATCGTAGGCCACCGGAACCCTCGGCCGTTGGCCGGTGAACCTTTGTTCCGGGAATCCCAGGAGGCCGACTTCCGCCGCGTGTTCGAGTTGGACCCGGCGATCGACACGGCGAAGATCTCTGCGAAGATCGAGCAGGGTGTCGTGGAGGTCGTTCTGCCGAAATCCGAGAAGGTCAAACCCCGCAAGATCACCGTGAGCTGAGCCTTTCGCCAAGGGTTGGGTGTTTGTGCGACTACAGCAGGTCCCGTGATTTGTCCACGGGACCTGTCTTATTGCCGGCCCAGGTAGTGCTGCCCGCTCACTCTCCGCAGTCGGTCGGCGGCTTGCTCGGGCGTCAGGTCTCGCTGCGCTTCGGCAAGCATTTCGTAGCCGACCATGAACTTCCTGACCGTCGCGGAACGCAGCAGCGGCGGATAGAAGTGAGCGTGGAGCTGCCAATGCCTGAAGTCGCCTTCCGTGGTGGGGGCGCCGTGCCAGCCCATCGAATAGGGGAATGAAACTTCGAACAGGTTATCGTACCGGATAAGCAGCCGTTGCAGGATCTCAGCCAGGCTGTCGCGTTCGGGATCCGAGAGCTCGGGCACCCGCTTGACGTGGCGGAGCGGCAGCAACAGCATTTCGAACGGCCAAATCGCCCAGAAAGGAACCACGGCCGCCCAGTGTTCGTTCTGAACCACCACCCGGGTGCCAGCCTCGACCTCCCGTTGCGCGAGGTCCAACACCAGCGGCGACCCGTGCTGGTCGTAATACAGCCGTTGCTGCCGGTCTTCCGCGGCTGGCTCGTTGGGGAGAAAGCTGCCGGCCCACACCTGCCCGTGCGGATGCGGGTTCGAGCAACCCATTGCCGCGCCTTTGTTCTCGAAGAGTTGCACCCATTGGTGTTTCGCTCCGAGGTCCATCACCTGTTCGGCCCAGACATCCACCACGCGCCGAATGCCCGGCACGCTCATTTGTGCCAGGGTGAGGTCGTGTCGCGGGGAGAAACAAACCACACGGCACTCGCCGCGCGCGGGTTCGACGCGAAACAGCGGGTCTCCCGCGGTCTCGCTCGAGGGAGTGTCCGGCAGCAGCGCCGAGAAATCGTTGGTGAAGACAAAGGTGTGGTCGTATTTCGGGTTCAGGGCGTCGCCAGCGCGCTTGTTGCCCGGGCACAGGTAACACTGCGGGTCGTAGGCCGGTCGCTGGTCCGCGGATGCGCGCTCGACCTGCCCGTGCCAGGGCCGCTTGGTTCGATGCGGTGAAACCAGCATGAATTCACCCCGCAACGGATTATACCTTCGATGCGGATGGTCCTCAGGATTGAACTTCATACTCTGCCGCTAAACTTTCGGGTTTTGGCAGACGAGGCAACTTCAAAAGAGGAGTTTCGGCTTTCATTCCCTCCGGTTCTTTTGCTGAATGGCGCCATGAATCGTCGAGAGTTCCTCAAGACCTCCACTGTTAGCGGCGGTTCACTTCTACTGGCGGGCAGCGCCGCAGCCCAGACCCCACTCGCCAACTCCTCGCCCATTGACCCGGTCGCCGCCTCCGCTCGCAAAGGCGCCCCGTTGCCTGACCTGGCGCCAGCGAAATGGATTTGGTATCCGTCCGGACGCACACTGCAAAACACTTTCATCCTGTTCCGGCGCGAACTGGCGGTGGCAGCGCGGCCGCGACGCGTGACAGGGTGGATCTGCGCCGACAGCCGATATCGCCTGGAGGTCAATGGCCAGCGTGTGCAGTGGGGTCCGGCGCCGAGTGATCCGCGCTGGGCGGAGGCGGACCCGGTGGACCTGACTTCATATTTCAAGGCGGGCTCCAACGTGATCGGCGCCACGGTATTGTTTTACGGGGCGGGCGACGGCACCTGGCCGATTGGCAAACCGGGCTTTCTGTTCTGGATCGAAATCGAGCATGACGATGGCCACCGCGAGAAGATCGTGTCCGACAATGCTTGGAAGGTTATGCTGTGCCGAGCGTGGCCGCCGGGCCATTACAAGCGGTGGTATTTGAGGGCTTTGCAGGAGGAGTTCGACGCCCGGCTTTATCCCTATGGGTGGGCGATGCCCGGATTTCAACCCGGCCAGGAGTGGCTTCCGGCGATGGTGCTGCAGGGTTCGCCAAACCAGCCGGCGCTGGCCGCGAATTCCTACGAGTACATGCTGGACGTAGGCGGCTCGCCGACGGAGACGGAACTGCGTCCGCGCAGCATTCCCATGCTCCGGGAGTCGTTTGTCCAGGCTGTCCGGCTCGCGCAGGTCTATGCGCTCGAGTGGCGGGCCTCGCCGCAGGACTATTTTGATTTTCGAGTGCCGGATGTGTTCACCGCGCGTCCGGTCAAGGCTCCCGACCAAGCCGCGCCCGGCCAGTGGAGCGTCGAGCTGGAACCCGGGCGGAGCACCGCGCTGACCTTTGAATTCCAGGAGCAGGTGGTCGGCTGGCCCGCTTTCACTATCGAGGCTCCGGCCGGCACCACGATCGAATTGCTGGTGCACGAAGCCCACGCTTCGGGCGGCCCGCCGCTGCTCAACACGCATTTCGATTCCTGGACGCGTTTTATTTGCCGCGACGGAAACAACGAGTTCGAGACATTCGACTTTGAGAGCCTGCGATGGCTGCAATTGCACATCCACAACTCGGCGGGCAAGGTGACCGTCAGCAACGTCCGGGTGCGGCGGCGAGTCTTTCCCTGGCCGAACTCGCCGGTGGCTCGCACGAATGAGCCCGCCCTCCAGCGGTTGTTCGATGCCAGTGTTAACACCCTCAACAACTCCGCGCAGGAAACGCTTGTGGACGGCATGGCGCGCGAACGGCAGCAATACAGCGGCGATGGCGGCCATCAGCTCCATGCGGTGCACCTGGCGTTCGGCGAACCGCTGCTCGTGGCGCGTTATCTCACCACCTTCAGCCAGGGGATGACCAAGGACGGTTTCTTCCTCGACTGCTGGCCCGCGTATGATCGACTGGCGCGGCTTATCGAGCGCCAACTCGATCTCTCCGGCTGGGGCCCCATCCTCGACCACGGCGTCGGGTTCAATTTCGATTGCTGGAGCCATTACATGTACACGGGCGACCTCGAAGCGCTGCGCGAGCCGTACCCGCGCCTGGTCCGTTTCGCACGATACCTCCAGCAGCTCGCCGGCGAAGACGGCCTGTTGCCCGTGGAGAACCTGGGAATCCCCTCCGTCTGGATTGACCATGCCGCCTACCAGCGTCAACGGCACAAGCATTGCGCGTTCAACCTCTACGCGGCTGCGGCAATGCAGCGCGCCCTCGCCCCGATGTGCCTCGCTTTCGGCGACCATGCCCAGGCTGAAGCCGTTGACCGGTTCGGCAAGGCGCTTCAGGCCGCCACGATCCGGAAATTCTGGAACTCTGGCCGCGGGCTTTTCATCAACAACCTCCCCTGGCTGGACGAGGAAAAGTCGCCGCGCTTGTGCGACCGTTCACTCGCGACTTCGGTCCTGTTCGATCAATGCCCGGATGGCCAAACCGCGGCCGCCGTGAAGGCTCTCGCTGAGTGCCCCCCCGAAATGGGTTTCTCCTATCCGTGCAACGCCGGCTGGCGGCTTTGGGCGCTCGGCAAAGCCGGCCGCGCCGATGTGATCGTCGCCGATTTCCGGAAGCGCTGGGCCACGATGCTCTCGGTGAAAGAAAACAACACGCTGCAGGAGGACTGGACGGCGCAACACGATTCGGGCCAGCAATGGAGCCATTGCGCCGTGGTTCCCTTATATCTTGCTTATCACGGCCTGATGGGGCTGCGACCGATCGAACCGGGCTTCAAACGCT
>DATDCV010000476.1:0-20425 GCA_036524155.1 Verrucomicrobiia bacterium
GGCTCATAGGCGAAGGTCGAGAACCCAGGTTCTCAACACTCCCCCATGCTTCCTCCTATCCCAAAAACCTCCCACTGAAAAGAAAACAAAGACACCCGCCGCAGTGACCTCCGCATAATTAACACCTCAGCATAATGTCCAAGTGGCCCTGCTACGATTGCCACCAAAAAAACGTAAATAAGGCGCCATATGGAAGAAATACCCGCTGCCCCCACCGCTGAACCCCACCAATCCACCAATCCATCAATCCACCAATCCAGTTCCGCCCCCGCCGCTGAACCCCACCAATCCACCAATCCGTCAATCCACCAATCCAGCTCTGCCCGTCCACCCACTAATCCAATGGTTCAACCATCCCCTTCAGAGGCTTCCGCCCCCGCCGCTGAACCCCACCAATCCACCAATCCATCAATCCACCAATCCAGCTCTGCCCGTCCCCGTCGCCGCCGCGGCAAAGTCGCCCGCCTCCCCGACCGCGTCCGCCACCTCGTCAATGTCATGCTGCGCGACGGCGCCCCTTATGCCGATATCATCAAAGAGCTCGCCAACCACGGCTACACCCTCAACGTCGACAACCTCTCCCGCTGGCACTCGGGCGGCTTTCAAACCTGGCTCCACGAAGAAGCGCTTCTCGATGACCAGCACGCCCGGCTCGGCTTCGCCAACCGCGTCGTCGGCGCGAAAGACAGCCGTCTCATCCAGGAAGCCAGTATCCGCATCGCCATCCTCCGCATGTACACCCTCCTGCTTGACTTCAATCCCCTCGTCCTCAAGGACCGTATCGCCGATAACCCGGGCGCTTATACCCGTATCCTGACCGCCCTCTGCAAACTCACCTCCGGTGCCCTCAAACTCGAACGCCTCCGCCTCGACCAGCCCGAGAATTGAACCCGTGTCCGTCCCAAATCCAAACTCCAAAGCTCAAAGTGCAAGCTCCAGGATTCGGTGGGCCGTGAACCGGCGCTTATTCGCGCTTATTCGCGCCTGTTCGCGCCTATTCGCGGCAATAAATGAAAACAAGAGTCATTGAACTGGAGCATTAAATTGCTGATGATTTGTCCGATGAGAATTCTGGCCAACCTTCGCCTGGTTAGAGCATGTTTCAAAAACCGAATTAATCGTAGCAGCCGACGCCAGGAGAATCCAAGCCCCCCGCGGGCCAGCGGGAAGGCAACGAACTTGCGCTGCGGGCTTTTCCCTCTCCTCCTCGGGAGGAGAGGGCTAGGGAGAGGAGGCCTTTTTCCGACCACCGTTCATTGGCAGGCTCAAATTCCCTCAATTGATGCGGCACTGCGTAGAACAGGTCAGAGCCTCCTGGCGTCGGCTGCGACATTTTTAAAGCACGCTCTTATGCCCTTTTGTCTGACCGCCTTCAGTTTAGTTGGCGCCGGCGCCGAACCGTCGGGGTCGCAACCACTGGAACTGAATTTGCGCCAGCTCCGAAAGCTGGATGCCGCAGTCGATAAATGGGAGTCGGTAACCAATCATGCGCGGTGGGAGCCTTCCCGCACCGCCGCGGTCATTTGCGACATGTGGAACCGGCACTGGTGCAAAGGCGCAACCGCCCGGGTCGCCGAAATGGCGCCGCGCATGAACGAGGTTGTCACGGAACTGCGCCGCCGGGGCGTTTTGATCATCCACTGTCCGAGCGACACGATGAAGTATTACGAAGGCACGCCGGGCCGCAAACTCGCCCAGGGGGCGCCGCCGGTGGAGACCGCAATCCCGCTTAAGCGCTGGGCCGCGCTCGAGCCCGAGCGGGAGGGGGCTTTGCCGATCGACGACGCCGACGGCGGCTGTTCGGACGACCCGCCCTGCACGCCGGCCACCCAGGCGCCGTGGCCCTGGGAGCACCAAATCGACACGCTCCAGATCAAAGAGGGCGACGCCATCACCGACAGCGCGGAGGCCTTTTATCTCATGCGCCAGCGCGGCATCACGAACGTCATCGTCATGGGTGTTCACGAGAACATGTGCGTGCTGGGCCGCCCGTTCTCCATCCGCCAGATGGTGTCCCAGGGCATGAAAGTCGCCCTGCTGCGCGACCTGACCGACACGATGTACAACCCGCGGCAAAAACCGTATGTGGACCACTTCACGGGAACGGACCTCGTGACCTGGCACATCGAGAAATACTGGTGTCCCACCATTACCAGCGACCAAATCATCGGCGGCGCGCCATTTCGTTTTGCGGCCGACGCCGGCCGACCCGCGCCGGTTTTCCGCAATTACGTCAAGCTGCCCGCCACCGACTCCCATTACCGTCAGGTCCGTTCGTATGTCGAAGACACGCCGAACCCGGGTTACAGCCAGGCTCCGGAGTCGTCGCGGATTGCCTTCCGGCAGATGAAGTATGGCGTGCGCATCCACTGGGGCGTTTATGCGATGCTCGACTACGGGTGCAATGCCTCGTGGCCTTTCGTGCGCGCGGATTCGGGCCACCCGATGCTCAGCCACGAAGGGCGCCAGGCTTACCAGCAGTTCTACCGGAGGTTTAACCCGACCAATTTTAATGCCGACGACTGGATGGACCTGTTCCAGACCAACGGGATCAAAGTGGTCGCCTTCACCACCAAGCACCACGACGGCTTTTCCATGTTCGACACCCACGCCCGGGTGGCGCGCCGCGTCAACTGGACGGCCGCGGGCGGACCCAAAATCGAAGAGTGCGATACGGCCTATAGCGTGATGGAGAGCCCGTTCGGCCGCGATATCGTCAAGGAAGTCACCGCGGCCGCCCACAGTCACGGGATGAAGATCGACCTCTACTTCTCTCATCCCGACTGGTACGACGCCGACTTCCGCCCGTTTGCTTTTCACCCGTTGACCAGCCGCGTGAACAAGACCGAGCACCCGGACCAATGGGACCATTTCGTCAAGCGCCACCGCCAGCAACTGACCGAGCTGCTCACCCAATATGGCAAGATTGATCTGGTTTGCCTCGACATGTGGTTCGATGAAACCGCCTGGCTGGATTTGCGCGAAACCATCAAGAGCATCCGCCAGATCCAGCCCGACGTGATGCTCCGCTGCCGCGGCATCGGCAACTACGGCGACTACTACACACCCGAAGGCTTCGTTCCCGGCGCCAAGGAAAACACGGACATGCCCTGGATGGTGATCTATCCCTTGGCCGGGGAAGGCATCTGGAGCTATGAACCCGATGCCGGCAAATACAAAGACGGGTCCTGGATTGTCACGAACCTGGTGGATACTGTCGCCAAGGGGGGAAATTTCATGGTGGGCATCGGGCCGGACGCCACCGGCCTGTTTCATCCCAAAGCCATCGAGGCGCTGCAATCCGCCGGCGCCTGGCTCAAGCTCAACGAGGAAGCCATCTTCAATACCCACCCGCTTCCCGGAGATGGTTGGAAGGAGGGCAACAACCTTCGTTTCACCCACAGCGACCGGGCCTCGATTATCTATGCCCTCGCACTGCAGTGGCCAGGCGAGGAACTGGTGCTCCACTCTGTCAAACTCCCGCCAGGAGCTACCGTCACCATGCTCGGAGATGGCGAGGCGTTGCCCTGGCGTCCGGATGCGGCAAAGGGGACTGTCATCAGCCTTCCGGCCCGCTGGCAGTCTGCCGCCAACCGCCCTGGCCAGTTGCCCTGGGTATTCAAACTTAGTCTCAAATGAAGCAGCGCCACGCCGGGATTTCATGACCACCGAGTGGATCTTTTTGGGGTTACGGAAATTCACGCATAGGAGGAGTGGCTCCTCTTTTATGGGAAAATCCACGCGGGTGGTCCGTCCGGTCACCCATCTGGCTTCAACGCTTGGCGATCCGATGAATCTTGTGCCAGACCCGTCAGCGTGCCCGCGATGCCCGATCGTTGTCGAATTCCACGACTGCGATCTCGTAGACATTTACCTGAGGAACCTTGAACGAGATGGAATCCGAGATCTGCTCGAAGGGCAGTGCTAAGCTCTCCGGGCGCTCGGGACTCATCAGCCGAAGCGCTTTGGCTTTTGTCTTTGCCGGCAGCCGAAGGTTTACGACGGCATTAGTAAGCGGCGCGTTGGCATGATAATTAACCAGATGCACCAATCGGCGCCCAACCTGCTCGGTCAGTTCGGCGCACAGGCCCGTCGGCGCTTCGATTGTGAGTGACAACCGCCCGCCGCAGACCCGTTGCACCGCCGCCAGACAGTCGTCGCTTTCCGGGAACCGGAAGACCTTGGCCGGAGGCAGGCCCTGCAAGATCGGCTTAGACCTTTGCCGGAGCCACTCGTCGTGAGTGGCCACCGGGCCGATGATGCATAGGCGCCCGCCGAACGCTACATAGTCCCTCAGCCGCTTGATTTGCGAGTCGGACAACGCAACGCAGCCCGCCAGGACCAGGACCTGATATCGATGCAGGTCCCTCATTTGTTGATCGTGGATAATTTGGAAGGGAACGCGCTCCTCAATCAAAGCCTGTTCTGCACGGCTGGTAAGTTGAGCCCATCTCGGCTCTGCATACACCTGGGAAGCAAAACTCCGGAGAACCGCCACGTCAGCGATCGTCTCCGCTTTCCGGAAAAGCTCGCGATGCCCGGTGTAAAACCGCACGTAAGGCGCGAGATTTGTAGAAACCGGCTGGTCCGACCCTGGCCGGGCGACCAGCTTGCCATACTCGAACCAGCACACGCACCCCAGGCAATCCAGGTTAAACGCCATCGCTTCCGCCGCCTCCAGCGGTGTCGTCGTATAAGCAAAGGCCAGGTTCTTCAAACCTCGGCCCACTTTATATGTGCGAATGCGTGTGCGCAGAATCCCGTCCCGGTAACCCGGTGCCACACCCTCGTCCCAAAATGCCTCGCCGCTTGTGAGTACCCTGCCATGGTCCACCGGGGGCTGAATGCGCTGTCCAGGTCCGCCCGGATTGCACTCGAGCAGAATGTCTTTCCGCTGCCTGCGGGCATAGCGGCCCAGGTCGCGATAGGAATCCGCGAGTGACTGGCAGGAGAAGTCTCGCCAGGCGAGACTCAGGAGATCGTCTTTCCCACCGCCGCCTGGCGGCAAAATCCGCTTCGGATCCCCTAGGCCGCCGGCCCTCAATTCTTTCGAGCTAAACGTCCTCTTCAGATAACGCTGAAACCTCTGGACCGAACACGCGTCGAATCCCGGACCGACATTGTAGTTGTCAAAGTGAAGGAGATCGGCCCGGACATCCCGGACCGCAAAGCGCACGAGCCCCTGGTAAAACTTCTGTGCGCCTGGATGGTTGCGGTTCCAGAAATAACGATACGGAGCGGAATCATAAGTAACGGGCTTCCCCGCCTGATCCAGGAGCACCCAGTCTTTGGCTTCGGGGTGTTCCTTGAAGAGAAGCTCCCACCCAAACGCCCCGCTGAAATTGTATACGCCCACGTGCAAGCCGGCCTCGTGGCACAGTCGAGCGAACCGGACGGCGTCGTCCATGCTCTGGCGTTCGGCGCCGAGCCCGAAGCCTTTGTAAGCATGCATCATGACAAAATTGACGCCAAGCGCTTTGAGTTGCGCGATCATTTCCGGGGTGTGCTCGCGAGCGTAAGCGGCGAGTTGGTCCGGGCTCGGATCGTAGCCGCGGCTCCCATCGCGCCGAACGCGAAATAGCAGTGGCTCCCAATCCCCCGCCATAACGACGCCCTCCGTTTGCAGCCACGCCGGCCGTTCAGCCGGCCGCAAGGTCAAAGATCCTGCATGACCGGAAGTGATGAGCGACGCACCAAGCAGGAAGCTCCCTCCATTTCGCGCCCAAAATGGCGTTCGAACCGCTCTAGCCATTGTCGTGCTTCCTCTTATCGAGTTCGCGCAGGATCAGGTTCGTGGACGCGTGTCCCGAGATCATGTGACTTGGAGCGATTGAATCGACCTCCAGCTTGAAAGCTCCGGTGCCCAGGCTTTTGAGCTTCTGCTGAACGAGCCGCTCATAGGCCTTGACGTCCTCTTTGTATGTCGCAGGCATTTTGTGCTGGGCCACTCCAAAACAGCAATCGTCCTGTTCGTTCAGAATCTGCACCTGTTTGCGGCCCGCCCCGTAAGATCCCAGGACGTACAGGTCAGGGTAGCCCGCGATCCCATAAAAATCCGGCAGCGTCTGTTCCATGTCACCGACTGAGCCGTCGTGGCGCAAATACAGCGGAAGCGTTCCCGCCACCGGGAAGCTCAGGGAGATGCGCGGATCAATAGCCGCATACACAGTTGTGGTCCACCCTCCTCCGGACAATCCCGCCATGTTGAAATCGGTGTATCGGGTTTCACCAACCCCCCGGTTCTGAAGGTAATTAAGACTGATGGTTATGGGTTCGAGGAAGAACTTCAGCGGGCTCCCCTGGGAAACGTGAATCGAGGCGAACATTTCATTGTGAGCCCCCGTGCAGTCGGCCGAGCAATCGCCCGCCCGACAGCGCGGCATGTTCATAGCCAGCACGGAGTAGCCGCTTCGAATCAAATCCCTGATCACGTTCCCTACGCCCGCCGATCCAGTGTCGCAGGCGTGTCCTTGATGTACGATCACCAACCGGTTGTTCCGATTTCGTGGGATGTAGTGGTAGGCGATCGTCTGCTGCCCGGCTTCCATCGTGATCGAGATGGATTGGACCTGCTGCAGGTTATCCACGTTCGTCATTGGGCTTTCGGCAGGCGAGACCTTGGCCGGCATCCGGTCCGGCAGTTGATCCTGCCCCCAAATAAATTGAATCAGGCGTTGTCGCAATAGGCCGATGTCTGAGTCGGCGTTGATGGAGATGTGGCGGTCGTCGATGAGTGGTGTCGGCCCGGTTGGTGCCCCATCTGCGGTAAGCGCCGCGGTAACCAGCCAAATGAGCGGGAATTGTCTATTCATGCTGATTCCTTTTCATAAATCCCGATTGGAAGCTTCTGTCTCTGAGGCGGGAATCGTGTTCATGGCACAGGCTTCTCAATTCACAATGGCTTTTCGCGTCGCGATGACGGCATCGCCGGTGCCGTTGATGACATGGTTGATGCCGCTGTTGGGCCGGCCGGACAGCCGGATCGTGACCATATGGTGCAGCTTCACGCCGGGTGCCGCAGGTGTCTCGATGGCGTTTTCGGCCACGACGGGCGCGGCGTAGAACACGCAGTAAACGCCCAACCCCCAGGCTTCATGCGTCGTAACCGCGTCGGCTACTTTGTAAGAGGCGTAACCGTTAACCTCCCCATGCTTCCAGGCTTCCTGGCTCGGCGGATCGTACGGCATCTCGGATTGGTAGAAGTAAACACGCCCGCCGTTGCCGTTCCAAACCGTCTGGTACTCTTGCGTGTGTTCCACGAACAATCCATAGAGGGTGACGTTGTCACCATTTACGATCAGCCCATGCTTGTTCGGATTGGAGTTCCAGCCCGCGCCCCGTCCGTGGTCGGCACGCCAGAGCCAAAAATTGTCCCCCACCACGTTGTGGCTGTTAATAGTAACCATGCAGGTCGACCTGCCAGCCTGGGCACCGCCAACCCGGCAGAAGATGTCCCATAGACACACGGGATCCGTGGCATGGGATTTTCGGCTTCCGGGTTCGCCCACCTGCATCAGTGTGTCTGAGTTCGTGGCCCCTGCTTCGATGAGGATGCCCGCAACTTTCACCCCATCCACGTCGGAAATCGTCAGGGCGGCTGTACCATTATCCACCCGCAAGGTCGGGTAGCCCAGGCCGAGCACGATGGCGCCCGGGTTTGTGACGCGAACGCAGTTCTCCAAATGATAGATGCCAGGGGTCAGGAGGAGGTCCTTCCCTGAGTTCAGGGCCCGGTTGATGCTGGCGGCGTTGTCCGACTCTGGGCGCGCCAGGTAAAACCGGTCGATCGGAATGGCTGTTCCGGGTGTCTTGCCCGAGGACCAGGTGGTTCCCCGGCTTCCGCCGGTGTTGAGGCTGGGGACCATGACGGAGTAGCGCCCGCTCTCATCAAGAAAGAGATACGGCTTCTCCCGGATCACCGGTGTCCGGTCGATCACTGTGTAAGGAGGATCGGGCCAGCGTCCCGAAGGCGGGTTCACGATGCCCACGAACACCATATTCCAGTTCGCCCCCTTCCAGCCGCCCCACTCGGCGTTGCGAGAGAACCACTGCTGCTGCGAGCCCGAATTTACCTGGCCGTCAATCTGGCAGTCCGCGATGAAGCCGCCGCTGGACCAGCCGCCATCCCAGAGGTTCAGGTTGCCCTTAACATGCATTCGCCGCAGCGCCGTGGCCTGCGAGACTGCCCAGACGTTGATGCCCTGGTCCTGCGTGGGAGTCACCGAAAGATTCTCGACGCAGCGCCAGAAATTACAGGTGGCGTTGCTGTTGGCCATCCAGCGCGCCTTGCATCGCACCGCGCCGGTGATGGCCACGTCGTTAGGCGATTGGCCCAGCCCCAGCACTTGCGTGTAAAATCCCACCTGCACATCCAGGTCGTACTGGCCTGGCTTGAAGAACAACGCAAAGCGATTGGAACCGAATTGGCTGCGCTCCTGTTGGCTGAACACCGCATCGATCCGACTCTGGATATTCGTCATGGACGCGTCGAAGATCAGAACGTTCGGGCCAAAGTCCGGAGTGACCGACTCAGCGGCTGCCGGCGTGACTGGGAGCAAAGAGACCAAGAGTATTGCCAGGAGCCGATTCATCGTCCGCCAGAATTGTCACCACCGCCAGGGCTCAAGCGCACCACGGTTGAAACCGGTCTTTCGTCGCAACCAGGAGCTTTTTCGAGAAACCTCCACCGGCTGGAATCGTCTTTCATCGCTGCCGTCCCAAGAATAGAGTCTTCAGTCTCGTGAAAGCAAGGCCCGCTGGTTTCCTCGATGAAGGGAGCAAGGGTTTTCTGTTCAAGTCCAACGTGTTCCACAAGACTTCGGGTGAATCCGTGCGCTTCAACCAGTGCCAGCGCGAGTGGCACACCCGGAAGGGAAATGCCTTTGAAGCCGATACCACCGCACCCCGCATCGCAACCGCGGCAGAGCCGCCGATCTGGAGCCGCCATACAAAGCGGCGCGACCCCGATGGTGGGGCACTGGTGCGGATTGGCTGCACTGCCGGACCACGGCGCGCGGTTCGTTGCGGTGCCGGTCAAGGTGACGGCTTTTGGCACGTTTCCGGTAAAGGCTTTTGCGCTGAGCCCAGCCGAATCGTGACCTCGGTCATTACATATCGTTCTGCGTAGATGCCCTCGAATTCCTCCGCCATCTGTTGGCGAAACCATGCAAAGGCGGGGCGGCGCTTGGAGTAAAACAGATGGCTCGAACGGCTGCGGTGGTAATCCGACGAGCCGAAACGGGGAATTGGGATGCGGAACTGTGGAGAGTTCTCAAGGAGTTCGGCCCAATGGTGTTCGAGTTTTCGGTCTGCTGTCGCGTACCAGATTTCCACCGGTTGAGCTACTTGCAGCAGGTAGTCGATATGCCAATGCGGATCGGCGGTTGACTCGAGATGGTGGCCGAGGCGAGCATGAAGTCCTCCGGGACCGAAGGCACTACCAACGTAAGCGTAATAGCCGGGGATGATGTCGAAACGGCCCAGGCGACCGATCTCGATCCGCTTCATCTGTGACACGGACGCAATCAGGATGTAGGTACCTTTATCCTCCGGCAGGTCCATTCGGTCAGCCAAAGGTGCTTCCGTTCCAGCCCCAATTGCCGGCTTCCACGTCGGTGAAATTCAGGTAAATGCGATCAGGGCCGATCCCGAGGGAGTCGCTGAGCAACTTGCACACTTGCTGCGAGAGCTTGCGGTTTACCTCGCTCGTCAGCCCGCCGATGCCGCGAATGTCCACAAAGGCTGCATCCCCAGGCTTCGCGGACATCAGCATCGCTGCCTGGCTGACGGTGACCATAACGTATTGCTCCGGCTTCCCGGTAGCCCCGGCAACCGCTTTTGACAGGGAAGTCAGGAGGGCTTTCCGTTTGTCCTCGGGGATAACGACCGATGTTTCGAGTTTCAAGAGTGGCATACTCAACTTCTACAACCGGGAGGTGCGCCACTCAAGTCAAGGTTCAGAATCGGCAAGACACTATGGCAGGTTAAGGCTTACCTTGGACAAAGCATGATCCCGATCCACGAACTCCTCAACCGCATCCGGTGGGATCCGGAGTTCGCCAAGGGGGAATTCCAATTGGGTTACTACGATAGGGCAGAGGATCGCGTTATTCTTGTGCCGTTGAAAGAAGTGACCTTTCCTCCGGATAGCCCGCAAACGTTTCAGCTCACCGACCTTGAGGGTCAGGTCCATCGAATCCCGTTTCACCGCGTGCGCGAGGTTTATAAAGATTCTCAGCGGATTTGGCATCGGGGTGAGACGGCAGCATATTCCTGACATGGCCGTATCCGAGAGCTATCGCGAGTTCGTGCTGGAGCAATTGGGGCGAGTAACGCCTGTGACCGGCAAGTCGATGTTCGGAGGCGTGGGCATCTATGCCCAGGGACTGTTCTTCGCGTTAATCGCCGAGGACCGCCTGTACTTTAAAGTGGATGACACCACCCGGCCAGATTTCGAGCGGCTCGGCATGGAACCGTTCCGGCCCTATGGGGAGGACAGCGCGATGGGCTACTATGAGGTTCCGGCAGATGTGGTGGAGGATTCGTTACAGCTCGCGCAGTGGATGAGGAAAGCAATCGAAGTCGCCGCTAAGGCCAAAGGCAAGAAGCAAAAGGGAGTGAAGCGGTGATGCTCAGCCGAGTCCACCCTGAAGGCCCGGACGCTTTCCATGCCGCAACCAGAGTCAGCCAGCGGTGAGATAGTGGGGGAAAATTAAGCCTTCGGAGGCCATTCCACTCCGGCCAATTCCTTGGGCAGTTGCTTCGGATCCACCGGATAGATGAGCGACAGATCCATTTTGGATTTCGAGCCCTGCAAAAACTCAAGCTCCTCCGGCGCGCCGACGATCAGCCAGAGCACCTCGGCGTCGGTGTCGTTGAAAACCTGGCGCAACTGGTCTGGCCCGACCAGCACGCCGCCATATTTCGGCACGGTGAGCGTCTGGTCCCCCACCCGCATACGGCCCACGCCTTCGAGCACGAAGTAAAACTCCTCCTGCCGGATGTGCTTGTGAAGCGTGTTTGCGCTCCTGGGCGGCAAGCGCCAGAGTCGCGCGCTGAGGTTCTCGCTCCCCGTCCGCTCCAAATAGTCGGCGTTCGGAATTTGCATCAAATTGGAGGGCCGCCAGAAGAGGTCCTTTGGCCCAATGAGACGGTAACCTTGAATGGCCTTCATGATTTGTAGGGAAACTAAACCCGCAGCCAGCCACGGAAACCCCTGCCGCTATAGTAGGACTCCGCACCGTTGTGATATACGAAGACGCGGCCGAAGCGGCGATCACCGAAGATGGCGCCGCCGAGTTTTCTAATATCTTCAGGTGTTTTCAGCCAGCTCGACGACTTCGTGTCGAAGGCTGCGAGTTTTTGCAGCTCTTGATATTGCTCTTCCGTTAGAAGCTCAGCGCCCATGACCGCTGCCATATCCATGGCGCTGCTTTTCGGTTTGTGTTCCTTCCTGGAATCCAGCGCTTCACGGTCGTAGCAAAGACTGGTTCGGCCTTTGGGACTTTCCGGCGAACAATCATAAAATGCGCATTCGCCGGTCTTTTTATCCTGGCCAACAACATCCGGCTCGCCGCCGGTTCGCTCCATTTCATTGAGCGACCACAGTTTCTCAGCATTGGCCTCCAGCCTTGCTCGCACTTTGGCCCATTCAAGACCCTGGTGGCGGTTCATGTTTTTCTCGAACCGGGTTTTCAACGTTGCGAACAGCTCTTCACGTTGTCTCGGTGACAACTCTTTCCGAGCGCTGCTTTTATTGTCCTTTGGCATGAGGTGTTGACCTGGATTCAATCGCGGCCGGGTGACACTTTCGCCTGCAACATCGGGCGGAACGCGCCGCGATAAGCCCAGGCGAGATACAATTCCATCACCGAAACAACAATGCCCGGAACGATGGTGGCGGGTGCGATGGCGATGTGAAACGTGATAATTCCGACGACAATCGGCGCCAGGAGCGCCAGCGCGAGCGGCACGAAGAGGTTTGTGAGGAGCAATAGGGCGACGAGTATTTCCGTGGCGGATGCGACCGTCATATACCCACCTTTCATCAGACCGGTGCTGACCGTAACCAGGTCTGGCGGCAAATCCTTCGGAGCCGGTATGAAGTTCAGGAAGCCGTTCAGGCCGAACACCAAAAACATCAGGCCGAGCAGTACGCGGACGATGGTGGTGACGATGCGGCCTGCCGACGGCTGTTTGCCCGGCCGTATTTCCATTGGTTGTGAGGCTCTATCGGACGAATCTTTCACGGTGTTAAGTAACCCACGAATGGCAATGTCTCAACTGAAGAGCCGAGGTAGGGGTCGAGATGGCAAACCAGACCCCCAACCGCCCCGCTATCAGAACCGCTAGCTCGCTTTGACTGTCCAAACCATCTCAGATTCCTGCAAGTGTTGCAGCAGGCGCTGGTAGCCCCAGTTCTCACGCTCGGCCCGGGCCGCGCTCTCCTCCCAAATCGCCGCCATGGTGGGCACACACTATGTAATCACGTTTGTCCCTTCAGGCCCAAAACCGCGTGTCGCCTGTATGGCAATCATCTCCGGCGTATACCTCCCGTGTTCGAATGTCGCGTCCGCGGCGTCCCGCTGGACCGCGTACGCCTTATGCTCCAGGCTGGCCAATCTCCGCGTTTGCGACCGCCTTGAGCAGGACCTTTTGTGGTGAGGGGATACGAAAAACCAGCAACGTAATGTCCAAATCTCGTAGTTTTCCGGAAGTATTGATAGAGATCTACGAATGTCGGCAGATTCAACCGGTCAGGCTGGTGACTCAAATGCTGCGCAGCAGCGATTTCTTTCGCTATTCCTGCGCAGTGAGCGGGAGATCTTTCGTTACGTGGCCGTCCTGGTCCCGAACGTTGCGGATGCCGAGGACATTGTTCAGCAGACGGCAATGGCGCTTTGGGAGAAATTTGACGCCTATGATCCCAGCCAGCCTTTCACCCCCTGGGCGTGTCGTTTTGCCCTTAATAAGGCGCGCCAGTGGATTGAAAGGCGGCAACGCTGGCAGGCGCTGCTTGATCACGGTTTGGCAGAAGAGCTGGCTCATCGACGGCAGGTGTTGCAGCCTGAGTTCGAGCTGCGGTTGAAGCATCTCGAGGGCTGCCTCGGAAAGCTACCGGAAGGACAGCGCTCGATGGTTGAGGGGTATTACTATGAGCGCGCCAGTATTGAAACGCTGGCCCAGCGGTCCGGCCGGAGCGAGGCCGCCACCTACAAAATGCTTCAACGGATCCGGCACGCCCTCCAGGTCTGTGTGGAAGGTCAGGCAAAACCGGAGGGGGCATGAAATTCTCCTTTTCTTCCCCCGAGTTTGACGATGCGGTGGCTGCTGTATGCCACGGCTCAGCTTCCGAGGCCCAGATGCGAGCTCTGAACGAGCTGTTGCGAAGCAACCCGAGCGCACGGGACGAGTATTTATTCCAGGTCGAGCTCCACAGCCAATTGGCGTCCAATCCGGACCTTTTTTCGCAGTTTGGGGATACGGTCGCCAGCTTCAATCTGCCCGTCGTAAACGCGGGCGACCGAGGTAATGTCGTCCCTCTGAATCCCGTGGAGCGACCGCCCAGGCGAAAGCTAGTGCAGGTACTGGCCCTGGCGGCCTGCCTCATGCTGATCGTCGGGAGTATCGGAACGTTCTGGATCAAGCGGTCAGTGGCCCGGAGTGGGGCCACCAGCGTCGCCGTAGCCCTGTTGACACGCACTGTGGACGCTCGTTGGAGTGCGAAGGCTCATATGTTCCGGGTCGGCAGCGCCCTGGAGCCTGGGAGTCTTCAACTGGAATCCGGGCTGGCGCAGGTGGTCTTTTACAGTGGGGCTCGACTGGTAATCGAGGGTCCAGTGGAACTGCGCCTGGTTTCTGCGAATGAAGCTGTTTGTGTTTCCGGCCGAGTTTTGGCCGAGGTGCCGATGCCGGCGCGCGGCTTTCGGCTTAAAACCGGTCAGGTCAGCGTGGTGGACTTGGGGACCTCCTTTGGGATTGACGTGAGCCGGAGCCGAACCGAAGTCCACGTTTTCAAAGGGAAGGTGGATCTGCAGCCTGGGAAAGCAGGAGAACAGTCGCTGGCGGAAGGGCAGGCAGCGCTGGTTCAGGGAAACGAGTTGCCTCAGTTAATGGCTGCTAACGCTGAAGCGTTCGCACCCATGTTCGAGTTCCAAGAGCGTTCGCTGGCTTCGGAGGCTGTCCGCTATGACCAATGGCGGCTCGCAAGCGCACAACTCAACCGCGACCCTTCGCTGGTGTTGCGCTTTGATTTCGAGAACCTCAGCGACCCGGACTGGACACTCCCCAACAAGGCCGAAAGGAATGGGCCGACGGAGGGTGGAATTATCGTGGGCTGCCAGCCCGCGCAAGGCCGGTGGCGGGAGAAGCAGGCCTTGGAATTCCAGAGCGTCAACGACCGCGTGCGCCTGGCCGTGCCCAACGAATTCCGGGCAATGACCCTCGCGGCGTGGGTCTGCCTGAAGGGACTGGATCGCGAGTTTAACTCACTGTTCATGTCTGATGGGTTTGATCCTGGGACGGTGCACTGGCTGATTCGCAAAGATGGCGTCCTGGGGCTCACGGTGTTCGGTCCACGGATTGGTAAGTATCAAATTCTAGCCAGCCCTCCTGTGTCTTCGCTCGAGAACCTCGGAGTTTGGCAGCATTTGGCCGTGGTCATCGATGGAAAAGCCCGGAAGGTGGTCCACTACGTGAACGGCTCACCCGTCTCCCGCCACGCGTTGACGATAGGTCCGCCTTTCCGGGTCAGCTCCGCCGAGTTGGGCAACTGGAATGCGCGAAGCGGCCCAAACCCCGAGCCGTCGCTCATCCGAAATCTGAGCGGGTCGCTCGATGAATTCGAGCTGTTTAGCCGCGCCTTAAGTGACGCAGAGGTCCACGAACTCTACCTCAAAGGCAAGCCAGATCTTTAGCCGGAACGCCAGACTCCAAACCCCGAATGAACAACTTCTCCGTCCGCCTTTACTGTGTCATATCGACAACCGTGGCCGCCTGGACGGCGCCCGGAATCGCCTCAGAATCCGCTGGCGGTGATCCCTTGGTCTTATGGTACGACAAGCCGGCGGTCAAATGGGTGGAGGCGCTGCCGGTCGGAAATGGACGCCTGGGCGCGATGGTTTTCGGTGGCGTGAACCAGGAACGGCTCCAACTTAACGAAGGAACACTCTGGGCCGGCGGGCCTTATAACCCGGTCAATCCGCAGGCGAAGGACGCGCTGCCGCAAGTGCGGCAGTTGGTGAACGAAGGAAAATACCGGGAAGCCGCCTCGCTCCTCAGCGCGAAGGTCATGGCCAGGCCGCTCGGTCAGATGCCGTATCAGACTGTGGGCGATCTGCTGTTGACGTTTTCCGGGACGCCCACCGTCGAGAACTACCGGCGCGAGCTGAGCCTCGACAGCGCCACAGCCACCGTGAGCTATGTCGCCGAGGGGGTACGTTTCACCCGGGAGGTCTTCGCGAGCGCGCCGGATAAGGTGATAGTCGTGCGGCTCAAGGCGGACAAGCCGGGGAAGATTTCCTTCGACGCGGGAATGAAGACGCCGATGAAAGCCACTGCGGTTGTGGAGGACAACGACACCCTGGTCATGCGCGGCAGGGGTGGGGACTCGGGCGGTATCAAGGGCCAGCTTACGTACGTGGCGCGGGTTCAGTTCATCGCCAAGGGGGGCAAGACGACGTCTGAAGCGGACCGCATCTCCGTGGCGGGCGCCAACGAGGTCATGGTGCTCATCACCGCCGCCACGAGCTACAAAAATTTCGACGACGTCAGCGGCGATCCTGAAAGTGCCGCCCGCCAGCAACTGGCTGCGGCCGCCAAAAAGGTCTTCGCCAAGCTGCACGCTGCTCACGTCGCAGATTACCAGGCGCTGTTTCGCCGAGTGGCGATTGATCTCGGCCAAAGCGAAGCCTGCAAGATGCCAACAGACTTGCGCATCAAGCGCTTCGCCGAAGGCAACGATCCTCAACTGGCGGCACTCTATTACCAGTTCGGCCGCTATTTGTTGATCAGTTCCTCGCGTCCGGGAGGGCAGCCCGCCAACCTGCAGGGTATCTGGAATGAGAGCCTGAACCCGCCCTGGCAGAGCAAATACACGATTAACATCAATACCGAGATGAACTACTGGCCCGCCGAATCCGGCAACCTTGCCGAATGCGTCGAGCCGCTGATTGCGATGGTCAACGACCTCACCGTGACGGGCGCTCGAACCGCCCGCGACATGTACGGCGCGCGTGGCTGGGTAGTCCATCACAACACCGATCTCTGGCGGGCGTCCGCGCCCATCGACGGACCGAATTGGGGCATGTGGCCGAGCGGCGGCGCGTGGCTGTGTTTGCATCTCTGGGACCACTACGAATTCAGCGGCGATAAGGCGGAGCTGAAAAGAGTTTATCCCGTGCTGAAGGGTGCGGCCGAGTTTTTCCTCGATGCCCTGCAGGAAGACCCAAAACACAAATGGCTCGTGACCAACCCTTCGATTTCGCCCGAGAACGGGCATCCGTTTGGCGCGGCGGTCTGTGCCGGGCCCACTATGGATATGCAGATTCTACGCGACCTCTTTGCCAATACGATCCGCGCCGCGCAAACGCTCGGTGTGGATGAGGATTTCCGTCAGCGGCTCGCCGCTGCCCGCGCCCGACTGGCGCCGGACCAGGTTGGCCAGGCGGGGCAATTGCAGGAATGGCTCGAGGACTGGGATATGAAGGCGCCGGAGATGAACCACCGCCACGTTTCGCATCTCTACGGTCTCTATCCGGGACGCGACATCACGCTCCGCGGCACGCCCGAACTTGCGGCCGCGGTAAAGAAATCCTTGGAGATTCGCGGCGACAAAGCCACGGGTTGGGCCACCGCCTGGCGCATTTGCCTTTGGGCGCACCTGGGCGAAGGCGATCACGCGTTCGAGATCCTCAAATTCCTGCTCAGCCCCGAGCGAACTTACCCGAATATGTTCGATGCGCATCCGCCGTTCCAGATCGATGGGAATTTTGGCGGAGCGGCGGGCATTGCGGACATGCTGGCGCAGAGTCGTTCGGAAGAAATCGAGCTGCTTCCGGCCCTGCCCAAGGCATGGCCAAGCGGCAGCGTGAAAGGTCTGCGGGCGCGCGGCGGTTTCGAGGTCGATGTGGCCTGGAAAGAGCGAAAGCTGGCGGAAGCGCGCGTCCGATCGCTGAATGGTGGCGTGACCCAATTGCGTTATGGGCCGGTGACTCGCGAAGTGAAGCTTTCGAAGGGCAAAACTTATCGATGGGACGGAAGGTAAATCATCGGTTCAACTTACCCCAGACACCTCTATGAAGAAGACAGGCATGGTCGGTGAGCTTTGTGGAGAGGTTCTCCTTTCAGGGCAACGAAATTCGCCTGTGGCTGTTTGCCCAACGCATTTTCAGGTAACCCATCACAGATAAAACAATTCTGTAAATATGATTCTATTCTTTCTTCACAACCGCATCTCACGCGTCGGCTGGCTCACAGCGGTGCTGCTCGTCGTTGGCGCAACGGCCCGGCCTGCCGACACGCTTGCTCTCAAGGAACTCTTCAAAGACCATTTCTATGTCGGTACGGCCATCAACCGCTCCATTGCGACTGGCACCGGTGGATTTCGCCGCAGCCCGGAACAAGTCGCCAAAGACATTGCTCAGGTCAAGGAGCAGTTCAACCAAATCGTCCCAGAGAACGAGATGAAGTGGGAGCGCATTCACCCACGGGAGGGCGCGGACGGCTACGACTTCGCTGCCGCCGACGCGTTTGTGAACTTCGGATTGAGCAACAACATGTATTTGGCTGGGCACACTCTCGTCTGGCATGCCCAGACGCCGCACTGGGTTTTCGCTGGCACGAATCCTCCCCCGCCTGGAGTCATGAACGCCGCAGCCGTGCCACTCGCCGTGACCAATGCACCCGGGACAAACCGGTTTGGTCGTGGTCGATTTGGCTTCGGTCCATACACCGGACCCCGCGCCTCCCGTGAGGAGTTGCTCCAGCGGATGCGCGATCACATCCACACGGTGGTCGGGCGATATAAAGGCAAGATCAAGGTCTGGGACGTCGTAAACGAGGCCATTGCAGACGGCGGGACGAACATCCTGCGCAAGTCGCTTTGGCTGGAAATTATCGGTCCCGACTTCATCGCCAAGGCTTTCCATTACGCCCACGAAGCGGATCCTGATGCGATCCTCCGTTACAATGATTATGGACTGGAGAACCCGGCGAAACGCCGGAAACTGATCACTCTGATCAAGTCACTGCAAGATGAGCACGTCCCAGTTATGGCGATTGGCTCGCAGGCGCACCTCAATGTCTCGATAACTTTCGAGAACATGGACCAGGCGCTGGCGGAAATGGAGACGCTCGGCCTGCCCATCCACATCACAGAACTGGATGTGAATAGCGCGCAAGGCGGCCAGCGCACGACTGGAGCCGATATTGCCAGCAATACCGCGACGACCCAGGGAGGCCTGGTGAGCGACGCCGACCGTAAACTGGCTGACGCTTACGCCGGGCTTTTCCGGGCCTTCATTAAACACGAGAAGTCCGTGAAGGTCGTCACATTCTGGGGGCCGAACGACGCGAACTCCTGGCGCGCCAACGGCAAACCGCTCCTGTTCGACGTTAACGCCGAGCCCAAGCCGGCCTTCGACGCCGTGATCGCCGAGGCGAAAAAGGCGAACGCGGGTAAGTAAACCGCTCGGGAGCATCACCATAGCCCAACCATGAAACTCGTAGATCAGGGCATACAACCTAGAGATAGGGGAGGGGACGGCTCGTCCCCGCGTTGTGCTGCTCGATTAAACGCAGACGGGGACGAGCCGTCCCCGCCCCTATATACCTTCTCGGGGCACTTTCCCAATGTGCTGTGGCTCGATTTAGTTCTGGCCGCAACGATTCTCTCGTTTGCCGTGCGTGCGCTCGCGCTCGATGGCCAGGTCCAAATCCACGACCCCTCCACCATCATCAAGTGCAATGGAAAGTACTACACTTTCGGAACTGGTGGGTCCTGCCTGGTCTCCGATGATGGTTGGACCTGGCGGCGCGGGGTCACGCCCGGGCGGCGAGGCATGGCTCCCGATATCATTCAGCTCGGCGATCGCTACTGCGTGTATGTTGCCGCCAACATCGGGGCGCAGCCTAAAGCGGCCATCAACCTGATCTGGAGTCGCACGCTCGACACGAATGCCCCTGACTATAAATGGGAGGAGGCGGGCGTCGTCGCCTCGTCTGACGGTATCGAAGACTGTAACGCGATCGACCCTGGAGTTTTCCTGGATCCGGTCGAGGGAAAACTGTGGATGGTCTACGGCTCGTATTTTGGCTTCATCAGGCTTGTCCAGCTTGATTCGAAGACAGGCATGCGGGTGGACCCGACCACCGAACCCTTGAACATCGCGATCAACTGCGAGGCCTCCGACCTGATCTATCACGATGGTTGGTATTACCTGCTGGCCACCCACGGCAGTTGCTGTCGCGGCGCCGACTCCGGCTACAACATTCGTGTTGGACGCGCCAGGAGCATCTTCGGTCCGTACCTCGACCACACGGGCCTTGATATAATACAAGGCGGCGGCAAGCTTTTCGTCGGCTCCGGTGGCCGCGTGATTGGACCTGGGCACTTCGGATTGCTCGACTTGGGCGATGGGGTGCAGAAATTCTCCTGCCACTACGAAGCCGACCTCGACCGGGGTGGCGCGAGTGTGCTCGATATCCGGCCGTTGCTGTGGAAAGACGGGTGGCCCGTCGCGGGCGAGAATTTAAAAGAAGGTACGTATGAAATCGAATCTGTGCGCACCGGCACTGCGCTCGAATTGGCCGTGGAGGGAGTGCCGGTTGGCGGCCGGCGCGTCAGGAGAGGCTTCGGCCCGGGCCTGGGCGGGCCTGGGGCTGGCCCGGGCGCTGGCGGCCAACGGCCGAATCCGTTCTCAGGCCAGGGCGGTGTGATTCCGGCGCAGGACGTCGGGCAGGTTTCGACGAACTGGCCCGCCGGCAACGTGGTTGTCCGTATGGCCAACTATCTGTGCCAGGCCCAACAGAAGTGGACGTTTTCGGCTGTTACCAATGCTGGCGGTTATCCCGGCTCACCGTACTTCAGGATCACTATCGCCGGAACGGACCGCACATTGGCTGCATCCGAGGAGGGCGAACTGATTACGCTGCCGGCCTTTACCGGTGGACCCGAACAGCTCTGGCGCATGGACCAACTCACAGACGGCACCTGGCGCATCATGCCCAAGGCGGTTCCCAAGACGAAGGAGCCGCTCTTTCTTTCGGCAATTGGCAGCAGCTCCGCTACCCTCGCCAGGTTTAATCCGGAAAGCGACAAGCAACGCTGGCTTTTTAAAACACCCTGAAACACAGAGGATAGGGCCTTGCCGTTGAAGAACCGAACAAATCCAGCGAAGGACCTTCAATCACGAGGGGCGGGGACGGC
>DATDCV010000477.1:0-16336 GCA_036524155.1 Verrucomicrobiia bacterium
GCACGCGCGGCATCGCACGTTGGGGGAGGTCCTCGAACTGCCAGCAGGGCCCGAGAAAGCCAGCCTGCCGATTAACTGGTTGATGGCGGTCGTGACCGGCTTGTTTTGGTACAGCCAGTTTTTCTTCTATAACCTTGGCCACGTGCGGATGGGCCCGTACAAGTTTACGAGCTGGGCGATTCACATGATTATGCTTGTGCTCTTCAGCAACATTGTGGGGATGATGCTACGCGAATGGCGGGCCTGCCACCGCCTGACTCACAACACGGTCCGCCTGGCTCTCGTCGTGCTGGTTGCGGCTGTGTTGCTGCTGACTTACGGAAACCACCTCGGCGATCTCGCCGGCAAATGAAAGGAACCTCATGAAACGTTACGGAATGGTGCTCGGCTTGCGTGCCGAGAAAGTTGAAGAATACAAACGCCTGCACGCCGCCGTCTGGCCTGACGTGCTGAAAAGGATCAAGGAATGCAACATCCGGAATTACTCGATCTACCTGCGCCGGCTGGATGATGGCCGGCATTACCTGTTCAGCTATTTCGAATATGCCGGCACCGACTTCGCCGCCGATATGGCGAAGATGGCGGCCGACGAACCCACGCAACGCTGGTGGGCCATCAATAAGCCCTGCCAGAAGCCGCTCGAGGGCATCGCACCCGACGCCTGGTGGGCTGACATGGAAGAGGTCTTTCATTGCGATTGAGATGCAACCGCAAACATTCCAACAAATTGTCCTGAACTCCCCGCGTCGGCTCGCGTTGCCTATCGCAACTTACCCCGCGCTCGCGTTCACCGGGGCGAAGGTCTCGGATATCGTCACCAACCCGCGCGCGCAGCTCGAAGCCCAGTCGGCCTTGCGCGAGCGCTACGGCTCAGGTTTCGCGCTCTCGGCCATGGACCTCAGTGCTGAGGCGGAAGCCTTCGGCTGCAACGTGGTGATCTCGGACGCTGAAATCCCGACCGTCACGGGCCGGCTGGTCACCACTCTCGAACAGGCCAAGGCGCTGGCGGTTCCGCAGCCTGGCGACAAGCGTACGAGTGTGTATCTCGAGTCTGTGCGGCTGCTTCACGGAATGGAAGGGGCCCCCTTCGTATTTGGCGGCTGCATCGGGCCATTTTCTTTGGCCGCGCGGCTGGTGGGTGTCAGCGAAGCCCTGGAGCTCACGCTGGCCGATCCCGAGCTGATGCACACGGCGCTGGAAAAGAGCGCGACTTTCCTGGCGAACTACATCAAAGCCTTCCGGACGGCTGGCGCTCGCGGCGTGCTTATGGCCGAACCGGCGGCGGGCCTGCTTTCCCCCCGCGGAGTTTCCAGTTTTTCCAGCGCCTACATCAGGCGAATCGCTGCGGAGGTGAACGACGCGTCGTTCACGCTGCTGCTGCACAACTGCGCGGCGAAACTGCTGCACTTGCCCGCTATCCGGGAGACCGGACTGACCACGTTCCATTTCGGCGCGCCTATGGACCTGGTTGCCGCGCTGAAACAAGTGCCCCCGGACGTGGTCCTGTGCGGCAACCTGGATCCCGCGGCGGTTTTTGTCCAATCGACGCCGGCCGAAACCGAAGTCCGCGTCGCGCAACTGCTCTCCGCCACCGCGGCGCACCGCAACTACGTCATCTCGTCCGGCTGTGATGTGCCCCCGAATGCCCCTCTGGCCAACGTGGACGCTTTCTACCGGGCTGTGAACGCGGTGGAACAGCATGAACTCGGGGCCGCACCGCGACATGGCAGGCGGGCTGGAAATGGCGTTGCGAAAACCGAGTGAACAGGATCGAGGCGCAGGGCGGTGGCACCGCCTCATCTGCGGAGTCCAGACCGACGCACTTTTCTGCGGACGCGATAGGGGACGTGGTCCTCTCTGACGTGGAAACCGATCTCAGTTCGTGACGGACGGACGCATCGGCTGGCTTAGTGCGGCAGGAGGACCCCCGCCGAATTGCTTCCAGTACAGCGCCTTGAATGGATTCACTTCAGAGCCGATCGCGTCTTCGTTAATGAGTTGCGGCTGGATAGTCTCCCACCACTGGTCATAGGCGGTTTCGAGTTCTCGAATGACTTCGGGATGCTGCGCCGCCACGTTTGTCTTTTCGCCAGGGTCGGCCTTCAAATCGAAGAGCTGCCAATCCCGCTGAACGGTTTTGGATATGGACACCATTTGCCAGCGGGTGTTGCGGATGCTGCAGTTGCGGTATTTGGCGCCGGGGGCTTGCCCGCGTTCCCAGCGGCCCACGTGCGTGACGAGTCGCCGGTCAGGCCAGGCCGCGCCGGGGTCGCAAAGCAGCGGAACAAGGCTCCGGCCCTCGACCTGCCGCTGGAGTTCCGCTGTCAGAGGCGCGCCCGCAAGTTCGGCCAGCGTGGGGAACACGTCGATGTGCGCGGCTAGCTTGTCCACCGCCGCGGGTTTCAGGGTTCCGGGCCAGCGCCACAACGAGGCGGCGCGAGTGCCCCCTACCCACGGTGAACCTTTGCTGCCCCGCATGCCCGCATTAAAAACGTTCACCCCACCCGTGCCGCCGTTATCGTTCATGAAGATCACCAGTGTCTTTTCGTCGATGCCCCACGTTTTCAACTGGGCCAGCAACCGCCCGATATTGTCGTCGATGTTGGCGATCATGCCGAAGAACTTTGCAGTATTGGTCGGGACTTTGCCGCCATACCGAGCCTCGTCCTCGGGACGGACCTGGAGCGGCGCGTGGGGGGCATTCGGCGTGATATAAGCGAAGAACGGCTGGCGGTTCCTCACCGATTGCATCCACTTTATCGCTTGCGCGAAGAAGACGTCGGTACAGTAGCCTGCGGTCTTCTCGAACCTGCCGTTGTGCAGAATGGCGGGGTTAAAGTAGGTGTTGCCCGGTGCGTCGCCACAACTGCCCGGGTAGGTCTGGCCGATCCCGCCGGCGCCGTGGATGAACACCTCGTCGAAGCCGCGCTTGTCGGGCTGGTATTCCGGTTCGTCGCCGAGGTGCCACTTGCCGAAGACGCCCGTTGTGTAACCCGCTCCCTTGAGCACTTGGGCAACCGTTGTCGCCTTCAAGGTCAACCGCTCGCGTTCCATGATCGTATGCGTAACGCCGTTGCGGAACTCGTGGCGCCCGGTCATCAGGGCCGACCGCGTCGGCGCGCACGTCGGGCTGACCTGGAAATCCAGGAAATGGACGCCCTCGTCGTGCAAACGATCGATGTTGGGCGTCTTCAGAATCGGGTTGCCGTGACACGACATATCCCCATAGCCCTGATCATCGGTGAGGATCAGAATGACATTCGGACGGCGGCCGGCCAGTGGCGACTCAGCTACCGCAGCGCAGGGCCGTTGCACCGGGATAGGCAGCAGGGCAGCACAAAGGACCAGGCCTTTGGTGTGTGAGGTGAAGAGCGTCTTCATTTCGTCGTTTGTGGTCTCGAACCTGGTTCTCCAGCCGGCCGGTCAGCGCCTGACCGCACAGAATTCTGAAGCCCTGATATGCCAGATTGCGGTTCTCCGCAAGGCCCGATCTCCCTATGCTCGGCGCAGGTGACGTCGCTCCGACTGCGGTCGAATTACGAACACAAAACTCTCGAACTGTCGCACCATCACCTTGCGCCGGTGACATTCAGTGTCGAAGTCGATTTCGCCGCCGACGATACCTGGTCCGAATACGCAAAGTTCACAGTGCCCCCGGGGCAAACCTTAACGCATGTTTTCCCGGCGGGGTATTCGGCGCATTGGGTCCGGTTCAAAACGGACGTCTCGACCACGGCAACGGCCATTCTGACCTACGGGGTGGCCGGCACCACGACATCTACGGTGCGCTCAGAACCTGTGCCAGGTGGCGAATCTCATCCTCCACTTCTTCAGGCCCGGCCACTGTGTGCGCAATCTCCATGCGCAGCAGTTCACGAAACCGCTGCCGCAACCGGTGCACCGTGACCTTAACGGCGCTTTCGCTCACCCCGAACTGCAGCATGATCTGCCTCACCGGCGTGGCGTCCTGCTCGCCCCAGACGTAGCCTTTCAACTGCTCGAAGAACTCGCGCTTCCCGGTGCGGGCGAATTCGGCGCCAAGCTGCGTCAGCACGTGCTCGAGCAGGGTAGTCGCCCACCGCCTCTCGAACACCCGCTCCGGGGTCAAGCGCTCCGCCGGCTCTGCGCCGTACCCGCGTTCGGCCCGCTCCCGGTCCAGCGACACCAAATGCACTTGCCCGCCCCGTTTGAGGGTGCGGTTTCGCGCGTGCACGTCCCGCACATAATTTTGGAGGCAGGTCAGCAGAAACGTGCGGAAGCGCCCGCGTTTTGGATCCGCCCGGTCAACCGAACGCCGCGACAGAAAACTGGCAAAGAAATCCTGCGTCAGGTCCTCCGCTTCCTCCGGCGCGCAGCCGAACCGGCGCAGATAGGCATAGAGTGGCGGCCAATAGGTGGCGCAGAGACGTTCCAACGCGGCAGCCGCGTCGGCACCCTCCCGCGCGGCGAGCACCACGCTCCAGTGCGTCGTCGCAAATTGACCGGGCGAGTGAGGGAGCGCATCCGGTCCCCCACCTGCGGAGGGCATCGCCGACATCATAGGTCCCCAAGGTTGAGCAGTAGTGAGTCAGTGGCTGCAAAAGTACAGGCCAAATGAACTGGCAGGTCAAGAACGGAAACGATGAACTTGTTCATCAGCAGATCTCATTTGATCTAGTCGCGACGACAAGCTGCGGGTAGGGCGCGCACTCCGCTGCGCGCCGCCGACTGCACGAGCGTGCGCTTTAGCTGTATTGTCGGCGCGCAGCGGAGTGCGCGCCCTACCACACGTGAAATATCCAGACTAATTCCCCCACCTCACTCGACGGTGATCCCAAGGAAGAAAGGGGCGCTATCCGTCAGGCGGGAGACGAGGTCAAGGCTCGTGACTGCCACCTCGGGACGGGGGTTTTCCCACGAACTGAGGTAAAGGCGAACTTCCTTGCCGGGTTCGCCGCCTGGAAATATGTCGCGATAGTCTGTCGCTGCGGGGTTGGTTCCTTCCCACGCGACCCGGCCGCCCGGCGTCACATTCACCGGATCATGGCCGACCCACCGCGAGCGCACGTGCCGGCCATAGACGATTTCGCTTTCGTGGCGGGTCCCGTCGGCGAAATTCCAGACGAGCGCGGCAACAACGATCCCGTCTCGTTCACGATAGGCAGTGCCGTGCAACAGGTGCAAGCGTTGCACCTTCTGCCCAACTAGAAGGCCGTCCACCCTGACCGGCAGGCGCTCCGTCATCATTCGCGCTGGCCGCAGGTGGATGACACCACGCACATCAAAATCCATGCCCCCATATTTCCCCACTCCCGCCGGCAGATTACGGAAATCGTCGTCCGCTTCATAGGCGAGGCTTTGGATCGAAGGCCAATCCAGCGGCGCTGTGTAGTAACGGGTCAGATCGAGTAGTCGAGGGGAGGCTCGCGGGTCACGCGGCGGGATCCGGGCACGGTCAAATGGTATCTCAACCACCCGCACAGGCGTCGGATTGGTTAGGACGGTTGCCTCGGCCGCCAGGCGTTCGCTCCAATAACGCTCGGCATAATGCCGGACTCGCTCAGCAAAGGGGATCCGCCGCGGACCCGGGTAATCCGCTTCCTGCCAGGGAAAAACTTGCCACTGCCGGACGATGTCGAATGAGGCACTGGTGAGCACCTGTTTTCCATCGGCTGAAATGTCAACGTTCAGACCAATCCGCTGGTGGCCGCTCAGAGTCACGATTTGGCGCCCGGTTTCCACATCCCAAATCTCGAAAGCCGGGATGTCCGTGCCAGCCCAGCCATGCTTGGCGGTCCAGGCAAAAAGGCGTTTGCCGTCCGGGCTGAGGCGGAAAACAAAGCCGCATCCGCGAAGCCGCAGTTCTTTTCTCAGCGAACCGGACTCGACGTCCCAGAACCGGATCGTATTGTCCACGCCGGCGGAGGCCACCTGTGTTCCGTCGGGGCAGAACCGGGTGAACAGGCAACTCCCCTGATGGGCCGCAATCCGGCGCAGGCAACGGCCGGATCCGACATCCCAGAGTAGCAAACGAGAATCGCCCTGGCCGCAGGTGGCCAGCAGCCGGCTGTTCGGACTGAAGTGCACAATTTCCACCCAGTTCGAATGCCCGGCCAGCACTTGGAGCGGGCGTCCCGTTTGAGCGTCCCAAAGCCGTGCGGTCTTGTCGAAACTGCCGGTGGCGATCCGGCGGCCATCCGGGCTGTAGCCCACCCCGTTCAGCACAGCACGGGTGTGCCCTTCCAGAGTGAACAAGCACTGTCCCGTCTCCACCTCCCAGACGCGCGGTTGGCGAAGCTCGCTACTGGTCACCAGTCGGGCGCCATCCGGGCTGAAGCAGGCCGCGTTCATGTTATCCGAATCGATGTTGATCTGGAGCAACTGACGGCCACTGCGGCTGTCGTAGACCTTCATGCCCCCCAGCACCGGTCCGATGGTGAACCTCTCGCCGTCGCGGCTGATGCTGGTGCCGTTAGGAAACCCGCCAGGAACAATGTACTCGCGGCCGCCGGTGGCGCTCCAGAGCTTGACAATCCCGTCACGATCGCCTGTGGCGACCAACCGGCCGTCGGGGCTGAAGACCACGAGCTGCACGATTCTCTCGTGGCCGCGCAGCGCCCGCACCTCCTGTTGGGTGTCAATGTCCCACACGTGGGCAACGGACTTGTTGCCTGCGGTCACTAAACGTTTGCCGTCTGGGCTGAAGTCTGCGGCACAGACCGAGTCCGGGATCGTAAACAGGGGTCTGCGCTTCGTTGCTTCCCACACCGTTGGCGTGTCCTGGTCGCCCCCGATAACGAATCGCCGCCCGTCTGGACTGAACAGCGCGATTTTGTCCCACCCCAACCGCTCCAGTGGCCGGGAACTGCCGTCCTTTTCGTGCAAGGTGACGAGGCCCGGGCGGGTCCGGCTGACGAATCGTATCATGAACGGATCGGGCACCATTTCGACCCCCTCCTCGGGGCGTAAAGCAAAGGAGTCCAGTTCCCGGCCGGATGCCGGATCGAACGCGACGCAGCGCAGCGGTTCGCTGCGGACCAGCCGTTGACCGTCTGGTGTAAAGAATAGACCGGCAAGCGGACCGCTCGCGCCCGGAATCTCCACGACGACGCCTCCGTCCACGGGATCGCGCACTTGGACGCGGCCATCGTGCATCGCTACGGCCAGGCGCTGCCCATCCGGAGCCCAGGCCAGGTTGACGGCTGCCCCACTAAGACCCCGGAATTCCAACAACACATCTCCACTTCTCGCATCGCGGGTTTTGGCATTCGTACCCTCCACGGTCGCCAAGCGAGTGGCGTCCGGGCTGAAGGAAACCACCTCAACGCGATTGGAGAAACCACCGCAGGCGAACAATTCGCGCCCGTCAGCCACGTCCCACACCTTGGCCGTGCCGTCACCACCGACCGTGACGAGCGAGCGGGAATCGGTGGAGAACTCAATCTTGGTGAGAGAATCCCCATACATGTTGAATCGCGCGTTTTCGAGGGAAAGGACATTGGTGTGCGCTGGGATCGTCCGGATGTCCTGGTGGCAGAGGTAAAGCAGGTGCCCCCATTCCCAGTGGCGATACCGGGCTGGGCAGCGCAGCAGCAACTCCAGTGCGAGGTCGATGTTTCCAACCTCGATATGTTGCTTCGCCAACCCAATGTTCGCGTAATACTGTTCGCGTTCCTGGCGTTGCCGCGCCAGTCCCAACTCGATCGCCGCCACGGTCGAAACCACTGCCAGGACAACAATGGCCGCCGCCAAGCCAGCCAACGCGGGCTTGCGGCGGCACCACCGCCACGTTTTCTCCGCGATGCCCGCGGGGCGCGTCCGGATCGGTTCGCCGCGCAAATACCTTTCGAGTTCATCCGCCAACTCCTGCGCCGATGCGAACCGCTTTGCGGGGTCTTTCTCAAGGCACTTCAGGCAGAGGGTCTCAAGATCGCGGGGAATTCCGGCGTCCAGAGTACGTGGGGGGACCGGGTCCTCGTCGCGAATCTTCAGCAGGGTGGTCTGCAGCGAATCGGCCAGAAATGGCGGCCGACCAGTAAGCATTTCGTACAGAATAGTGCCCAGCGAGAAGATGTCGCTGGCCGGCCCGGCGCGGTGGTGTTGCCCGGCCGCCAACTCCGGCGCCATGTGGTTGGGCGAACCCATCACCTGCCCGGTCAAAGTGAGATCCGACTGCTCGCCTACGCGCTTGGCCAGGCCGAAATCCGTGATCCGCACCTCATCGGTCGCCAGGTCGATGAGAATGTTGGACGGCTTAAGGTCGCGGTGGATGATGCCCTGTTGGTGGGCATAGTGGACGGCTGCCGCCACCGCGCGAACATAAGTCGCCGCCTGGCGGGAGGGAAGCGACCGCTCGCGCACGATCCGCGCCAGATCTCTTCCTTGCACATAATCCATCGAGAAGAACGGCTGGCCTTCCACCTCGCCGACTTCGTGGATGGCGACAATGTTGGGGTGGCGGAGGCGCGCGGCCGATTGCGCTTCCCGCTTGAACCTTTCCACCACCTCGTCGCTGGCGCGTTGTCCCAGCAGGAGCATTTTGATCGCCACCGTCCGATCCAGCTTTACCTGCCGGGCCTTGTAGATGACGCCCATCCCGCCGTAAGCCACCTCTTCCAGCAGTTCGTAGTCGCCAAAACGCGATAGTGCCGCGGGCGTCGGCAGAGCTCTCGTCTCCACGGCTTCTTCTTCGCTCGGCAGTGGCAGGTTGGGCTCCGGCCCGAGCACCGACAGCAGCATGCACCGGGGGCAAAGCCCCGCCAGGGTGTCCGACCCCAGCAGGACACCGCATCGGCTGCATACGCGAGGCGCAGGCATGACTCAACCCCTGATACGGGATTCGCGGACGAAGGTTACCGCAAAACGAAATGAATTCCCAGCCTGAAGGTAAGACGCGCACTGCGCTGCTCGGAAAAAGTAGTGCGCGCCCACCTTTCGCGGCGGCGATACGGGCCGATTGCGGCCGAGCGAAGAATGGTCGGCAAAATATCATGTAACCTCCATTCCCCAATCCCGTATAGAGGGCTGAAAGACCGACTTATGACGCGCATCAATTCCAACAAAGCGGGCGGACTGCGGCAACCGCCCCGTTCGGTTCGTTTGCTGAATTGAACCTTGGATTAACAGCGGAAGACCAACAGAGACAGCAACTAACAACCAAAAAGCTGTTCGACTGGACCACCATGAAAACAAAAACCTATCTCCTCCTCAATATGAAAACCAAGTCACACAATCCGCGTCCCAATAACACCAAACTCTGCACAGTCCTGGTCGGGATGCTCCTGGCCGCCGCGGGCACCGGCTTTGGCCAGGACTCAACTTTTACGAGAATAACCACCGGGCAAGTGGTCACCGACGTGGAGATTTCGGGGAGCGGTTGCTGGTGGGATTACGACAATGACAACTTCCCTGATCTCTTTGTCGCGCGGATGGACAGGAGTAGCCCTGTCCCCAATACCCTGTATCACAACAATGGGGATGGCACCTTCAGCAGGGTGACTACGAATGCGATTACTACCACGACGGGGGCATACTCCGTGGGGTCGGTCGGTGACCTCGACAACGACGGTTTCCTAGACCTGGTTGTGGCTGATTGGAATGACACTGAGGATCTCTTTCACAACGATGGCTCGGGCCGGTTCACCCGCCTCTCTTCCGCACAGTCTGGTCTCAGCGACTCTGATGGCTCCGATGGCGCGGCATGGGTGGACTACGATACCGACGGCTTTCTCGACCTCTTTACCCCGAACTTCGGCGGTGCCCACTGCCTCTATCGCAACCGGGGGGACGGGATGCTCATCAAGATGACTAGCGGACAAGTGGGGAGTATCGTCGCCGATGTGGTGCCGGGGTGGAAGTGTAGCTGGGCGGACTGTGATAATGACGGCTATCCGGATGTTTGGCTTGACAACGGGGAAGGCCCGAACTGTCTCCACCACAACAACGGCGATGGCACATTCTCCCGCATTACCGCAGGCAGCGTGACCTCCGAAGGAAGTGCGAATGTGTCCGGGATTTGGGGCGACTACGACAATGACGGCCTACTGGACCTGTTCACGACGGGAGAGTATGTCCGCGTCAACTCGCTCCATCGCAACCTCGGAAACAACCTCTTCACGAACGTCGCCATCAGCGCCGGGGTGGCGTGGCAGTGCGATGCGTTCTATGCGGCCTGGGGTGACTATGATAACGACGGATATTTGGATATCTTTGTTTCCAGATATTCGGGGACACCAAATGTTCTCTTCCGAAACAACGGTGATGGCACCTTTAGCAGCGTTGAGGTGGGCAGCCCACTAACCGACGGTGATCAACGACTCGGAACTGTTTGGGAAGATTACAATAATGACGGGTTCCTGGATCTGTTCATCGCGTGCGGTTGGGAAGGACCGTTACCCAATCTCCTCTACCTTAACAACGGCAATGGCAACAGTTGGCTGAGAGTTAAACTGGTTGGCATAGCCTCGAACCGCTCGGCGACAGGCGCCAAGGTGCGCGTTCGAGCGACGATCGGGGGGAGGACCTTCTGGCAAATGCGAGAAGTCTCCGGGAACAACTGCGTGATGGGCGGACAGGGACTGATCCCCCACTTTGGTCTGGGCGACGCCACCACCGTTGACTTGGTGCGGGTCCAGTGGCCGTCGGGGATTGTGCAGACGCTGACGAATGTCGCGGCCAAGCAGATGCTCACCGTCAGCGAGCATCAGGAGTACGGCGGCGCCGTCCCGACCCTGAGCGCGCCCACCGTTCTCACGAACGGTGTGCAGCTCGCGATCACCGAGCCAGACGCCCTAGCAGTTTATGCCCTGGAAGCCTCCACGAACCTGGTAACCTGGACCAAGCTGATGGCGCGCAAGAGCGGCGGGGGCACGTTTGCCTATACCGACACCCGTAGCGCGGATTATCCGCGCCGCTTCTATCGCGTGGTGGTGCCGTGAGCGCTCTGCCGTTCAATTGAGAGTGAAAGCTGTTTGCAGTTCCTGGCTCGAACGATGGTCTTGGGTGTGGGCGCACCGGCTCGAGGGTATCAGGGCAGGCCGGTGCGAGGGGAACCCCGCGACATACCTCGCAGGAAAGCCAGGCTGCCTCGGGATATGGGGAGCTTAAACATGAAGAGCCCCTTTCCACGGAAGGCCGCGAAGGAAACGAAAAGAAGAAGAAGTCTTCGTTCTCTTTGCTGTCTTCTGTGAAATTCCGGTTTGTGACTTGAAGCGCACTGCGCGGCGAATCAGGAAGACAAGAGCGACGACAATCGCCGAAAACACGGGAAGAAGAGCCTCTTCCGCGCATTCCATGGTGTTCCGCGGTTCCGTCGTCCACAATCGCTGTTCATGCATTCGGACGCCGCCGGGCCACGGTCCCGGCCTCATTGCATTCCGCGAGCGAGTAGTTTACATAAGCCCCCGTGACTCTCACCCGGCAACAACTGGCTGACCACGCTGCTTCGCTGGCGATTCAGGGCGTTTACATCGGCACGTCCTCCTGGAAATACCCAGGCTGGTGCGGAATGCTCTACGACCGCAGCCGCTACGAATACCGGGGCAAGTTTGCCGAAACCAGGTTTAACCGGGACTGTCTCGCGGAATATGCGGAGGTGTTCAAGACCGTTTGCGTCGATGCCGCCTACTACAATTTTCCGAGTCGGCAGTACCTGGAAGGGATGGCAAACCAGGTACCGGAGGATTTCCTGTTTGGCCTGAAAGTGACGGATGCCATCACGATCAAGAAATTCCCCAACCTGAATCGGTTCGGGGACCGCGCCGGAAAGCCGAACGAAAACTTCCTGAACGCGGAGCTGTTTGCGAAGGCTTTCCTCGCACCGTGTGAATCCATCCGGTCTAACGTCGGCCTGCTGATGTTCGAGTTCTCGCGGTTCTGGCCGGTCGATTATCAGCATGGTCGCGATTTCTTGGCCGACCTCGACCGGTTCCTGGGGCGACTTCCCAAGGGCTGGCCCTACGGCGTCGAGATGCGGAACCGGAACTGGCTCAAGCCTGAATACTTCGACTGCTTGAACCGCCACCAGGTCGCGCACGTGTTCAATTCCTGGGAAGCGATGCCCCCGGTCTCCGAGCAAATGGCGCTCCCGGGCAGCCGCACTCACTCCGATCTTCTGGCCGCCCGGTTCCTGCTCAAACCGGGCCGGAAGTACGAGGACGCGGTCAAGACTTTTCAGCCCTACGACAGCGTCAAAGAGGAAAACCCCGAAGCCCGCGCTGCCGGCCGGGCATTGATCGCCGAAGGCAAGAAAGCCGGACCTAAACGGCGGACTTTTGTCTTCGTTAACAACCGCCTGGAAGGAAACGCGCTGGGCACCATCGCCGCCATGCTCGGGGAAAGTTGAGCGGGCTGCTTCCGGTTCCTGGGCATTGCGTTTATATTCGGGATGTGCGCCCTGTCACCGCAGACCACCGGGAAGGCCACGATCGACCACAGAAAAAGGAGTATCGGCACCCGGCGGAAAATGCTACACACCAGGTTTGACGGAGCCACCGACGCACATCGGCAAACAGCTAAAAGGTCGAGTGAGATTTTATGAGATCGAGCCATATCAATGCATTCGGTGCGGGCGCGCGGACTTCAGTTCGCAGCAGCGTCCGCCAACACGGGGCTTCAGCACTCCAGACGCAACGATCGGTCGGGCATCGCTGCGGACTGAAGTCCGCGCGCCGACCGCGGTGGCCCGGCCGGGCTGCCGCCGGGTTGGCAGCTTTCGCGCTGGCACTTTGGGGAGATTGGCCGGCAACGGCGGCCGAGACTTCGACCAACGCGCGCCAGGCCTTTATTACCAGCCCGCTGTCGATGGCGGACGTCGTCAATCTCGCGCTGCAGCAAAACCCGGCCATTTTGCGCGCGAAGAAAGACCTCGAGGCCACACAGGGTGTCGTGGTGCAAACGCGGGCCGTGGTGGTGCCGAAAGTGGCGGTGACGGGCAGCTACGGCGCGGTGGACAAGAACGATATTGACACGTTCCAGGCGCCCGGCGTCACTTTCGGCAACAGCCAGAATTGGGCGACCCAGGTCAAACTAGTGCAATCGTTTTATGAAGGCGGGCGGCTCCTCTCATCGTTGCGGACCGCGCGGCTGCTAAAACAGCAGGCCCTTCTGAATTACCAGACCGCGGTAGCCGACGTGGTGCTGGCGGTGCAGGTGGTCTATTACGACGTGCTGCTGGCCGCCCAGCAAATCACCGTCGAAGAAGCCGCCGTGGAATTGCTGCGCCGTGAACTGACCGATACCACCCATCGCTTCGACGCCGGCACCGTGCCGCGTTTTAACGTGCTGCGCGCGGAGGTCGAGCTGGCGAACGAGCAGCCGCGGCTGATCGCGGCGCGCAACCGGTTCCGCATCGCGAAGAACAACCTCGCCAATCTGCTGGGCTTCAGCATTCCGCCGGAGACCTTCGAAGACATTCCGCTGAAGCTGGCGGGCAAGCTTGACGACGACCCGTACGACATCCAGTTGCCGCGGGCTATCCTTCTCGCGCTTGACCGCCGGCCCGAACTGGAGGCCTTGCGCAAAGGCCAGGCACTCCGCAAAGAGGACGTGATCTCCGCCAAGGCGGGCTATCTCCCCAGCCTGCAGGGCTACGCGGGCTACGATGCGCACAATTCAGTGCTGACCCAGGATCTGACCGAGGATCGCCATGGCTGGATCGTGGGCGCGCAGTTGGTCTGGAACATCTTTGACGGCTTGCGGACGCGCGGACGCATCATGGAAACGACGGCCAACTATGAGCGCGCCGGTATTGAGCTGGATGACGCCGCGCGACGGATCGAACTCGAGGTCCGGACCGCCTACTCGAACTTCATCGAGGCGCGCGAAGTCATCGAATCACAAAAGAAAGTCGTCGAGCAAGGCGAGGAGGCGCTTCGCCTGGCCCGGTCCCGTGCAGACGCCGGTACGGGGACCCAACTCGACGTGTTAAGCGCGCAAACGGCGCTGACGCAAGCGCGAACGACCCAAAACCAGGCGCTGCATGGATACGATGTGGCCCGCGCCAGGCTGCAGCGAGCCATGGGCGTCATCCTCCCTGACCAAAATGGATAATTCATTCGATTCAACCGAACGAACCGCCGCGGACTTTGTGTTGTTCGCAATGGGCTTTCTGGGGTTCCTGCTGAGTGCGACCGGAATCGTAGTGGCCTCGCCCGTCACCGCGATAGGCGGCGGGTTACTGCTGGTGTTCGCCGTCGCGGCATTTGCATTCAGACGGTAGGCCGGTGTCACCGGACCGAATTCGACGGGTCCGCGCACGAAGCTGACTAGAGCCCGGGCGCCTGCCGGGAATTCGGGGCTTGCCTCCAAACCTCGAGCATCGCTCGAGCCATCGCTTCGGCACTGAATTTTTCGAACACAGAACGCCGCCCCGTTTCGCCCAGCAGGCGCGCTCCCCTGGGGTTGAGGAGCAACTCCTCAACGCGCTGGGCGAGCGATTCCGCATTGCCGGGCTCGGACAGGAGACCGCCGCCCGATGCGGCAATCAGCTCTGGGAACGCGGCTGCGCGAGGCTGCACGACGGGGACTCCGGCCGCCAACGCCTCCAGCACGTACAAGCCAAAAGCCTCGCCATACCGGGCGGGGACCGAAAACACGGTGAGCGAGCGCAGGAACGCGACTTTGCGAGAGCGGTCGAGGTTGGGATGGAACTCGACGTGTTCGTGAAGCATAGCTTGCTCGAGGCGGCGCCGGAGTTGGTTCACGAACGGCAGGTCGCCCGGTCCACAACTGCCTCCGACGCGCAGTCTGAGGCCGGGGATTTTGCCCCGATCCCGAATCAGGATAAAGGCGTCAACCACCGTATCGAGCCCTTTCTCGGGGCACATCCGGGCGAAATAGCCAAGGACGGGCGGCGCAGTCGCTTGATCCGGCGCGGTCGCGGGCTCGCCATAACCATCAAGATTAATACCGTTGTGAACCACCGTCACCCGGCTGGGAGGAAGGCCGAGCCGGCGGACCATGACGTCCGCATAGTAGCGGCTGGGCGCGATGAAGCCGTCCACATCGGCGGTCCGCTCCTTGAGCGCATCCCAGCAAGCGGAGCGATGCGATGCCGGCAGACCATCCAGGAACGAATCCTCGCCTTGCAGCATGCAGACGAGGGTGGCGTCGAGGTCACGCTTCAGACGGCGGGCGGAGCCGAGCAGCAGGGCGTTGGACAGGCACACGATATCGGGCTGGGGCTGAGTTTTAAGCCAGTCGATAAGGGCTGCGAGTTCGCGGGCCTGGTGGCCGTGTTCGCCCTGCAGCATTGACAAGGTCAGTTCCCCGGCTTGCTCCGGCCGCGTGCGGGCGGCTTTGCCGGCGGCCCAGCGCAACAACGGGCGCGCCGCCAGCAAGTGGTGCAGCCAGGAAGGAGCGTGGCGAAACCAACGGGCTTTCTGCTCGAGAAAAACACTGATGCCGCCGAAAAAGATCGGTGTATCGGCGCTCTGGTCCGGTTCGTCGAGCGTGAGCGGCAGGTAGAGCGGCACCATCAGCGCAGGGTGTCCTAGCGCGCGGAGGGCGGTCACGAGCGAGTTATCGCGCAGGCAATTTCCGCAGTACATCGCGCCCGCGCCGGGCGTCAGTTGGACAACGTTCATTCCGGGCAACGGGCGTCCTCCGCCCGTCGGAGGCACTCCTGGTAAAACATTCTTACCGGAGCTCCCCCCATCGCGATGGCGCACCAGGCCGCCTCATCGAGTTCGGCGCGTGTCAGTCCCAGCGCGCGCGCCTTCTCATAATGGGCCTCGAAACAAGGGGTGCATCGGCTTTGCAGGACCAGCGCGAACGAGATCAGCTCTTTGGTCTTGTCACTCAACGCGCCGGCGGCTTGCACCGCCTGCATCATAGCGGAAAAGCCTTTTTGCGCTTCTGCGGCTGTTCCTTTGGCGCCGGCCGCTGCAAACACGTCGGCGCAGCAGCCAGGGCCGTGGTTGGGTTCAAGAGGTGATTTGTTTTCCATACGAATGTCAGCCTGGGAAACCGACGTCGCGGCGCCGGCCGAGGACCTGGTTAATATTACTCGACCGGCCGAGGTTGCCACTACGTCCCCCACGACAAAGGCCGGCACGGCCCGGTCGTTGAGTTCGGTTAGCAGCCGGGCCAGCCGTTGCGGTGGAACCGCGATGAGCAACCCGCCGGAAGTTTGGGAGTCGCAGCCGAGCCGTAGCAGCGATTCGTCGACGCCCGGCTCGACTTCAAGGTCGTCCCCCAGGAACTCGCGGTTGCGCTCGATAGCGCCGGGGATGACGCCATCCCGCAGTTCGGCGAGGGCGCCGTCGAAGGCCGGCAACCGATCCGCAAAAATGCGCGCGGTGATTTTTCCCTGACGGGCGAGGCGCAGCAAGTGGGCCAGCAAGCCAAAGCCCGTGAT
>DATDCV010000478.1:0-2509 GCA_036524155.1 Verrucomicrobiia bacterium
TTACTCGCGCTTCGCCAATTCTTTCACACCTTCTCAGTCTTGGGTCGGAGCGCCGATTTCTAATCGGCTTAAGCGAGCCGACGGCCTTCTGAAAGCCGAGTACAACTCGGCGCTCCGACCCAAGACAGAGGGGTTACGTAAACGACTTGCGCCGCGGCGCCTGGCAGCCGCTTTCGGTCTTGAACTTTAGACTGCCGGAGATACTCTGGCGGATCATGCGTTTGGCTTTCACCAAGATGAACGGGGCGGGCAACGATTTCGTGCTGGCCGATAACCGGAAGCACAAGTTCACGCTCTCTCGGGATCAGGTCGTGCGCCTGTGCGATCGGCATCGGGGGGTTGGTGCGGACGGCGTGATCCTGCTCACTCGTTGTGAATCCGGGAAGGCCGACTGGGCGTGGCAGTTCTACAACAGCGACGGCAGCATGGGCGAGATGTGCGGCAACGGCGCGCGTTGTTTTGGCAAGTTTGTGCAGCGGCATACGCACACGCATGGTGATTTCACGTTCGAAACCGAGGCCGGGATAATCACGGCTCAGTTCGAGGGAGAGCGGGTTACCGTTAGCCTGACGCCGCCGAACAACTTGCGCCTGAACGAGCGGCTAACGCTCTCCGTTGGCCCGCAGAACCTCCATTTCATTAATACCGGCGTGCCGCATGTGGTTTTGTTCGTGCTCGATGCGGACAAAGCGATGGTCAAGGCGCTGGGGCCCGAGATACGCCGACACGCGCACTTTGCGCCCAAAGGCACCAATGTGAACTTTGTGCAGGTGCTCGGTCCGAACCGGATTCGCGTGCGCACCTTCGAACGGGGAGTCGAAGGCGAAACCCTGGCTTGTGGCACCGGCGTGACGGCCTCCGCCTTGATTTCTTCGCGGGTCTACAACTTTACGTCGCCCGTTACCGTCCAGGTACAAGGGGGGGATTTGTTGGAGGTTCGCTTTCAACAAGAGGGCGGAGTATTTTCTGACGTCCGCCTCACGGGCCCGGCAGATTTCGTCTATGAAGGGGAAATGGAACTTCCTGATCAATAACCTATGTTCACCGGAACCTATACCGCTATTGTGACGCCGTTCAGAAACGGTAGTCTGGATGAAATCGCCCTGGAGCGCCTGATTACCGGCCAGATTAAGGCCGGGGTGGATGGCATTGTGCCGGTTGGTACGACCGGGGAATCTCCGACAGTCAGTTACGATGAACACATTCACATCATCGAGCTGTCGGTGAAGTTCGCGAAGCGCCGCCTCAAGGTCCTCGCCGGCACGGGGGGGAACTCGACCAGCGAGGCGGTGTATCTCACTGAGCGGGCGGAACAGGCTGGAGCCCAGGGGTCCCTCCAAGTGGCACCTTACTACAACAAACCGACCCAGGAGGGCCTCTTTCAGCATTTCCGCGAGGTCGCGCGGAAAACCAAGCTACCGATCGTGCTTTACAGCATTCCTGGCCGCTGCGGTATCGAGATTGGCGTCGAAACCGTGAAACGGTTGGCGAAGGAATGCACGAACATTATCGGCATCAAAGAAGCCGGCGGCAGCCCGGACCGAGTGAGCCAGCTTCGTGGTGCCTTAGGCCCGGGTTTTGTGATCCTGAGTGGAGACGATTCGCTGACGCTGCCGTTCATGGCGGTGGGTGCGCAGGGGGTTATCAGCGTGGCGACGAATGTAATCCCCAAGCAGGTCAGTCAGATGGTCGGAGCATTTGCCGCCGGAAACCCCCGTGGTGCTTTGAAGCTACACCAGAAATATTACGGGTTGTTTAAGGATCTTTTTATCGAGACCAACCCTGTGCCGGTGAAAGCCGCCCTGGCCATGCTGGGTCAGATTGAAGAAGAATACAGGTTGCCGCTGGTGCCGATGAATCCGAAAAACCGCGAGACGTTGCGGGCTACCCTGCGAAGCTGCGGATTGCTGAAATGACCAGGATCATCATTACGGGTTCAAAGGGCCGAATGGGGCGCGCGCTCGTCGCGTGCGCGCCGCATTTTCCCGACCTGGAAATCGCCGGGCAGATTGACCAGGGCGACGACCTCCGCGCTGTGGTGGGGCAGGGGGATGTGGTGATCGATTTCAGCTCGCACAGCGCGACTCCCGGGATCGTGGCACTTTGTGCCGAGCATCGCAAACCGGTTGTGATCGGCACGACCGGGCATTCGAACGAAGATCGATCTCGCATTACCGAGTCCGGCTCCGTGATTCCGATGGTGCTCTCGTCCAATTTTTCCACCGGCGTCAACGCGTTATTTTGGTTGACGCGGAAGGCGGCCGAAATTCTGGGACCGGACTTCGATCTCGAGATCGTGGAAACTCATCACCGTCTGAAGCGGGACGCGCCCAGCGGCACCGCGCGGAGCCTGGCGGAAATCCTCGCGGCGGTTCGCAAACTTCAACTAGAGCGCGCGGCGCGCTATGGCCGGTCCGGGATCGTTGGTGAGCGCACGCGCTCCGAGATCGGGCTGCACTCAGTCCGGGGTGGTGATGTGGTGGGTGATCATACGGTGATTTTTGCCGCC
>DATDCV010000479.1:0-12765 GCA_036524155.1 Verrucomicrobiia bacterium
GAGGAACCTGAAGGTGCGTTGGGGGAGGCCGTTCCCACAGCGAAGGAAACCCTTAAGGTCGAATTAGCCGACACGCCTGATGAAGCAACTGGGCAGACGCTCGGCCGTTACAAGCTCCTGGAGAAAATCGGCGAAGGTGGCTGCGGCGTTGTTTACGTTGCGGAGCAGGCCGAACCGGTCCGCCGCCGTGTCGCGCTCAAGGTGATAAAGCTCGGCATGGACACCAAACAAGTGGTCGCGCGATTCGAGGCCGAGCGACAGGCCTTGGCGATGATGGATCATCCCAACATCGCCAAAGTGTTGGACGCGGGATCAACGGAAACAGGCCGTCCTTACTTTGTGATGGAACTGGTCCGCGGCATCAGGATCACCGACTACTGCGATCAGCACAATCTTCCCACACAGGACCGGCTCGATCTGTTCATCAAGATCTGCCAGGCGATCCAGCACGCGCATCAGAAGGGCATCATTCACCGCGACATCAAGCCCTCGAACATCCTCGTTACCCTGCACGACGGCGTGCCTGTTCCGAAGGTGATCGATTTCGGCATCGCGAAGGCGACCGAGGGCCGACTGACGGACGCAACCGTTTACACCCAGTTACATCAGTTCATCGGCACACCGGCTTACATGAGTCCGGAGCAGGCGGAGATGAGCGGGCTCGACATCGACACGCGCAGCGACATCTACAGCCTTGGCGTGCTGCTCTTCGAACTCCTGGCAGGCAGCACCCCATTCGATCCAAAGGAGCTGATGGCTGCGGGAATCGATGAGATGCGCAAAACGATCCGCGAAAAGGAGCCACCGCGCCCCAGCACGCGTTTGGCAACACTGGGCGCCGATCAACTCACCACAACCGCCAAACGTCGTTCATCGGACGCGCCCAGGCTGATCCATCTTCTCAAGGGTGACCTCGACTGGATTGTAATGAAATGCCTCGAAAAGGATCCGGCGCGCCGCTACGAGACGGCAAACGGTTTGGCGGCGGACATCAAACGGCACTTGAATTACGAACCGGTCGTGGCTCGCCCGCCGAGCTCCGCCTATAAGGTAAGCAAGTTCGTGCGACGGAACAAACTCGCCGTCGCCGCCGGAACCGCCGTGTTGCTGGCGCTGGTGTTGGGTTTAGGTTCCGCCACGGTTATGTTTTTCCGGGAGCGCGCGGCCAACCGCCGGGCATTGGAGGAAGTGCGCGCCCGACTCGTCGAGCGCGCCATGAACGCCGCGATGAGCGGCAACCGCGACGCGGTTCAACAGGCGCTCGAGGCAGCGAAGGCGGAAAACATTTCCGGCGGCCAACTCGCCATCGTCGAAGGGCTGCGGGACCTGGCATCGGGCAACCCCGAGGGGGCGGTCAAGCACTTGGGCGAAGCCACCAAGTCATTGCCGAATAGTGCAGCAGCTCATGCCCTTCTCGCCACGGCCTTCGTGTATGCCCAGGACCCCGAGAACCACTATGCGGCACTTGCCAATCTGGAGAAGTTCAAGGAGCAGACGCCCGAGGATTACCTCTTCAAAGGTCAGGCGCTGAGCCTCAAGGGTGACGGTCTGCGACTACTGGATCATGCGGTCGAGTCGCAGCCCACCGCGTTAGCCTACATGCTGCGGGCGGAAGCTCGTGCCATCCTCGCCATGCACACGAACGACATCGAGGCGGCTTTGAAGGACGTGGCAGTGGCGAAGACCAAGACCCTGTCGCAAAAGCATGTGACGTTACTGGTCAACAGTTGCCTGACGCATCTGGTCGCCGCCGAAATTTATCGGAGAGCCGGGAACATCGCGCAGTCAAACAATCACCTGGGCGAGGCGGAAAAAGACGGACAACAACTCGAGCTGTTTTCCGAAAATTCGCACGCGCTCCGTTGGCGCATCTGGCAGCTCGAATCGGCCGACCTGGACCAGGGTTCCGATCGCGCCTTCGAATACGCGAACCGATTGCTCAGCGAGCACAAAGTCCGGCAGCCGCTGCTTCAAATGAGCTACGGAACCGCCCTGCTCATTCGCGGCCAGGTGCGTAAAGCCCTCGAGGTTTATAATAGCGCGCCGCAGGACCTTTGGATCGATTCGATGCGTCCTTTCGCGCTGTTCGAACTTCCCGATCATAGGAAGGAGTTCGAGAAGGAGCTTGCCAGGTACCGAGAACGCTACCCCGGCCCTTTCCTGGAGAGTACGGTACCCTCGTTGCTCCTCTACGCCGCTAAGAAGCAGGAAGCCAAAACTACGGCGCGGATGCTCGCGGACCAACCAGAACGTTTCAATCTTCTGCCGCTTGGCCACCAGCGCGAGGTGAACTACCTCGCCGGCCGCCTTGACGAAAAGGCCTTCCTGAACGCCGCTCAGGGATCATTGGGGGAGGCCTGCTGGGCTCATTGCTTGATCGGCTTCCAGAATTGGGCCGACGGCGATCACGCCGGCGCCGCGGAACACTTCCGCCAGGCGATTGACACGCGCGCTTTCACGTCGGGGCCAACCTATTATTGGGCTCAAGTCGCCCTGGCGCAGTTAAAGCGCCACCCGACGTGGCCGCCGGAAGAGCCAGCCAAGGAATAGCGGTCGCAACACGAATGGCGAAATCCAAGCGCATGAACTCGTCACCCGAAGAACTCCTCTTCGCCCTGGCCCTGAGCAAACCGGTTGCCGAACGCGCTTCATTTCTTGACCGAGAATGCGCCAACGATTCCGTGCTTCGTGCCCGTCTTGATAAATTGCTCGCCGCACATGAGCAATCTGAAGGTGTACTCGAGGAGACCGCGCCCGTCGCGGGGGGCACCATGAAACTCGAATTCAACATCGAGCCGGAGGACGAAGCTGTCGGTCAGGTGATCGGACGCTACAAGGTCCTGGAAAAAGTCGGCGAAGGTGGCTGCGGCATGGTCTATGTCGCCGAGCAAACGGAGCCGGTGCGCCGGCGTGTCGCACTCAAAGTGATCAAGCTCGGAATGGACACCAAGCAAGTCGTCGTGCGCTTCGAGACGGAACGACAAGCGCTGGCAATGATGGATCATCCCAACATTGCCAAGGTCCTTGATGCAGGCACCACCGAGCAAGGCCGGCCCTACTTCGTCATGGAACTGGTGCGCGGGATCAAGATCACTGACTACTGCGACCAAGAGAAGATCTCCACACAGGATCGACTCGACCTCTTCATCAAGGTCTGTCACGCCATCCAGCACGCGCACCAGAAAGGCATTATCCACCGGGACATCAAGCCCTCGAACATTCTGGTGACATTGCACGATGGCGGGCCGGTACCGAAAGTCATCGACTTCGGCATCGCCAAAGCGACGGAGGGGCGGTTGACCGACGCAACCGTGTACACGCAGCTGCATCAGTTCATTGGGACCCCCGCGTACATGAGCCCGGAGCAGGCAGAAATGAGCGGACTGGACATCGATACGCGCTCGGACATCTACAGCTTAGGTGTGCTGCTTTACGAACTTCTCACTGGCCAAACGCCCTTCGATGGAAAGGAACTGATGTCCATGGGACTAGATGCGATGCGCAAGACGATCCGGGAGAAGGAGCCGGCCCGACCCTCGACCAAACTCGCTACGCTTCCAGGAAACGACCTGACCACTACAGCCAAGCGGCATTCGGTGGATACCTCGAGGTTGCTGCACCAACTTCGCGGCGACCTCGATTGGATCGTGATGAAATGTTTGGAGAAGGACCGGACACGCCGTTACGAAACCGCCAACGGCCTCGCCGCCGATCTCAAGCGGCACCTCAGCAACGAGCCGGTCGTGGCCCGTCCGCCGAGTGCGGTCTATCGATTCCAGAAGGCGTGGCGGAGGAACAAGGTTGTCTATTCCGCGGCTATGACCGTTGTGGTCGCGTTGATAATTGGCATCGCAGTCAGTTCCTGGCAGGCGGGTGTCGCGCTCCGCGCCCGCAACGAGGCCGTGGCGGCAAAGGGTGCCGCAGTGGAGGAAAGTGCCAAAGCGCGCGCCGCTGAGACGCGTGCTGACCGCGAGCGCAGTCGCGCTGAAACCGGCGAACGCGCCGCCCTTCAGCGTGCCTACGCGGCGGATATCTACCTGGCCCAACACGCGTTGACCGCTGGCGACTTCGGACAGGTGCACAACCTGCTGAATGGTTGGGCTGACAGCGACTTGTGCGGTTGGGAATGGCGCTATCTCTGGCAACGCTCCCGCAGTGAGGCGCTTGGCACCCTATGCCGGGTCTCAGGGTGGGCGGCGGCCTCTGTCGCCGCGTCACCTGATGGTCGGTGGCTGGCCATAGTAGAATTGCGAGGATACAAGACCCTCGTTCGTCTGTGGGATCGGGCAAGGGCCATCATGGACCGGGAGCTGCCAAGCACAGGCAAGGGACTGGCTAAGCCGATCTTCGGTCCAGTCGGCGCCGTCATCGCTTACCCGGCGGAACTCGTGCCCCGGACGAATGAGTTTGGTGTCCTCATTCTGGATCTTCAGACCCAACGCCAAATCGCGGAACTTCCCACAGGCGTGGTGGCGGGAATGGCTTTCAATGAGGACGGATCGATTCTCGCGGCCTGCGACAACCACCGAACGGTGAGCCGTTGGCAGATTCACGAGTCCCACCAGCTTTCCAGCTTTTCCTTCAGGGATGTTCCCGGTTTCCGGGATGGGAATATTAACTTCGCCGCGACGCGTGACGCCCGAATCGTGGCGGTCGCTCATTATCATCAGCAGGGCAATCTTCTGGTGATCGACCTGGACACAGGGAAGCACCTGTGGCAAGTGCCAATCACCGCAGACGACCTGTGCTCGCTGCAATTCTCCCCCGACGGTCGATTGCTTGCGGCTGGTCCAGGTCTCAATGGAAGCTCACTTCGACTATTCGACGCCGCTTCGGGCTCTGAACTTGGAAGCTCGGAAGGCCGCGGCAGCCGTGGTAACACTCTGACATTCTGGCCGGACGGACGAAAGCTTGCCTCCGCGGGCTGCGACCAGGCCATCCGTGTGTGGGATACAAGCGACCCAGCCCATGTGCCCCCGCCGCGAGTCCTGCGCGGCCACGGGAGCGAAGTCTTTGGTCTGGCATTGCTCCCGGATGGGAAAACGCTCGTCAGCGGCAGCAAGGACAGCGAGGTCTGTCTCTGGGACACCGAGGCGAACCTTCGTTCGCCCGGCACGGCCTGTCTTACCAGCTCGAATCTGATGTTCTGGGGCTTTGCGACGGATGGCCGTTCGATGGTTGCCGTCGACCTGCAGGCGCTAGAATTGGTCGAGTGGCGCGGGGAAGGCTTCGCCCCGCAGCGAACCCCGATGGCCCTCAGCGGGAGGGGGGCCTGCTGGTCTCGGGACGGTCGCTGGCTGGCAATTGGTGGCACCAACGGAACGGTGCAGTTGTGGGAACTCCCGGCGAAAGTCTTGCGGGCGCAGTTCTCTGTGGGTACGAACCCGGTTGCCCCGCTTCAATTTCATACCAACAACCGGCGACTGGCGTTGGTGACTGGCGACTCATTCAAGCGTTTTGAGATCTGGGAGTGGTCTTCGCAGGGTCAGTCCGTCCGAAAATCCCTGTCTCGGCTGATTCCCTCCGGGTTCGAGCTTTTCGACAGAACGAGCCGCGGGCCGAATCCGGCGGGCTTTGAACTGGCGCCTGACCTCTCACAGGTGCTTGCGCTCGATCTATCCGCGGACCAGGACGAAACGAGGGTTTGGCTCTGGTCGCCAGCGGATGATCAGCGCTTGGAACTGGGACGGTTTATCGGGATGACTGGCGTGGGCTTTTCCCCGGACGGAGCTCTCGTTGCCGCCAGCAGTATCAACGGCCTGACGGCAGTGTGGGATCGGCGCACCGGCCAGGAACGGAAAAAGCTGGGTGGGTTTGTCACCTCAGGCGCGGCGGTCACTTTCTCTCCGGACAGTACGCGCTTGGTCGTAGGCGGTCGGGAAGAGGGCCTGATCAAAGTTTGGGACGTCCAAACCTGGCGCGAACTCGTCACCCTGCCGATCGCAGAAGGGGCCTGCGCCTCGTTGAAGTTTTCGCCTGACGGCAACTCCCTCGGGGCGTCGATCGGCGGGGGCGTCCTGCGATTTTGGCGGGTTCCAGCGGGAGACGAAATCGCCGCGGCGGAAGCGAAGGCAAAAACGAAGCAACCATGAATTCCGCCCGCGAAGAAGCCTTGTTTGCGCTGCCACTGGAGAAGTCCTCCGCGGAACGCGCCGCCTTTCTTGACCGCGAATGCCGCCGGGACGCTGCCCTGCGTGCCCGCCTCGACGCGCTGCTCGCTGCGCAGGAGCAATACGAAGGTGTCCTCGAAGAAACCGCGCCCGCGGCCAGGGGAACGATGAAGATCGAATTCAACGACAAGACCAGGGATGAGGGTGCCGGCCAGGCCCTCGGCCGCTATAAGCTACTGAAAAGGTTGGCGAAAGCGGCTACGGCGTGGTCTGTGTCGCTGAACAAACCGAGCGTGTTTTTAATTAGGGCTAAACATACAATCTCAACGCCCAGCGCGAGAACCACAGTTGGCGCACCGCGGCTAGTTCACGCCGCCAAGGCGCTTACGCAGGAGCATATTCTCGTGACCGTGAGGGTGGTCGTCCACCACCGCGACAACCTCAAATCCGCGTTTGGCATAGAATGCTGGAGCTTGAAAGCTGAACGTCATGAGCAGGATTTGCCGGCAGCCCCGCCGGCTGGCCTCTTTCTCTGCTGCACCAAGCAGCTTCGCCCCTAATCCCTGCTTACGCCGTGGCTCGTCCACCCAGAACTGGCGAATTTCCGCGCAACCGCCCCAGGTATTTCCGCAAATTCCCGCAACGATGCGATGGTCCTCGTCCCTTACGAAAATCCCCAGCCACTCGCCGTCCGTGATGCCGGTCGCAGACGAGTTGAACTCATAGATCCGATCCTCCAAATACTGAACCTCGCTTGGCTTAGGTTCGGCGCTGATGACCAGTTCAGGAATACGCAGCCTCACTTTCCAACGCGGCGGAAGGTCTTGGGATCCGCCCGGAGCACCATGAGTTCGCCTTGGCGCTCTACTTCGCCGGTGATCTGTACCGGTTCGGCAACCATATCCAGAACCTGCTTCTTCACAGGTTGGCCATCGCTGGAGACCAGCAAAAAGTAGAGCGGTGGCCCATCTTTAGACCGGACTAGCAAGACCGGAGGGATGCCTCCGCTGATGCACCGCACGGCGCAAGCCCGATGCGGCGTCAACCGGCCTGGGTTCATTACACCGAGATAACACTTGCTGTCCACAATCTCGCCAACCAACGTCTGCCGGCCGAGGTTCTCCTGCATATTGCCCGGCTTCACGGTCGAGGCCGAGGCAGCACCGGATGCGAGTTGCACTGATTCGGGGCGCGCCTCAATCATGGTCTGATTGCCGCGGTAGATGAGCGTGCCTTTTAGGGACACCGGTTTGCCATCGAACGTGGCAAGCAAATCAGGGTTGAGTCCGAATTTGAATGGCGCAACCAGGTAATAGGCCGAAGGCGTGCCCTCTGACTTCCCGGGGCGCGCAACCAGGAGGTGAGGATACGGGCGGGCCTGAAGGATGCCGGAGAAGGTCTTGATAGTGCCCCATTCGAAAACCGCCTTGCCAATGGTTCTCTGAGCCAGCACGAGGAGAACGCCCGCCAATGGCGCAAGCAGAAGGAGGAGGAGCACCGTCCGGCGGATGTGCGAGGCGATGGCCTTGGGCGCCTGGCCCTGCCAGCCGATGTAGAATTCGTCGTTCATAACTTGGTCGTAGCCGCCGACGTGAGGAGGCGGACACCCTCGGAACGCTCATTCAGGTCCGCCTCCTCACGTCGGCGGCTACATTCTGCATTTTGCACTCAGTCGGTGTGCGTTCTTCTCCTCGGGAGGTTCGTGGATTCCTTGGATCCAGCGCTTCGCTAGCAGCGGCCATAATAGGGTGGTGCCCGGGAAAATGAGGATCCGAAAACCCCACGAGCCGTGAGCGGCATGCGGGTCGATCTTCCCAACCCCCACCAACACGAATGGAATGGCAAAGACGAATCCGCAGAGCAGGTAAAGACCCGCCAAAGAGAGAAGTATTGCAGCAATCATAGAAGTTCCATGGCGGTTCTGGTGCTAGATGGGATTCGGCCGTGGTCCGTGCCACTGACAGCCCAGATCCGGCTTCCGCCGGTCTCGATTGAAGGTCTCCTGCCACATATCTGGTGGTTGGTCGGCAGCGACGCCGGAACCTTACATTTGGAATCTAATACGAGCGCTAACCTATTCCCGTGTTCCGGAAATCAGATGTAACTAAAGCCCCAGTGCCTAAGGGTGGTGATGTGATAGCCTGTGGACGCTCATGCACCTGTACGAATCGCATTTACCCGTGGCGGACACCAAACTGTCCGAGGCCTTTTATCGCGAAGTAGTTGGTCTGCCATTTGCCTATCGTGATGCGACACGCGACATCGTGTTTTTATGGGTGGATGAAAAACAGAAGGGAATGCTCAGGCTGTAGGGACCCGCCACGGGATTCGGCCGGCACAACGGAGTTATTGTGCCGTCCCATTTTGCGTTCGCCGTCTCCTTCGAGCAGTTGTTGGGCGCGATTGGAAAACTGAACGAGCACGGAATCGAAACGCGCGGTTTTGACGGCAGAGTCTCCCGGGAGCCCAGTGTGATCGGCTGGATGCCGTCGGCGCAGGTTTATTTTCGAGATCCGGACGGACATTCGCTGGAATTCATCACGTTCCTGCGGGACGCACCGAGCCCAGGCTTCAATGAGTCATATTCCGAGTGGAAAGAATTGGTCGAACGCCAAGGAGGCCGCGCCACCTGAATAGTGATCGAGACTGCAGGCTACCGCCGGGAAGCTGCAAACGCCACCAGACCGGATAAGTCGTTGCACATCACGTCGGGCATCACGGACAGCTCCTCCGCCGGCGAATTCATTCGATTGACCCAGACTGTCGGGAAGCCGAACCACTTCGCGCCCGCGGCATCCCAGCCGGCAAACGCCGGGAAAAGGATCTCCTCTCGCTTCAGCCCAAACGCGCTCATCGTAACGTGTCGGGCGGGATGAAGGAGAGCGTACAGATCGGGTCGGGTGCCATGTTCCCGGTCTTGCTGCCGGGGAAGACGCCTGCCGGTGCTTTGGGAACGAGGCAGCCCGCCCCTGCGGTGGCGTGGGTGCTCTGGAAGTCTTTTCATGCTTATACGAGCGTTAACCTATCCGCGTGTTCCGGAAATCAAATGGAACTAAAGCCCCAGTGCCTAAAGACGGTGATGTGATAGGCTGTGGACGCGCATGCACCTCTACGAATCGCATTTGCCCGTAGCGGACACCAAACTTTCGGAAGCCTTTTATCGCGATGAGCAGGCTCGAGCCGAGCCGCGCGATGGTGCGTCACTTCAACGTGCGCAGGTAGGCGATGACTTTACTGATCTGTTCCGGCGAAAGCTTCCCTGCAAACGCTGTCATCTGACCCTTCTTTCCGTTGCGAATGCGCGTCGCGATTTGTTCATCGGTCCAGTCCAGATTGTGCAGGTCCGGCCCCTCGTCGCCATGGGCGTCCGCGGCGTGGCAATGGGCGCAGTTCTTCAGGAACAATTCCCGACCGGCGGGCGCGATAGCCAGGCGATCCTGCGGGGAAACCGACATGCTCGATGGGGGCAAGACGGGAGAGCTCCCGCTTTCAGCGCTCAGGAGCAATTCGCCACCGGAATAACCGGCACCGGTCATCAACAACACGGCCACGCTCATTCCGGCAAAGTAAACGCCCAGCCCACGCGCGGGGATGCGCCCCCTTCTCAGGAGTCGCCAGGCCACAAACGCGACGCACGCTGCGAGCGCCGGCCAGACAAAGAAGTGATGCGTTCTTTCGTAACCGCCGCCGAGCACTCGCCCGCGAGTCATGATAAGGCCGGCAATCCCGGCCGTAATCCCTCCCAGCATGCCAACGACTGCCGAACCAAATCCAGCGGCGTGAAGCCCTCGCCGCAAGCCTTCGTCGCGCGACCGCCAGGCGATGAAGTCGAACACCACCGAGGCCAGCAGCAGCACAATCGGGAAATGCGTGCTGCCGCCGTGAATCTGCCTCCAAAATGTTGTCGTCATAGGGGAGGTAACTCAAACGAGCGTGGAGTCCACCACAGCCAGCGAGCCGCTGCCGGCGACAAAATTCACGTCCGTGATTCCGAGGTGCTCGCGGAGTTTTCCCGCATCTACTTTCACCGGTCCGGGTTTGGGTGCTTTGCCGGGTTCGGGTTGAGGAAATGCGGTGGACATTGCAGTGTGGAATGTGACGCGGCCTTCGACCTTCTTCATCGTTTGATGAATGTGACCGTTGAGGACTGTGACCGAACCGAAGCGCTTGAGATACCTCAACGCCTGCGCGCTGTCCTTCGTGCCCCAGCCCCACTGTGGATACACTTCCCAAAGCGGTATGTGGGCAAAGACGACGATGGGCGTTTCGGCGGAGCGGCCCTTCAGATCGTCTTCAAGCCACTCCAATTGCTCCTCCCCGAGCGAGCCAAGGCCATTTTGCTGGATGTCCACGACATTCACGAGGCCGACGAAGTGCACGCCACGGTGATCGAAGCTGTACCAACCGCTGCCCTTCGAGTTCTTGCCGAAGCGCTCGCGGTAAAGCTTTCCGTCGTCGCCGGTCACGTCGTGCTCGCCTGGCACGTAGAAGATCTGCTGCGTCCTCGCGCTTTTGAGCAACTCCCGGAGCGTGTCGAATTCCTCCGCGGCCGAGAGGTGTGTCAGATCACCGGTGTGGAGAATGAAATCGGGCTGCTGCGGCAGAGCGTTGATCCGCGCAATGGCCCGCTTGAGTGTGGCTGTCACGTCTGCGTTGATGCCTTCCTTGCTGAACCCGATGTGCGAGTCGCTGATTTGCACGAAGCTGAAACTGCTTTTGGCTGCGTCCGTCGCGCTCGCCCACGGCGCCAGCATAGTCGAGCCGAGCACACCGCCGCTGACACTCCAGAGCATCCCCGTGCCCGCCCACGCCATACATTCAAGAAAGCCGCGCCGGTCGAGGCCATCGCGGTTGTGATCGTGTTCAATGAACTTTTCGTTAGTCTTCATAATTTTTTGTGTGATCTTGGTTTTATTCACACTGTCCAGGACTTGCCGGGAAATGAGTTATTCCGCCGGGAATAAAATCCTGTTGCGTGCGGTCTGGACTTCAATGGACGCGAAACGTGAGCGACAGCGAACAGCGGGCGCGATTTGAACAGCTTGTCCTGCCGCATCTGGACGCCGCCTATAACCTGGCGCGCTGGCTGGCCGGCAACGACCACGACGCCGAAGACATCGCGCAGGAGGCGTGCATGCGTGCGTTCCGGTTTGTCAGCGGCTGCCGCAACCCTGACGCGCGCGCCTGGCTGCTGACGATTGTGCGTAACGCCGCATTTTCGTGGCTGAAGAAGAATCGGCCGCGTTCCGTCGTTTCCATTGACAACGATGAATTCGCAGAAATTGAAGATCAAAGCGGCGCGGCCGGCTCGTTCCACAGTGCTGATACGGGAACTTTGCGCGCCGCCCTGGAATCGCTGCCGCTGGAATTTCGCGAAGCTCTCGTGCTCCGCGAACTCGAAGGGCTATCTTACAAAGAAATCGCCGAAGTTGCCGAAGTGCCGGTCGGCACCGTCATGTCGCGATTGGCCCGCGCGCGGCGGCAATTGCAGAAGACTCTTATCCAGAAGGAGAAAGTATGAACTGCACTGAAAGCCGACAGCTCCTGCATGCCCAGGCCGACAACGAGCTGGACGTCGCGAACAGTCTCGAGCTGGAGCGTCACCTCCAAGCCTGCGCTGTCTGCGCCGCCGAAAGGGAAGCGGTGCAGTCGCTTAAGAAAGCGCTGCGGGAATCGCCTTTGCGCTGCAACGCACCCGAATCACTGCGGAACGAGCTCCGTCGAATAGTCCTTGGGAGGGCCGATCGGCCCCCTCGATCGTTGTTCCAATCACTGCTACTTTGGAAATCTCTGGCGTTCGGCGCTGCAGCGTTCGCTCTCCTGGCAACGCTTACCCGGTCGGGAATTTCCGGGCGCGACCAGTTTCTGGAAGAAGCAATCTCCGGCCACGTGCGCTCGCTGATGGCCGAGCATCTCACCGATGTTACCTCTACTGACCAGCACACAGTCAAGCCGTGGTTCAATGGCAAACTCGACTTCGCGCCAACCGTTAAGGATTTCGCTGCCCAGGGCTTTCCGCTCGTTGGCGGGCGATTGGATTATTTAAATGGCCGTGCGGTTGCCGCCCTGGTCTATCGCCGCAACAAACACCTTATCAATGTTTTCGTCTGGCCCGCCGCCAACAACGCCATTTCCGGGGTGCAGCACCTGCGTGGCTATTCGGTCATTAGCCGCGAGGCGGAGGGCCTGCGCTATTGCCTGGTCTCAGATTTGAACCAACAGGAACTGGCCGAGCTCGCCGGGATGTTGGAACGGTGAAGTTGCCGAAATTGGCCGGCGTCGAGCGGTCACCAGCGACTTGAGCGGTGAGTCTGTATGAGGCTGTCGGAAACCTCCTGCCGAGCTGCGGGCAACCACGTCCGTTTTCCTGGTTCAGCCCTTCCCAAATACTGGTATTCAATGTCGAAGTCGAGACGCAAGGTCCGATTCCCTCGAGCGGGTTGCTCGTCTGCAATCACCTTAGCTACCTGGATATCTTAGTATTGGGCGCCCTCGCGCCCGCAGCCTTTGTGGCCAAGCGAGAGGTCAAATTCTGGCCGATTCTCGGTTGGTTCGCCACTTTGGCTAGGGCATTCCCATGGAGATACTTTCCAAGCCTGGAAAACTTACCCATGACGAATACGAAGTCATCAAGACCCATCCAGCGCTGGGCGGG
>DATDCV010000480.1:0-4384 GCA_036524155.1 Verrucomicrobiia bacterium
GTTGCCTGAACGGTTATTGGTCCCAATGGGCGCGTCTGGATCCAAAGAGACTTTTGCTGAACCAAGCGTCTTTGTGCTATCCCGGCGCGCGGACTTCAGTCCGCAGCGATCTCCGGCCGCCCGTTGCGTTCGGGGTATTAAAGCCGGCAGTTGACGAGGATTGCTGCGGACTGAAGTCCGCGCGCCGGCAGCGGGGTGGCCATTGGGTACAACGTCAGAGTTGGGTTTCATTATCACCTGCATTTTGAGCCTTAATCGATCTTCGGGCAAACGCAAATGGTCCTGGACGGTAAAGGGTCAGTAAAATGTGCGGAGTCCGCGTCTCACGGCGGTTGTTGCCAGGCCTGGTCAACCACCCGCTTGCATTTCAGGCAGGCGTCATAGGGGTCGGGCACTTCCCATTCGTCGATCATAATCCAGCCGCGAAAACCGCCCTCTTTCAGAATCTTCAGCCCTTTTGCGCAGTCGGTGTGGCCTTCCCCGCAGGCGAGGTGTTTCGAAGTGCCGCCATCCCGCAGCGTGCCGTCCGTGTCACAGAACTGCACGTAACCGATGTTCCGGACGCCGACACGCTGCAGGAGTTCCTCCGGCCTGCCCGTCGAGTGGTTCATGAGATCGAAATGGCTCGGGTCGTAGATGCCCTTGAGGGAGGGATGATCCGCCCCGTGCAGGATCCGGAGATAATGCTCGGCCTGGTTGAAGATGAACACCGGCTCGATTTCAAAGCAGGCGGTCAGCCCGTTGTCGGCGGCGATCTTGCCGGCTTCGTGAAACGATTGGGTGAGGTGCTCCAGGGCCTGGTCGAAGGTCTGCCCGCCGAGCCCGCCGCCCGGCCACAGACCGACACATTCGCACCCGAGCTGACGAGCCAGTTGCGCCCGGTCGCGAAAGCCATCGAGCCAGGCGCGCCGCACCAAATCGTCGCGGTGATGTGCGCCGCCCGCATCGAGCTGGATCGAAAAAATGCGCAGGCCGAAGAGGTCGTAGAGGCGGCGCAGCGCTCTCACCCGTTCCGTTTCGGCCGCTTTCGGGTACCCTCCTGCGGGCCAATCCGCCACCAATTCCACCCCAGCAAACTCATTCCGGGAAGCGAAGTCCAGCACCTCCCAGATCGGATAGCTCTTCCGGTACTTCCCGCTGCCCGACTGGAAACCGTTCAGGCCGACCGCGGTTTTCCAGCGTGAATCGGCCGGGGCGGCGCCCGAGGAGGAGGAAACGGTGAGCCACGGCAGCGCTACGGCGCCCCCCAGCAGTTTGACCGCCGTGCGCCGATCGATTCTGGATTTCATGCCGCTACTCTTAGCCGGCGCGACCGCGAACCGCAAGCATGCCCAGGGGTTATTTAGCAACTCTCATTATAGCGGTTCTCAGGGCAGGGTGGCAGGAACGCGTTCCACCACGTCCTCATCTTTTGCAGCAGTTCCGAAATGGGGACGCGGTGGAACGCGTCCCTGCCACATCAAAATGGGAACTGCTGGGGGTTATTCGACCACGCAAAACTATTCATGCAATTAATACTTGTCCCGAACCCAAGAAAACAATCGACATTGACCGCCGCTGCCTGTATGCCCTCCACAATTTTAGACGTGTTCGAGAGTTGCGTCAGGATCTGTCGCGTAATTCCAGGCCCTCCCGGCTTGCGGCGGCGCGCTTTTTGTCGGGCGGACTTCTCGGAGTCAATTAACAAACACCACCAAAACTATGGCAGCTATCCGCGAAGTCCTTGAAAGCGTCAGCCGACGCAACCCCAACGAAACCGAGTTCCTGCAAGCCGTCACCGAAGTGCTGGAATCCATCGAGCCCGTCATCCTGCGGCACAAAAAGTACCGCGACGCCAAAATCCTGGAGCGGATCGTCGAGCCCGAGCGCATGGTGGTGTTCCGCGTTCCCTGGCAGGACGACAAAGGGCAGTTTCAGATCAACCGCGGGTTCCGAATCCAGATGAACAGCGCGATCGGGCCGTACAAGGGCGGGCTGCGGTTCCACCCGACGGTGTCGGCCAGCATCCTGAAGTTTCTGGCCTTCGAGCAGGTTTTCAAGAACTCGCTGACGACGCTGCCGATGGGCGGCGGCAAAGGCGGCTCGGACTTCGATCCCAAGGGCAAGTCCGACGGCGAAGTGATGCGCTTCTGCCAGTCCTTCATGACGGAACTGTTCCGCCACGTCGGACCCGACACAGACGTTCCGGCCGGCGATATCGGCGTGGGCGGGCGGGAGATTGGTTTTCTGTTCGGGCAATACAAGCGCCTGACCCGGGAGTTCACCGGCGTGTTGACGGGCAAAGGCCTGAACTGGGGCGGCTCGCTCATTCGGCCCGAGGCGACCGGCTACGGCTGCGTCTATTTCGCGCAGGAAATGCTGGAAACGCGGGGCGAATCGATGGAAGGCAAAGTGTGCGTGGTTTCCGGCTCGGGCAACGCCGCCCAATACACCGTCGAGAAACTCATCCAGGTCGGCGCCAAGCCAGTGACCATGTCGGACTCCAACGGGTTCATCCACGACAAGGATGGCATCACGGCGGAAAAACTCACCTGGATCAAGGACCTCAAGAACGTCAAACGCGGCCGCATCAAGGAATACGCGACCAGGTTCGGCGCCAAATATTATGAAGGGAAACGGCCGTGGGTTATCGAATGCAAATGCGCCTTCCCCTGCGCGACGCAAAACGAAATCAGCGGCGAAGATGCCAAGAAGCTGATGGACAACGGCTGCACGCTGGTTTCGGAAGCGGCGAATATGCCATCCGAACCGGCCGCCATCGAACAGTACATATCGCGCAAGATTCTGTTTGGGCCGGGCAAGGCCGCCAACGCCGGCGGCGTCGCCACCTCGGGCCTTGAGATGGTGCAGAACTCGATGCGCCTGCCCTGGACCAGCGAGGAAGTGGACAAGCGCCTGCACCAAATCATGGTGACCATCCACCGCAACGCTTATCACACCGCGGCTGAATATGGGAAGGCGGGCAACTTGTTCGTGGGCGCCAACATCGCCGGCTTCGTCAAGGTCGCCGACGCGATGCTCGACCAGGGATTGGTTTAAGCATTTTCAATAACCCCAGCACACCCCGCCACTGGCCAAAAGCCATTGGCGGCTTCCTGTTTTCACAGACTGTTTCGCCGGAGTGCTCTTCAAAGCCGGCGCAAGCGGCAGTATTGTTCCCCGCCGCCACCGGCTCGGAATGCTAGGGGAACAGCGCTTTGGGCAGGTCCTCGCGGTTTAGAATCGACGGCGACCCTAGCAGTTCACGAGTGAATTGGTTGGTTGCCAGGCTCCATTTCGCATTCCACGACATGAAGAACGAGGTCCTGGGGAAGTCTTTCTCGATGCCCTCAAGGAAACGCCGGTAGTCGTAATCTCCCGGAGGATTGCGCGACCCATGCGGGCCGTATTCGGTAAAGCCGAAAGGTTTCCGCAACGCGACGATTTCCTGGTAGCCCTTGATGTGCTCCGGGTCGATGAAATCGGTGTAAGCATCGAGGCCCACGATGTCCACGTAGCGGTCGCCGGCGTAGTACTTGGCGGTGTTCTGCCCGTGGTTCGGGCCATAGACCCACAGCAGGTTATCAAGGCCCTTGGTTTCGCTGAAGTAGTGGAACATGTGCCGCCACACCCGGATGAAAGTGTCGAAGTCCTGGGCGCCCCACCAGAACCAGCCGCCGTTCATTTCGTGGAAGGGCCGCCACAAAACGACGACGCCGGCTTGTTTGAGTTCCAGGAGTCCATCGGCGGCGAGATCGAGCTGCTGCGTCCAGCGTTGATGCGTGTCGGTGCCTTCCTTGAGGAGGTCAGCCAGCTCCACTCCCCGGTCGCGCAGCCCGCCGCCTTTTGGATTTGCCGGATTGTACATGTGTGCCATGACGGTCACCAGGCCGCCTTGCTTCCAGTAATCGATCGCCACCTGGTTCGGGGTTTTGGTGGTCAGGCTGCCGCGTGGAAAATCCGCGTAATCCACGCCAATCAGCGCGGGCCAGTGCCCGGTTTTTTCGTGGATCCGCTCCATGATGCGCAGGTTGGCGCCATTCCCAAAATCGCTGAACTGGCCGGAGAGAATTCGTTTGCCGTCGGCGCGGCCGGACAATTCATGGAGGTAGTTGAGAACGGCGCGAGTCGCGGCGTTGGCTTTCGGGTTTGCCGGTTCAGCCGCCATCCCCCGGCCGCAAAACAATACGAACGCCACACAGGCAATAGTCCGGCACACGCGTTTAGATCGGATACTCATTCCGCTGATGATTATAGCGTCGCACGAGAATCTCAACCAAGTAGTCGTGCGCGGAGCGCCGGCTTGCAGCCGGCTTACAGCGTCCTTGGTTCACGCGGGCGGGGCTTCTTAGGCGAAGCGGGCGAGTGGTTGGCTGGTTTAAGCCGGTTGCAAACCGGCGCTCCG
>DATDCV010000481.1:0-14320 GCA_036524155.1 Verrucomicrobiia bacterium
AAGTGCACGCCTACTGTCTGATGTCCAATCATTTCCATTTAGTGCTGGAAACCCCTGAGCCGAACCTGGTGCCCGGCATGGCGTGGCTGCAGAGCACTTATACGATCCGTCTCAACCACCGGCATCATTTGCACGGCCACGCCTTGAGCGGCCGCTACCAAGCTCAACTGGTCGAAGGCAGTGGCAACGGATACCTCAAGACCGCGTGCGATTATGTTCATCTAAACCCGTGCGGGCCGGGTTGCTGAAGGCGGAGAGAATCATCGCCGAAGAACTGCAGCCTCACGGTTGGTCCGAGCGGGATTTGGCGGCTCGCCGGAAGAAGGACCCGGCCAAGCTGGCCATTGCGGCGCGTCTGCGGCGCGAGACGACCCTGCCGCTGAAGGCCATTGCCGCCAGGCTATGGCTTGGAACTTCGAAATCAGCCAACGGGAAGCTGCATGAGTTCATGAAGGCTACGACCGCGGCCGCCGACCCCAATCAACTGCGGATCGGAGTATGAATGGGAGAATGGATGAAGCAAAACGAACCAAGGTATGGGTTGATCCCGGCGGAGTGAGTTTTCGCGTCATTTGCGGGACAAGCCTTGAAGCCCCCCCGTGAAGAGCTTATGCTCTGTGCATGAGCATTGAGCAAATCGAGAAGGAGGCGCTCGCGTTGCCCGGTGAGGCCCGGGCGCGTTTGGCTGACCGCCTGGTAGAGAGCCTGGAAGCGCCGGACTTCGGAGGGATTGACAAACTTTGGGCGGCCGAAGCCAGGCGGCGACGCGATGAGGTTCGCCGCGGCAAAGTGCAGACGATTCCTGGACCGGAAGGACTGGCACGTGTGCGGCGCTCACTGGGGCGATGAGATATGAATTCCATCCGGAGGCTCTGGAGGAATACAACGAGGCGGGGTTTTATTACGCGCAACAAGAGCCGGGACTCGATTTGCGTTTTATCACTTCCGTCGAGAATGCGATCGACGGCATCCTGGAAGATCCCTTGCGCTACCGCATATTCGAGGTGGACGTGCGCCGGTGCCTGACGCGCACTTTTCCTTACGCGATTCTCTACACAATCGAGGAAGATTTTATACTCATTGTTGCCGTGGCGCATCTCAGCCGGGCGCCAGGCTACTGGACGCACCGAAAATCCTAACCCCGAAGGGTGCAGCGAACCGGAGCCAGCCGTCCGGCTCAGAGACAGATTGGGCGTCTGTGACGACTGCCTCCCGTGCCTCAGGCGCGTCGTTCCCCACCTTGCCGTGCCGTAGCCAACCGCAGCCAGTCGCCGCTTGATCTGTCCAGGCTTCCCCGTTCTTCCTCGTCCTCTTTCTCTTCCTCCCCCTCCTCCTCCTCATCGCCCACCGAACTGTCCTGCCCAAGCGGATCTGTCCCGCCAGTTGTCCAGGAATTAGACAAACCGCGGATGTGATTGATGGTTTTGACACCGATTTCATGGGCATATGATGGAAAATTCAACAAAGGCATCGTTTATGCTGCTGTTTTTTTAGACAATCAGGCGTCCATGAACATGAAAGAACGAAAACCCGACGGCGGAAAGCGCGTGCTCGTGGTTGAGGATGATCAAGACTTTCGCCGGTACGTAGCCGACTGCATTGAAGCTGAGGGGGTTGCGTGTATAACCGCTGCCTCCGTTTCAGAGGCGTTGGAAGCCCTGGGGCGAAACAGGGTGTCGGTGCTGCTTGTGGACTGGTCCCTGGACCACGTCGCTATTGAAGTCGTGCGGACAGCGCGATCGCTCTCCCCGCAGATGGCGATTATCGTCATGAGTGGCAAGGCCTACAACGTGAAGATGGATGCGCTGTTGGCCGGGGCGGACGAATTCCTGGAGAAGACTCTCGGGGGTAGTGTGCTGGCAACCCGTGTCAAGCGTTGGCTGAGCCGATCAGAAGCGGCCCCCGATGTGTTCCTCCCCCAACGGGAGGAAGAGATCCTTCCGCTGGACGAGGTCAAGCACCGCTACACCCGGCATGTGGTTCAACTGGTGGGCAATAACATTTCCCTGGCTGCGCAGAAGCTCGGCGTTCACCGCCAGACGATCTACGCCGCCATGGCCGCAGGAGATGATGCAGCGGGCGAGGCCGATAACGGCCTGGAGCTAAACAGGCCCGCTACAACACGAGCAGGAGGTGAGACAAATGATTACAGATAGCTATCCCGTTTCAGCAACGCTGGAACCAGTCGGGGCCAGTGGTGCCGAGCCGCATTGGGCTGGGCCCGAATTGAGCGCGGAACCGGCCGTGGTTCGCCGCCAACGGATACTGCTGGTTGAAGACGAGGAGCTTCTCCGCAGGTCGCTGCGCATGATCCTCGAGTTCGAAGGGTACCAGGTCACCGAGGCCGCCAATGGCGCCGAGGCGCTGAGTTTATTCACCGTTAGCGAGTTCGACCTGGTCATTACCGACTTCGAGATGCCGGTGGTGGACGGCAGTGAGCTTGCAGTCGGCATCAAGCGACTGGCGCCGTCGCTGCCGATCCTGATGGTCACTGGCTCTCAGAGGGCCTGTTGCGGCGTTGGGAACCCGGCGGACGCTCTTCTGAGCAAACCCTTCACAGTGCCCGACCTGCGCTGTGCGCTCGGAAAACTGTTGTCGGCTCGACCTGTTGCGGCTCGACCCTGCGCCGTTCTGGTTTAGTCCTGCCGAAGCAGCGCGGAGAAAACTGAATGTCGGCGGGGACAAAAAAAAGAGCCGCCCCTCCTTGGGGTAGCGGCTGAGAATCTGTTGGCTTCCTATTTCTACTCCATTACCCCCGTGCCGCCAAATGGGGACTCTACCCCATGTCCGGAGTGAGACTACGCTACAACCTGGAGGCCCGGTCAAGGAGGTCCAGGGCGGAAGGATCAAGACGGAGCGTGGCGGCGGCGAGCAGGTCATTTAGTTGCTGCGGGTTCGTCGCGCTGGCGATGGGGGCGGTGACCGCGGGGCGGGCGATCAGCCAGGCCAACGCAACCCGCGCCGGCGTGGACTGAGCCTGTTTCGCGGCTTCGTCTAGGGCGCTGAGGATGCGAAAACCGCGGTCGTTGAGATATTTCTTAACAAACTGCGCGCGGGGCTTGCCGGAAAGATCGGCCTGGGATCGGTATTTGCCGGCGAGGAACCCGCTGGCGAGCGGGAAATAGGGGATCACCCCGAGGTTTTGCTTTTGGCAAAGCGCCTGGAGGTCGCCTTCAAAATCGGCGTGGTCGTAGAGATTGTAGAGCGGCTGCAAGGTTTCATACCGGGGATAGCCCTGGCGCGCGCTGACTTCCAGAGCCTGCGCCAAGCGCAGGGCGGAGTGGTTCGAGGCGCCAATTGCGCGTACTTTGCCCTGACGCACCAGTTGGGTGTAGGCCTCGAGCGTTTCCTCGACCGGAGTCGCCGCGTCATCGATGTGCGACTGATACAAGTCGATGTAATCTGTTTGGAGCCGTTTGAGTGATTCCTCCACCGCTCTCAGGATGTAGGTTTTGGACAGCCCTTTCCGGCCGGAGCCGAGGTCGCTGCCGACCTTGGTGGCGATGAGGACCTGCGAGCGGCGGCCGCTTCGCTTGAGCCACTTGCCAATGATCGTTTCCGACTCCCCGCCCCGGTTGCCGGGGGCCCACTTCGAGTAGGAATCGGCAGTGTCAACCATGTTAAACCCGGCGGCGACGAATGCGTCCAGGAGCCTGAAAGAACCGGGCTCGTCGACGGTCCAGCCGAAGACATTTCCCCCGAAAACGATCGGCGCGATTTCCAATCCCGAGTTGCCGAGCTTGCGCATGTTCATTTGCGTGCGATGTGACCGCAACATAGCACAGGGTCAGCGACGAAGCCTCTCCCGGCCGGCGCGCGGACTTTAGTCCGCAGGAATGCTCGACCGACCATAGCGTTTGGAATGCGGATGCCCTCGGCTGACGGAAGTTGCTGCGGACTAAAGTCCGCGCGCCGAAGCACATTCGTACTTTTCATCAGCGGGTCGCGCACTACACTGCTGCGCGTGGGCGCAAAGCTGCTCCAACTGGTTTCGCTCCTGGTTTTCTGCCTGGCCGGCAGCGTGGCCGGTGATGAACTCCGGCAGGTTGGCGTGGCCAGGATCGACATTACCCCTGATTATCCGGTGCGACTGGCCGGCTACGCAGTCCGGAAGACCGAGTCCGAAGGCGTCGCGCAGCATCTCTATGCGAAGGCGCTGGCGTTCGGCAGCGACAAGGAAAAGCCGGCCATTCTGATCACGGTCGACAACTGTGGTGTGCCGGTGAATGTGCGGGATGAGGTCGTCCGGCGGTTGCGTGCCGGGGCGCACCTGAAGGCGGAGCGAATCACCATTTGTTCGACGCACACCCATTCCGCGCCGTGGCTGAAAGGATATCTGCGGAACCTGTTCGGGGTTGAGCTGCCGCCTGAGCAGGCCACGCGGCTCGAACGTTACACGCGCGAACTGACCGATGCGCTGGAACGGGTCGCGCTCGACGCGCTGGCGGCGCGGCGCCCGGCGAGATTGACTCACGGGCTGGGGCATGCGGGCTTTGCGGCGAATCGCCGCACCCAAGGCGGGCCGGCGGACCAGGATGTGCCGGTGCTGGTCATCGCGAACCCGGACGGCAAAGTGCGGGCGGTGTTCGCCAGTTACGCCTGCCATTGCACGACGCTGACCGGCGAGTTCAACCAGGTTTGCGGCGACTGGGCGGGGTACGCCGCCGAATACCTGGAGCGGGACCAGCCGGGAGCCATCGCGTTGATCGCGCTGGGCTGCGGCGGCGACGCGAACCCGAACCCGCGACCGGGGTTTGACCTGGCCAAGCGGCACGGGGCGGAGATCGCGGGGTCGGTGGCGGCGCTGCTGACAAATCGGCTCGCCGCGGTTGAGGGTAAGCTGGTATGCCGCACGAAGGCGATCGGCCTGGCGTTTGACACGCTGCCCGCCCGGGCCGAGTGGGAGGCGCGCGCGCGGGAAACCAATTACACCGGCAGCCACGCGCGCTTGCAGCTTGCCCGGCTTGACCGGGGTGAAAACCTGCCGACCCAGTCGCCTTACCTGGTCCAGTCCTGGACTTTCGGGAAAGACCTCGCGCTGGTGTTTCTGCCGGGCGAGGTGGTGGTGGATTACTCACTGCGACTGAAGCGAGAATTCGATCCCGCGCGGATCTGGGTAAATGCCTATGCCAACGATGTGCCGTGCTACATTCCGTCGGAGCGCGTGCTGAAAGAAGGCGGCTACGAAGGTGGCGGGGCGATGATTTACTACGATCTGCCGACTCGGTTTGCGCCTGGTCTCGAGACGAAAATCGACGCTGCCGTTCAGCGCCTCGTGCCCCGTGCATTCGCGCGTCCCTTGACACCCACATTCCGCTGACCCGTTACTCCATCACTCCAACCCTCCATCATCAACACTTATGAGCACAAAATCGTTAGCCGCCCGCACGGCGGTTTGCAGTTGGTCGCTTCAACCGGCGAATCCGCAGGACCTGGTGGCGAAGCTGAAGGCTACCGGCATTAACCGCGTGCAACTGGCGCTGGACCCGCTGCGGGACGACCCCGGCGTGTGGGGCCAGACGCCCGCGCTGTTCCGCGACAACGGGTTCACGATCGTGTCGGGCATGCTCGGTTGCGTCGGCGAGGACTACAGCACGCTGGAGAGCATTCGGCTGACGGGTGGTGTGGCACCTGATTCCACCTGGGAACAAAACTGGAAGAACGTCCAGGCGACGGCGGCGCTGGCGCAAACACTGGGTTTGAAGCTGGTGACGTTCCACGCCGGTTTCCTGCCCCACGACACCGCCGACCCGGTTTTCGCCAAGATGCTGAAGCGGCTGGGCGAGGTGGCCGACGCATTCCAGCGCGCGGGGATCACGCTCGGGTTTGAAACGGGCCAGGAGACGGCGCCCCAGCTCCTGCGAGTGCTGGAGAAGCTGAAGCCCAGGAAAATCGCGGTGAATTTTGATCCGGCCAACATGATTCTGTACGACAAGGGCAACCCGATCGAGGCGATGCGCGCGCTGGCTGAGTGGATCGGCCAGGTGCATATCAAGGACGCCAACCGCACCAAGGTGCCCGGAACCTGGGGCGAGGAAGTCGTCGTGGGAACCGGGCAGGTGGATTGGCCGGCATTTTTTGCCGCGCTACGGGAGATGAATTTCACCGGGGACCTGGTCATCGAGCGCGAAGCGGGCACCCAGCGCGTGGCCGACATCCGCCAGGCGAAAGCGTTGATCGAGCGGCTGGCGACCGGCGCCGAAGCCTGAACCATTTTCACCCGTCAAAACGAACTCCTTACTGATATGAATCCCAATTCAACTCCAAACAGCTCCGCTCAAAAGGTCAACATCGGCGTCGTCGGCCTCGGTTTTATGGGCGTGACGCATCTGCGCGCGTACCTCGACATTCCGGAAGCGCGAATCGTCGCCGTCTGCGACGCGGTTCGCCTGCCGGTCAACGGCGTCCTGGCGGGCGTGGCCGGCAACGTCAAAAAGACCGACGACATTAACCTCGGCCCGCAGGTGAAGGTCTACCGCAAGCTCGAGGAGATGCTGGCGCAACCGGACGTGGAACTGGTGGACATTTGCACGCCCACCCCGCTGCACCCCGAGCAAGCCATTCTGGCGCTCAAAGCCGGCAAGAACGTGTTCTGCGAAAAACCGCTCGCGCGCACTTCAGCGCTGGCGCGCGAAATCCTCAAGGCGCAGGACGCAGGGCCGGGTTTCCTGATGCCGGCGATGTGCATGCGCTTCTGGCCGGGCTGGAGCTGGCTGAAAAAAGTTGTTGAGGAGAAGACCTACGGCAAGGTTTTGGCGGCCCGGTTCTGCCGGCTGTCGGAAATGCCGACCTGGAGCAAACAGGGCACCTACAGCGGCGGCGCGATGGACATCGGCGGGGCGCTGTTCGACCTGCACATCCACGACGTCGACTTTGTAAACTTCCTGTTCGGGCGGCCGAAGAGCGTGTTTTCCACCGGCGTCATGCTGCAACCCGGCGGCTCGGTGGACCACGTCATGACCCAATACATTTACCCGGACGGCCCGCTGGTGCAGGCGGAAGGCGGTTGGCTTTTGGCCAAGGGCTTCAACATGGCCTACACGCTGCAGTGCGAGCGCGCGACGCTTGATTTCGACCTCACCCGCGGCGCCGACGCGATGCGGGTGATCGAGCCCGGCAAAGAACCCCGCACCATTCCGGGCGGCGGGTCAGACGGATACACCGGCGAGGTGCGCTACGTCGTCGACTGCGCGGTGAACGGCAAACGCCCGAGCATCGTCACCGCCCAGGACGGCCTCACCGCCCTCGAAATCTGCGAGGCGGAGGAAAAATCCGTCCGATCCGGACAGGTTGTCGCGGTGTAGTCCCGCCCTAAACGGGCTGACGTTATAGAGACAAGCGGTAATACCTGGCCGTCTGGGCGGGTGTTACCGTAGCTCCGATCGCCCCGATGGCTTGCGCCGTCACCAGCGCCGGATCGTTCACCCACGGCCCGGCCGGCGTTGGCGCTGACTGCAGCACACAGCCCAACGAGGCCGGAATGACAGGCCAACTGAGCGTGAGCGTGCCGTCGGCGCCGCGGCTGATTTGCAGTGGAGGCGGCGTGGTGACTTCGCCCGGCAGAATTCGGATGTTATCCAGCAACAGCGTGCGGTCGCCGGTCGGCACATGCTCGAACCGGATCTCCTGGCTCGCGGAACTGGCGGTGAAGATGGCGTAGCGACGGCGGTAGGTCTGGGTGCCGCCGACGGGGGTGATGTCTTCCTCGAACAAAACGGTTGCGGCCCCCGGGTCGCCGGTCAGCAGCACGTAATGAGTAGCGAGATCGCCGCCGCAGCAACCGCGGTTGTTGACGGAATAGATCACGCTGTATTTCTGGCCCGTCGTGAAGCCCGGGACGACTTGAAGGACACCGGCGGCTCCTTGCAGGAACAGCGCCTGGTCCTGGTCCGGCACGAGGCCGTTGTCGGCAAAGGGGCCGGTCGCGGCGGTTCCGTGGCCAGGGGAGCCAGGAATGGTCCAACCGCAGAGCGGCGCGGTGTTGGGGCCTTCGATGTAGAGTTCCATCGCTCCGCTGGCCTCGAAGCTGGGGTTTTGCACGACGATCTCGCCCGCATCACGTCGGATGATGTTGATCGCGTCCAACAACAGGGTGGCGTCGCCCTGTGGATTGGCGGTGGCAAACTGCAGGGCGCCGGAAGCGTTGGTCGGCGTAAACACCACGTTGGTGAAGTAGTAGTCCGCCGAGCCGGTCTGCGAGAGGGGAATGATGTGGCTGATCGTCACGAGCGGCTGTGCGCCGAGTTTTACGATGAGATCGGTGGCGGGCCCGCTGGGATCCACGATGTCCCGCAACGCGTAGCGGAATTGGAGCCAATAGCTCGCGCCCGGAGTCAGGTTGGTAACCTGCTGCGACAGCGAGCCGACACCCTGGATAAGCGCGACCTGGAGACGGTCAGGGATCGGGCCACTGCCGGCCGCAAACGCCTGGTCAATGCGATTCAGACCTGTAGTACCGGCTCCCTCCCAGGCGAGGATTGGGCCGAGGCCCAGCCCGGTCGAAGCTGCCTCGGCCTCGAAACTCGGGTTGCGAACGAACGATTCCACGACGTGAACCAGCACGCTGTTCGGCACGACCAGCCCGGCCGAGTCGGGCACAGTCACCGAGGCTATGCCTCGCCGCACACCCACGGCCTCGACAGTTTTGGTGGTCGCTCCGTTCTTGTCGTAGGTCAGTGCGACCGTGCCGTTGGCGCCCGCCCCCACGAGCCGGAGGATGTTTGTGTCGCTCGAGGCAACGGTGATGGTCGCCGGGCCCAGCGCGAGCCTTTCGGACGGGACCACGAGCGAGACGATGACTGATTGGCCCGGAGCCAATTCGGCGCGGGCGGGTGTGACCTGCATGGGCGGGAGGGCGGTGGCGGTTTGGCCGAGGACACGGACGTTATCGAACAGCAAAACGTCCGAACCGGCTTTGGTTTGAGCGAAGGAGAGAGCTACCTGATTCGAGGTGGCTGTAAACGTGGAGATGTTGGTGTGGAAAGCATTGCCGATTCCCACGGCGGCAACATCGGTTTCAAACACCACAGTGTTATCCGCCTTGACCTGCAAATGCGGGCTGCCGGCAGTGTTGGCATTGTAGGCGAACAGGAGCTGGTATTGGGTCCCGGGTACCAGGTTGCGCAAGGTCTGAGCGAGCGAGCCGGCGCCCTGGATAAACGCGGTCAGGTCCTGATCGGGGATCACGCCGTTATCGGCATACATGCCAAAGGCGATATCGACGCCAAAGACCCCCGTGCCGGCCCAGCCGGCGAGGCGGTTGGTAACAAATGGGCCGGCGGCACTCGGGCCGCTGGCTTCGAAGCTGGGATTCATCACGGTGACGTCGTTCGTATCCCGGGCGACAACCGTGATCGCGTCGAACAGCGCGGTGCGGTCGCCGACGGTGTTGACGTGGAACGTCAGCGCCGCCATGTCCGTGTCCGCCACAAACGGCACGCTGCGGGGATAAAACGGAACGACAATGGGATTGGTGCCTTCAGGCGCGGTGACGCGCTGGATGCCGGTGACCGTATCCAGGTCAATGCCGTTGAAGCGTGTGGTGATGTCGCAGGTGCCGCTCAGCACATCGCCGCGGGTGTTATAGTAGAACTGGACCCAATAAAGTTGGCCGATCGACAACCCGAAGATATCCTGCGACAGGTCGCCGCCCTGCTGTTTGAAGGCCACGCGGTTCCCGTCGGGAGTCAGGCCATTGTCATGGAAAGGCCCTCCGCGATCGAGTGAACGGTCGTTCACGCCGGTGCCACCCGTCCAACTGTCAATGGCGCCGTAATGCGGATAGGCTGGGTTCCAGTTGCTCTCGAAACTCGGGTTCTGCACGATGGCGCCGTGCACCGGCGCCGAAACCATCAGGCAACCCACTGCCAGCAATGTACAGGGACAGAGATAGCCGTATCGAATGAGTGTTTTCATACGCTTGAACTTGGGTTTGTGTCTCCTTTCTTACTCCTGCTCTTCGGACCGCGCAAGGGCTTTCAACCTGCCTGGTGATGAGGCCCCGGCCCCCGTCATACAAGACTGGCACCACCCTGTTTCTTCCGCCTTCCACTTTGTCTTTCACTTTGTCCTCTGGTCCGGTCGCCCTCTGCGCTCGAGCCGTACAAAGTTGAAGACCGTGCTGATATCGGATCTCGGATTTTGTTCGGGGAGAATCCTGTTCCCGAACGAACGCGCGGCCGATCGTCCATTGCAGTTGAATAATCCGTCCTTTGGCGGTATCAAATACCTTGGTTCTGTAATATGCCTCCCAGGAAGCCGTATCGGCCCGTGACGGTGCGCCAGCCGCTGCCGCGCTCGTTCAAGGATCTTACCCCGGCGAGGCATTTCAACCCGCGCACGTTTTTTCGGGAGATGGTGTGGAAAACACTGCTGACGCGGCGGACGGGCCAGCACCGGGCGCCGGTTTTCCCGAAGCTGAAACGGGGGCAGGTGGCGCTGACCTGGATTGGCCACGCGTCGTTCCTGGTGCAATTCACGGATCTGAACCTGCTGATCGACCCGAATTTCGCCAACTGGCTTTTTCTCCTGAAGCGCATCAAACGGTCCGGGCTGCGCATCCGGGATCTGCCACCGATCGACGTCGTGCTGCTGACGCACGCGCATTTCGACCATTTCCACAAGCCCACCTTGCGGCGGTTGCCTCATCCCAAGATCGGCATCATGCCGTGGGGGATGGGCGACCTGGCGAAGAATCTTGGCTTCGGCCGGATCGTCGAACTGGACTGGTGGGAGAGTTTTTCCCACGGCGGCTGGAAGGTGACGCTGACACCTTCGAAGCACTGGGGCGCCCGGCATCTGCGGGACCATCATCGCGGTTACGGAGGGTTCGTGCTCGAGAACCAGGGCCGGAAGATCTATCACGCCGGCGACAGTGCGTACTTTGATGGCTTTAAAGAGATCGGCAAGGCTTGCCGCCCCGAGATCGCGCTGCTGCCGATCGGCGCTTATCATCCCGAGACCTTCCGGCACGTGCACATGGGACCGGACGAGGCGATCCGGGTCTTCAAGGACTTGCGCGCGCGGCGGTTGGTGCCGATGCATTACGGCACATTCCGCCTGTCGTTCGAGGACATGGACGAGCCGCCCCGCTGGCTAAGGGAGTTGTGCGACGCCCAGGGCCTGACGCGCAAGCTGCGGATTCTCGAGGAAGGCTTGCCGCAGGTGTTCTGAGCGCCGGCGGCGAGCCGGGCCGGGTGGGTTTGCCCGCGTGCCGAATCAGCTTCTGGTCACCTGCAATCCCGTTTCCGAGAGCGAGAAATCCACAAAGCGGGCGCGGGGGTTGGGCGGCGAGGCGGTGAGAGTTTCGCGCAGCCGGTTGCCGGCGGTTTCGTCCTTGGCAAACAGCAGCATGTAACCGCCGCCGCCGGCTCCGAGCAGCTTCGCCGCCCCAAGGTAATCCTGGACGCGATCGAGTATTTGCTGCACCGCGGGCGGGTTGGTGCCCGGGTCCAGGCGCTGGTTGAGGGACCAACTGCTGCGAATCGCCGCGAGCAACATGTCGTCGTCGCATTTTTGCACTGCCGCGCTCGCGAAATCCGCGTTCGCCGCGATGTCGGCGAGCAGGCCGAGGTGCCGCGGTGAATTCAGGAAAAACCCGCGCACAATCTCGGCCAGGATGTTCTTCGCCAGCCGGGTGAGGCCGGTGTAATAAAGGAAGATGGTCCGGTTAGCGAATTCCCGGCCGAACAAGCGGGTGGGAAGCCAGCGCAAGGTCGGTTTTTGTGCCAGGCCCGGCGCAGTTTCGATCTGTTTGATCTCTCTGAAAATGGCGCCGGCCTGGTCCTGCCAGCCGCCGCCGGTCGTCAGCATTTGTTCAAGTGCCAGCGTGCGGGTGAACAGCGCGTTCCGGTCCCAACTCAAACCGCACAGATCGCCCAGCGCGGCCAGCACCGTCGCCGCCAGGATACTGCTGGCGCCGAGACCGGAACCCTTCGGCACCGCAGAGAGCAGGGCGATTTCCACGCCGCCGCCGAACGCCCGAAGCTGTTCTTCGAGCGAGGCATACCCGCCGTCGGCGTGAAAGCGGGGCAGGAACCCCGCCAGGGCGAGGGCGGCTTTGGCCAGCGCGAAGGCCCCGGTGGGTTCGGCAAAGGTGTCCAATTCGGCGTAGGTTCGGATCCGTTGCTCGAAGCCGAGGTCGATCGAGCGCAGCACCAACTCCGGTTGGGGTGCGACCCGGGCGAAGACCTGGATGGGGGGTTGGCCGTTGATCTCGGCGGCGAGGTTCAGCACTTTCCCCCCGTGTTCGAGGCAATAAGGGGGCGTGTCCGTCCACCCGCCCGCCAGGTCGAGTCGCACCGGGCTGCGCGCCCACACGATCTGGTCCTCGAGCACATTGCGAGCCGGGCGAACCGGCGAGAGTTGGGCCTCCCGCACCATGATCTCCCGAAGCTTGCCGAAAGCTCCAGTCTCGAATTGCGGCCATCCCGCGGCGCCGCGATGGCGCAGCAGCGCCGCGCGAAACATCTGGTCGTGCACGGCGTGCATCGGGTCGTCCCGCGCTTCAAAATGCAGCTCCGGCGGCTCGACGCCGGACCGCGCGAACTCGAGGGCGGTCGCCCCAAGGTCGAGCTGAAAAAAGACGCTGTGCCGGAAATTATTCATCATCGGCGCCAGGCAGCCTTGGCGCAGGCGAGCGCGCTGCTCGAACAGCCGGCGCAGGTTGGCGCGCTCGCAGATTTGCCGTGCCGAGAGCCGGGGCAGCGCGCGACAGCGCCAGCCGAAATCCGGGCGGGCGGGCGGGGCGGCGGCGAACAGCCAGTGAATGAACTCAGGATCCAACTCCCTTCGAGCCACCACCGGGAACAGCGGCGCCGCTTGCACATCCAGGTCCGGCTCAAGCCCGCCATCGGCCGGGACGAGGCTGCGCGCGGAAAACCATTCTGTGAGCGGCCGGCCGAACCACTCGGTCGAGGCTCCGATCGCCGGACCGGAAAAGGAATCGCCGAACCCGTAAGCCCGCACGCAGAAATCATCTTCATCTACCGGGATGAAATCCAGGCACACACCCGGTTCGAGCGGCAGCGACCAGTCGTTCTCGGGGATGCCGGTGAGCACGTGCCGGTCGGCCAGCCGCCAGCCGGCGCTCACCACGCTGTTCTCGATCCAAAATACCTGGTCGCCTTCCCGGCGCAGCGCTGCCTCCAGCCGCGAGTTCTGATTTACCTGCCGGGGGAGCTGCCGCCGGCCGCCCACCGGCCCGAGCCTGGCGCCATCGAACACCAGGTCTTGGAGGGCTGAGACCGACTCCAGCATCTGGGCGTTCGTGCCGAAGTGGTAAAACCCGGCTTCGGGCAGCGGCACAACCGCGCAGGTCAATCGGCTGACGGCCGGGTCAGCTCGTGTTGGACGAGTGCCGAGCGCCAGCCCGAAGTCGCCGTAGAGCTCGTAGTTTCCGGCAACACCGCCCCCGAATCGTTCACCGCCTGCGTCCCAGCCCGATTTTTCCATCAGCACGGCCACCGCCCGCTCGCTCAACAGCCACATCCCGGTGTCGACCAGGGCGAGGTGCTCAGGCGTCAGGTCGCGGATCTTCGCCGGCGCTGGTTTTTGCAGAAAAAAGGCCAGTTCACTCGGCCGGCTCCGGAGCGCGAAAAACACACCGAAATCCCTGGCGGTTTCCGGCGAAACCAGCATTCCGAGGCCAACGACGTCTGCCTCGGGGATAGGCGGCAGCTCGCGCCCGAAACGCAGGAGGACGTCCCCGCTGGTGACGAGCGCCCGAAAATGTTCGCCGGCATGAGCCAGCACGCGTTCGTAATCCGGCAGTTGCAGATCGAGCAGAGATTGGTCGAGGCGCTGACCCCGGGACCAGCGGAACACCGGAATCGGCAGCAGCAGTTTCCCGGTCGGTGCGTAGGCCGGCAACCGGCGGCTTTGGCCGCCCGCGTGCAGGACGAGTTTCTGGCCTTCCCGCAGCCACTCCGCAAAACTCTTCCCGGGTGCGGTTGCCCGCCGGGCCTCCGCGAGCACGTGAGCGGTACCCCCGCCGGACCCGAGCGGCCGGCCGGCCGGATCGGCACAGGCGAACCATTCCGGCGGGTGCTTTCCTTCCAAGGCTTCAAACTCTTCCGCCATCCGGGCCGGCAACGTCAGCAAATGCTGGATTGAATTACGGGTGGCGGTCACAGCCCCGGATCATGAGGAAAAGCTGACACCTCTGTCGAGTGGTTTTGGCCACGCCGGGTCCCCCCTCCTTGGCCTCTGGGGCAGAGGGGAGAGAATTCCCCGGACATGTTCGCGCATTGCACACCTGGACCCCTTGCAGCGCAAGCGCCCGGAGGTTCCCCTCTCCTCGGGGAGAGGGGTAGGGGTGAGG
>DATDCV010000482.1:0-28146 GCA_036524155.1 Verrucomicrobiia bacterium
GCCGACGCAGCCCCAAGCGCTTGCCCGTTGAGGGGAGCAAAGTGCCTGGCGGAAAATTGAAGGCCGGCAGTTCCGAGCCAGGCGCTGAGTCGGGGCAGATCGTGCTTGGTACCGGGGACTTCCCAGTATTGATGTGGGAGATTCAATTCGGTCAGGGTGGCGTGCAGCGTGCGGTTGTTTTCGAGCAGGTAATCGTCGAGCCCGACCAGCATCATAATGCCGATGCGTTCGCGGACCACGCTTGCGTTCGCGCGGGCGATCGTCGCCGGGTGATTCGCGAGGAACCGTTGCGGTTCCCCACCGAAGACGCGCTGGAGGATTTGTCGGCTGGCATCATCGGACTGCATGCCCTCGGCGCTGCGGTAACCGCCCGCAAAAGCAACTACGCTGCTAAAGAGATCAGGGTACTTCAGCGCCAGTTTCATCGCGCCGAATCCGCCCATGCTCATGCCCTGGATGGCCCGACCTCCCCGGTTCGGGATGGTCCGGTAAGTGGCGTCGATGTACGGTATAAGTTCCTTGATGATGGTGGTCTCGGCCAGCCATTGACCGTCGGCCGAATCGCTGTAAAAGCTCATGCCGCCGCCGCTGACGTAGACGAAGATGATAGCCGGGATGGCATTTGACCGAATGGCGGCGTCCACCGTCTGTGCCGGGAACTGGTCGTTGCTTTCGGAACAACCGCGGCCATGGAGCCAGTAAACCACCGGGTAGTGCCTCGTGTTTCCAGCATCGGCATAGCCTGGGGGCAAATAGATGTTGTAGCCGACCCTGGTCTTCATGGATTGGCTGTCATAGAAGCGGTGTTCCTCCAGCGCGAGCGGTTGCGCCGGCGGATTGTAAAACGACATGAAGGGCTTTTCCTCGGCGGCGAGTCCGGAACACCCTGTGAGGACCAGCAGAAAGAGGCGGAACCAACAAATTTGCATGCTATAAAACAGAATAGGGTCTTCCTCCGGAACGTCAACGCTGCCGCCCGGCTCCTGCGCCTTTGTTGAACCCGGCCTGCCGTGATAATTTCGCAAGCCGTACGAACGCGCCGCAGATTGGAGACGCCGACGTAGAAGAATCCGAGCCCACGAAGGGTGGTACGAGGTCAACGAATTGGCGGGCGGTGTCTCCCTCTCCTCCTCTGGAGGAGAGGGCAGGGGGAGAGGAGGCCCTTTACCGCTTCCCTCGCGCCGTTCATTGGCTGGCGAAGCGTTCAGACTCCGGTTGGCTTTCACCTGCTTTCGCCGGCGCCCGCAGGCGTTACGTAACGTCCGGCTTAAATGGCTTTGCTTAGAATCAGCTTCTTCAGCAAGTGGCGGTGGCAATGCGGTTCGTCCTCGGCGCATTGGCACATCAGGGTCACATGTTGGCGCCGGGCCAGCTCCTTGATTAGCCGCAGCGTGAACTTCTGCCCGTGGTTCCTGATGGTGGCATTGTCGCGATCCAGAGGTTGACTCTGAAACAGCTCAGCCTGGTAGCGCCGGGCGAACTCCAACCAGGTCATCCTGCCTGCCAGCATGGTTTTCAACAACTTTTCGCTCGGGCCGAGGTTGGCCATCCACACGTCGTAACGCGAGGTCGGCATGCCGCGGCCGCGAAAACGGGTTGCCAGGATTCGGAGGCCATCATTCCGGGTATCGATCGGGGAAAAGACGGATTTGGTTTTGAGCATAGTCAGGTGATCTCCGCTGCGTTTAGTTGCTCCACAGCATGCCGTAGGTTCTCCCCGTCGTCCACCGGCGGTTACTTTGGTGCGAGTCTGAAGGATTCGCTTGCCATTGGGTGCTCGTCAGCGTAGGAGCATCCCATGCACCGGATGCTCGTGATGACGATTATTGGGCCGGATCGGCCCGGATTGGTGGAATCGGTGGCACAACTCGTCGCGCAGCATGGCGGCAACTGGCTCGAGAGCCGCATGTCGAGGCTCGGAGGACATTTCGCCGGAATCCTGCGTGTCGAGGTGCCAACCGAACGAGAGCGCCTCCTGGAACAGGCTCTGCACGGCCTTAAGGATCAGGGGTTGACCGTTGTCGCGCATCCCGACCAACCGCAGCCCGCGGCCAGCCAGGCGCGCACTAACGTGCTGGAGATCGTAGGCCAGGACCGCCCGGGCATCGTCCAGCAAATTACCCATGCTCTCGCGAACCACGGCGTCAACGTCGAGGAGTTGTTCACCGAATGCGCGAGCGCGGCCATGTCGGGAGAAACACTGTTCAAGGCCCGCGCGCGGCTGAGCATCCCCGAAACCTGCAACACTTCCGAGCTGCGGCAGGAACTGGAAAAGATCGCGGCCGATCTCATTGTGGAGATCTCGTTGGCGGACGTGGCTGCGACGGTGACGGCGAAAGCCTGATCGATCATGAGCTTCAAGGAGACCTTGACACCGCGCCAGCGGGTGAACAAAGCCCTGAACCACGAAATACCCGACCGTGTGCCGATCGACCTTGGCGGGAACCAGACTGGCATCCATAAGAACGCTTACCGGGCCTTGGTTCGGCATCTCGGAATTGCCGACGAGGTGCGGATCATGGATGCGGTGCAGCAACTGGCACAGCCGTGCGAACAGGTGCTGGATCGGCTGCACGTTGATACGCGCTACGTTTGGGCCGGCGCGGCGGAGAGTTGGCGCGGCGGAATCGTGAAGGCTCAGCGGAGCGGGCGCAATTGGGAGGACCTCACCGATGAGTTCGGAGTGCGCTGGTCGATGCCTGAGGATGCCCCATATTTCATGGACATCACGCTGCATCCGCTGGCTAATGCGACCTTGTCGGACCTGAGCGACTATCCCTGGCCAAAAGGCGATGACCCGAGCCGGTTCGCCGGCCTGCGCGACCGCGCCCTGAAGCTGAAAACAGAAACGCCTTTCGCGGTCGTCAGCGGCATCTCAGGCGTGGTCTATGAGATTTGCTGGTACCTGCGGGGGCTCGAACAATGGTTTTGCGATCTGTTGGACAACACGGAGTTTTGTGAAGCCTTGCTGGACCAGACGCTCAAGTTCTGGATGGACTGGTTTCGGCTCTTCCTGGACGAGGTCGGGGATGTGGTTGACGTCATCATGATCGGTGACGACCTGGCAGGGCAAAACGGCCCGCTATTCAACCCCGCTATTTATCGTCACATCGTTAAACCGCGTCACAAACGCCTGGTTCAGTACATCAAATCCCGGACCCCGGCAAAGATCTGGTATCACACATGCGGCGCCTGCGCGGATTTCATTCCCGACCTCATTGATAATGGGGCGCATGTACTGAACCCCGTTCAGGTCAGCGCCCGCAACATGGACCCGGACCGCCTGAAACGCCTCTATGGCGACCGAATCGTGTTCTGGGGCGGGGCGGTGGATGCCCAGCACGTCCTGCCGCGAGCCACCCCGCGCGAGGTCGCCGAGAACGTGCGCCGAAACCTGCAGGCCTTCATGCCTGGCGGCGGTTACGTGTTCAACAACGTCCACAACATCCAGGGCGAAGTCCCGCCGCAAAACGTGCTCGCGATGTACGACACGGCGTTCGAGTGCGGCTTTTACGCCTGAATTACTCGCCGTAGGCCAGCAGGCCCTTCGCGATCTTCTCCGAAACTCGCAGCACCGTTCCATGCCGATGTCCATTCGGAAAAGACATCTCCTTCGAGCAATCTTCCCAGTGCCGTAGATCTTTCGACCGTACTGCGCCATAGAAATTGGGCTGCGCGTAGTGGTCGAAATACACGAGATATTCATCCTTTATCTTGATGGCCGAAGGGCCCTCGACCCAGTCCCCGGTGAACGGTTCGCTCGGCGGCCCGTAAGGCCCGGCTGCCTGGTCCGCCACCGCGTAGCGCAGGTTCTTTTTCAGCGGCTGCTTCCGTTCGTCCTTGAAGAAGAGGTAAAACCTGTTTTCGGCACACAGGAGCGTGGCATCAATGACGTTGAAGCCTGGGTCAAAGAACAACACCGACGGACTGAACCTCTCGAAATCTTTAGTAGAGGTGTAATAGACACGGTGGTTGTAGCCGTCATCGCCGGTCTGGTCGGTGCCCGGAAACTTTCCAGGAATGGTGCTCGACCAGAAAATCAGCCACCGGTTTTGGGCCTCGTCATAGAAGAGTTCCGGCGCCCAAATGTTGCGCGCGCCGGGTTCGTTTTCCATCACTGGAATCGCACGCTGCTCAGACCAGGCCACCAGATCCTTCGACGATGCGTAGCCGAAAACCTTCCCTTCTTCGGCAGTCCATCCGGTCGTCCATACGAGGCGGAACACGCCGTCGGGTCCTTCCGCCAGGCACGGATCGCGCATCAGCTTGCCGCCCACTTCCGGCTTCAGGAACGATCGGTCCCCCTTCAATGCCCGCCAACGGTAGCCATTGGTGCTCACCGCCAGGCGCAGCCCGTCCTCACCGTTGCCGCGAAACGAGGTGAACAGGAAATATTCCCCTGCCACGGATGCCAAAGGCAATAACGCCGTCGACAGCATCACGCCCCAGCAGGAGCTCTTCAGTCGGTACCATCTTCTCGGTTGCATGCGCTCCGCAGTATTGGGAGGCACGATGGGGAACGTCAATGCGTGACCTTTAGTGTCCCGCGATTCTGATTGTGGCACGTGGAGCGCGTTGGGTGTTGAGGATCTTGGATGCTGCCACCAGCGTGCCTTCATAGTCGATCTCTTCCACGCCGGGACCAAAGATCATCGCACCCAGCGGACCCGGTAGAATCGGGCAGGGCTTTGGCCGGCCTCCAAATCGACCACGGTCGCCACACCCCCAGTGGCGGCGGTGACTTCCTGCAGTAATTGCCAGGTCTCCGTGGCCAAGTCGCTGCAGTACTCCACAAAATACGTTTCGCCCCGAAACGCTTCAAAGTTCAACTCTAAAACGCCAGGGAAGTACTGAGCGCTGACTGCAATCGGTTTCAATACCTGAATCGTAAACTCCAGCAGCGTTTGGTTAGCGCCGCACATCGCCGAATCAGCCGCGAGGAATCGAACGGTGAACTCACCAGGCCCCTGTGCTGAAGAAGGAATCCAGCAAAAGGTTCCCTGAGCCGGATCAAAACTGCTGCCCTCCGGTAGAAGAGTGGCCTGGAGGCTGGCCGTTTGCCAGGGGACATCGAGATCGGCCACGGCCAGGCTCAAAGTAAGCGGCGTCTGTTGCTGAACCACTGGCCTGCCGGATATGACGATCGTCGGTGGCCGATCGGCGGCGGTGCCACCTGGGCTCCCGTTTACTGGCCCCGCGCGCCAGGACGCCGGGTCATTCCCAAATGACTCGATTGGCATTCGCTCGAGGCTGGTGCCCGACGCCACCTCCGGCCAGGGAGAATTGGTCCGGTAAGTCACATGATCCGCGCGATAATAAGGCACGGTTCCATCCGCTTCCGGTGTACCCGGTGTTAGTAGTTTCAAAGTCTCGCCATCATCGTCGAGTACCCCTGACCAGGGCCCCAGCACAGGCACCCCGGCAGGCACGCCGTACTGCGCGCGAAACGCTTCTGCGTTGGTGGCGCACACAATCATCGTCTCGCAGGGACCTAGCACTCTATCCGGCGGGAAAACAAAATCGCCCACGCCCTCAATCATCCAGACATTCGTCGGACGCGCAGGATCATAGAGCGTTACCGATGACCCGGTAATGTTCGCCAGCTCAACGAATTGCGCCCGGCCCGGACTTGGCTGGAACATGATTTCGCTGAAAACCACAGGGCCGACGCGGGGAAGGGCATTGATAACGCCGGGAGTGTTGGCCCGCAGCTCGGTGAAATCCAACTCGCCGTCTGAGCGCTGGAAGATCCCGAGCGACTCCTGCCGGTTGGCGGCTGGCAGCTCCGCGCTATCCAGAAACCGGATGACATTGGTTCCGGTCATGCGGAGAAGCGCTACGTCACTGCCCAGTTCACTGAAAGCGAAGCCGAGCTGTGAGGCACTGAGCACCAGGTATCCTCCCGGTTGGATCACAGTATTCGTGGGAAAAGCCCACCGTGCTGGCAGGCCAAGGTTGTCTGTCAAGGTGCACCCGGTGAGGTCCGCTGGAACGACACCGGTGTTGAACAATTCGATCCAGTCGTCTCCGATGTTCGAGTGGGACAAGACCTCATTGATCCGGACCGATTTCGTGGAAACATCGAATCGCCCGGGGGAACCGTGATAAAGAGAACTCGCCTTCCAGTGACGCCCATCGTTGAGATAGGCGCGCACCGCCTGGTCAGTCGCATCGGGGGGCGGTGGCGCGGCCAACTCTACTGAACTTCCTTTGCCATCGGGGCGGGATGGCCAATCGCCCCCGGTCCCGTACCGCACAGAGGAAATCTCCAAGCCGTTGGATCCAACCAGGGAAATGATTTCTCCTGCATTATCCAGGTTGCCTACCCACTCGCCGGCGACCGTGACCCCGTCGAAATAGTACGGCGAATCCGGCGCCTGGTAACGCGCTGAAAACGCCATCGCGTTTTCAGCGATGACAAGGAACGCTCCCGGCGCCAGAGCATATCCGTCAGGAAATATGAAGCGAACCGCGTTGCTCAGCGCGACGCCGGAAAGATCGAGAAGGTTCGTCGAAGCGTTCCACAGCTCGACAAATTCAAAATCATCACTCCCCGCGGGGTTATAGTTGATCTCAGTCACCAGGAGGTCGCGCGCGCCAGGAACGCGCCGAGGCACGACCAGGTAGCGTGGTTCGGCGAGCGCAGACCACGCGCCGGCGGTTGTCCGGACCCTCGCGCGGACCGTGAGGTCATTGGTCACCTTCACCGCGCCGGCCACCCAAACGAGCGCAGTGGGCGAGATACCTCCTCCGGCCAGTCGCGGGTCGCTACCGTCGATTGTGTAATAAATCGGTCCGCTTGCAGAAGCGAGGCTGGGCGTAAAACCGTTAGTCACCAGGCCGCCATATTGATTGAACGTGGGCGGATCCAACGCGGGATACAGCCCGGCGTTGCGAAGGTATGCGAGCAACTGGCCGGTACGTGCTGGAAACAGATTCGCCCGGATTATGGCATAAGCCGATTCCCAGGAGGCGGGGGTGCGGTATCCCCATCTGGCGCATTCGGCCACGAGGCTGTCCCGGACTTCCTGCATTCGGGCAGCCAGCCGCGCATCGTTCGCTGAGGGCGTGAGGGCGCCGCTGTTGAAAAAATGTTTGTAGACCCGGTCGGCCAGCAGGGTCTTGAAGTCGCTGTTGTTCTCCGTCACCAGCCCGCCGAATAGCCCGCCGGGACCGCTCCGCGTAGTGCGGTTCAAAGTCAACGCGTTGGTGCGCAAAAAGCCATCCGCGTCTCCAAGCCAGAATTTGAAGCCGCTACCCGCCGCGACGGTTCCACAAGAGCGGAATTCGGATTCCGCATTGCCGTAGTTCCACAACAGCATGAAATCCACCAGGTGCGTCACATCCACGTATGAGCGCACTGCCTGGTAGGAGTTCCGCGTCGAACGGGCGTACTCCCACGACTCCAGGTTGGGAGGGTCGGGGGTTCCCAGCACGAAATCGTCGCCCACGTTGTCGTTCCCGCGAACCACTACATAATCCTCCTTCACGCCCCCGAGATAATCGGCCAAAAACCGATCCACCAGCATTTCACGGCAGTCGTACTGACCCCAGTAGACGCCATTTATGTAGAGATGAACGTACCGCCCATGCGGATTCAGGCTGCCCATTTCCAACATCGCATCCTCGACGAACCGGCCAGCCATGTAGAAGCCGCGTTCGTACATGTCTTGCGAACCAGACCGAAAGTCGAGTTCGTCAAAGGAAGTCCTGGCCAGCATGCCACGGTCAAAGCCGTTGAAGAGCGGCGCCGACAAGCGGGCTTCACCGTATCGGGCGCGGCACTTCATCCGAATGCTGCGCTTCGCATACTTGGTCCAGGCATTGCCAAACCGCGAGATGCCGCAGTTGAGTTGCACCGGGTTGCCCCCACCGGGCCAAAGGAGTTCAAGCGATCCTTCTCGTTCCTCGTACTCAGGCTGGCCCGGGACACAAATCGATATGGAGGGTAACGCCAGCAACCCCGGCCGCATCCGCGGGGCATACCGGGGGTCCTGCGTAATGCCAGTGTCCATGACTGAGGACGTGATTACACTGTCAACAAAAACAAAGGTCTTGGTCTGGACACGCGCCGATTTGTAGCCGGGCCGCACCGCCCGGGCCCTGGCGGCCACGGTCCGGGTGATGGAAATGGCATTGGTGTAGAGCAGGCTCGGCTCCGAACCGTCGAGTGAATAAAGGAGCATCGCCCCTGGATTAGGGTTCGTAAGCGTTAACGAGAAATTTGTGTCGTAGAAACCGCGCGCGTGGCTCCATTCAATTGGCTTGAGCCACCCGTCATAAGCCGGGGCGGCATTGACGAGACGAGGGGTTGGTTCGAGGAGCTTCCAATTCCCGTCCAGGTCGCGCCCGTAGGCGAGGTCTGTGTCGAGCGCAGGATGGGAAATGCTGTCAACCGTCGTCAGCCCATCGCTGGCCGTGAGGATGAGGGTGCCGCCCTCCTTGGCGAGGCGAAAACTGGCGTGCAGGTTCCCCGCGGGATCGAACGGAACGTCCCGTCCCGAGGCAAAAATGATCAGCGTGCTATGCGGCGCCAGGATGGCTGGCGGGAAAACCCATTTCATCGGCCGACCAGCCTCATCGCTAAGACCCCACCCTGTTAGGTCCACCGGACCATTTCCCGTATTGCGCAACTCGATCCAGTCCGGGGCTTCGCCATAGGCATCTTCGAGGGAGTATTTGTTGTCCGCCACAAGTTCACTCAGGCGCACCGGCAGTGAGGCGAGACCCACCTGCACCCCCAGCGCTCGTGACCAGATTCCGGCATTATTTGTGGCCAGGAGAATGAACTCGGTAGATTGCGTGGGGGTGAGTGTGAGACTGCCCACGCCATTGGCTGCGGTATAGGCGCCGACTGACCCCGTGACCGGCCGGAGTTCAACTCGCTGCACATCGTCCACTGCCCATGATAGACCCACGCTTTGGCCCGGCTGGAGTTGATTGGTACTTGTGCTGAACGAGAGGACCCCGACGTTGTTCGTAACCCGGCCAAACACCTCCACCTCCCGAAACCCGATAAAGAACTCGATGCCGCCGGTGGGATCGGTCCTTTGTTTGTCTTCCAGCCCCACCCGGACATAGCGTCCAAAAATCGGCCCGTTCAAATCAACGTCGAACGCAGTCGGCCCCCCTGTGACCCGTTGGGCATGGACAGATTCATGGGCCTGGTCGTAAATCCGCACGGTAGCGTTGGTGAGGCGGTATCCGATGGTGCTGGCGCCAATCGCGCGAATTCCGTACAGCGCATAGGTCGCGCCCAGATCGACCTCCCAATAGCCGTCCACGGTCCGGAGCGTGGTCGATGTCTCCGTCGCGTAGTTGTCATCGTTGGCGTTGCCGGGAGGCGCCACTGTCTCATCCAGGCGCAACATGTAGCTTTTCTTGAACGAAGCCAGGTTATGGGTCACGGGAACGGGTGTGCCTGCGTTGAGGTTCAGGAGATTTGTGGTGCCCGAGACTACACGCGCTTCTGCCAACGTAACATAATGATTTCCATCACCATTTAAACCGCCGTTCTCCAAACCCACCCGGACCCAACGCCCCGAAATCGCCTGGGCCGGCGTGTAAGCCCAGGTTCCCCCCAGACCGGGGTTGGACAGCACGGTGGAGGCGATGCTGTTGGATGCTCCGTCGAAAACCCGAAGCACCAGCCCACTCAGTCGACTATCGCAACAACTACTGCGGTTAACGATCTCGATGCGGTCAATGGCGTAAACCTGGCCCAGATCGGCCATCCAATAACTGTCTACGAGATCCGCCGTATGGGTGAAGGTGCTCGCGTTGCCATCGATTGCGTTGCTGGCCGGGTAGCCGCCATACTCGCTGGACTGCCATACGCGAGCGACATTGGTTGTGACCGGGACCGGTTCCGGGCCGTACGGTAGGTTGGCCAGCCCAAACATCCGCACCTCGGCCAGGCCGACCTGCCGTGTGCCTCCGCCGTTCGTCTGTGTCCCGGGCAAGCCGATCCAGAGCGACCGCCCAACTGTCCCCGGCGGCAAATCCAGTAACAAGGTGCCGCCCGGGCCCGGATTCGTCAGCGTCGTCTCATATATAACCTGGTCGTCGAGGTTCAGCAGACGCAGCCTGAGGCCCGCGAGCTGAACGTCGAAGGGCGCTGAACGGTTCACCACCTCAATGCGCTCAAGCGGAAATGCCCGGCCGAGGCGGGCCAGCCAATAGCTTCCGGGCAGGTTGGCGGTGAGACTGAAGGTGCCGGGCGCTCCGTCCACGGCCATCACAGCATTGTTGCCGGCGGCCGCATCGCTCGATTGAATCACTTCGCCGAACGTCAAGCGCGTTCCGGAGGATGGCGCTCCGACCGTGTAACTGAATCGCGCACCGACAAACGCATTGGAATTCGAGGAGCGGTCGATGATTCCGTGACCCGGGGCCCAAGTGACAATCACAAGGCCCGGCGGCGGTTGCGGAAACCCGAACACATACCGGTCGGGCTCAAGTTCGGTGACAACAGCAGCAGGCGACCCGTTGATGAGCAAATCGCCCGCGTCCATTCCGCGAACGCTCTCGTCGAACTGAACCTCGATCTGGGTCAAAGTTGGAACCGTTGCGCCCGGAACGGGAATCACATTCAACACCAGCGGAGCGTTCGTATCCCGCAAGCGTGGTTGCCACACAACATCAAGTGTAAGCCCCATAACGATATCCGTGCTGTTGGTCGTGTTTTGGTGAACCTCGGCGGCTAGAACGTTTGTGCCCGAATAAAGATTCGTCGCCGGAAAGTCGAACGGTCCTTCCCAAATCGCGTTCCCCACAGTGCGACTGGCCAGAGTGTCATAAGAAACCGGCGCTGTGGGCATGCCCAACGGCGGCACCGCCGAGCCGTTCAAGTAAAAGATCGCTCCATCATCAATCACTGTGTTGGCCACCAGATTGAGGCTGTAGGGGTTGGTCAGGTTGTTAGCAAAGCGTGTTCGGAAATAACATGTGATGGGCAAGTTGCCGGGGGTGAGCGCTAACGCGGTGGTTTTCGGCGCGGGTAGCGCACTTTCTTCAACATAGAGCAGCCCGCCGCCGAAGCTCCAGGTGTCGTCTGCGTAACCGGGAGCCGTCCACGAAGCGCTGAGGTTCGTCTTGCCGACGCTGTAACGCCAGACGTTGGTAATTTCGACCAGCCGGTTTGTCTGTACAGGACCAGGGATTCCAAAGTCGAGAAACAACAAAACTGGCGCGCTGGTAACCGCACCATACTGGTTAGTAACTACGACAACAAACCGGGCGTTGTCATCCACGCTAGCTGCCGTGAAACCGAGATTGGGGGCGGTGGCGCCGCTGAGGGCCGATCCATTCCGAAACCACTGAAAAGTGAGCGGCTCCCAGCCTGTTGCACCGACCCGGAACGTAACCGGGTCGCCGATGAAAACGGCTTGGGAAATTGGCGGATTCGTGATGGAGGGCGAAGCGCCCAGTCCCGCCAAAACGGATGCCAGGATTAGGCCAGCACCAAGGGCGCGCGACACGTAGAGCCTGTTGGAGAGAACCGACCTTCGAGCCTGAGGCACCCGCAAAGGTATTTTCAAGCGCCGTGTCACAACTGCAGAGTAGACCCGGTTTCCGATAACCGGTCAAACGTCCTCTTGATTGGCCTGCCCAAGGGTTCGATGAGCTCCGGGTGCAGGCATCGGGAGCTCATTGCTGGACTCAGGGCAATGGCGTCTGCACCGGCTCCTGGCTTTCGTTATTGAGCCCCCGGCGCAGGTCACCAGGCCCCGCGCCTCAGATTGCCGACCGGACAGCTATTGTTTTCTCAAGCGGTAGTAAGTGCTGCCGGTCGATGGCAGGGACTCGGTCACCGAACCGCTCGTCGCCCCCGGCACATCCGCCCAGCCCGCGACGTTGTCGATAACCGCATTCGTCTGCAGGATGTAGCCCGTTGCGGTCCAATCGAGGGTGATCTGATTTGCGACCTGCCTCGAAATCGTCAACCGGGCAGGCACTGAGAAATCAATGGGAGAACCGCCCTGCGCCAAAGCCGTTATGTTGGTCGGATCCAGGGCGCTCGCATAGATTGCGAAATCATCCATCAACCCACGGAACGATGTATCTTCAAACGGAGTCCCGCCCATCAGGAACTGGGTGAAGTCTGAAGCCAGGACCGTAGTGTTTGCTGCTTCCAGGAACAGGACCCCGTCGATCCAAATCTGCTTCGTATCGCCGTTCTTCAAGAAGACAAAATGGTGCCATTTGTTTACGAAGAACCCGTTCGCATCCGTGTATCCCGGAACGTAGGGCGCAATTGTGGAAATGTTGGCGCTAATGCGCGTGGATCCTGCCGTGGAACCACCTGTATCCCAGTACACCGTCCCGTCGCTCCATGGCGTATGCGCCGAGAGCCCCCGAAAATTGTCCACGCTCGAAAGCGAGACGCCATAGAAAGCAAAACTGTTCACAATCGGCGTCGTCCACTTCTGCCAGAACGAAACCGAGAGGGCGTTATTCGCCGCGACCGCGCTCAGCCATTGCCCGGGAATATTGCGCACCAGGGCGGTGCCATTGGTCCCCAGATCCACGGCCCGGTCTCCTGCGTGGCCTGTGCGCCCCAAACCGTCTCCGCTGTAAGCCGCATCGCGTTCAAAGACCCCGACCAAACTGTGTATGCGGTCCACTGCCTGGGTGGTTACCGATGGACTATTGAAGTCCCAGTAAGCCAGCAGATTCACCGCCCCAATCTGGATCGGTATGCTGCTGAAATTGACGGGGCTGGAACCCAGAAGCACCTCGGTGAAGTCGCCGTAACCGTCAAAATCGGTGTCGGGCAAATAAGGATCTGAGCCCGTATTTGCGGCGCTCACAAACACACCGGTTCGGGTTTCCGCTCCATCCAGCAGGCCATCCCCGTCAACATCTGGATTCAGAGGGTCTGTGCCCGTGTCCGTCGCACTCGTCCAGATCCCGGTCCCGGTTTCCACGCCGTCTCTCAGTCCGTCTCCGTCAGTGTCCGGGTTGAGCGGATTGGTTTTACGTTGATATTCCTGGAAATTAGTCAGACCGTCCGAATCGGTGTCCTGGGCGGCATCGGCCGGATTATTCTTGTTGAATCCGTAAAAAGTCTCCCACCAGTCCGGCATGCCGTCGCCATCCGCATCGCCGGTAGCTTGATCGACGTCGAGTGGCGACAAGCCGTAGGCCAGGGCCTCGATTTGATTGGTGGTTAAGCCGCTGCCATACACCGCAAAATCATCCACCAATCCAAGAAACTGAGCTGCGAAGCCGGGGTAGCTGGCGCCAATTATTAACTCTGTGAAATCCGCCGGCAACGGGCTGGCCCCGGCGTCGAGGTTGAGAACGAGCTTGCCGTCCATCCAGACTTGCTTCATCCCTCCGTTCTTCACAAACGCGAAGTGGTGCCACTTCTGCCAGTCGAAACCTGCCGGGGCTGTTCCGTTGAGGCGCTGCGCCGGGGTAGCGCAACAACCGGCGGTGTCAAAATAGACAGTGCCCCCCGCGCCTCCATTGGGATTGTGGGCTTGCATTCCCCGATCGCCGGAGCCGGCGGAGGGAGATCGAATCCAGAACGTTGAACTGCCCACGGGAACTACCGACCACTTTTGCCAGAAGGACAGACTGATCGCGTCCGACAGGCCGGTGCTCGGGTCGAGAGCGGCCGCCGCCTGCAAGTAGGGCGCGATGGCGCGTGAGCGGACAACTCGCTGCGCCGAGTTGGTGCCGAAATCAATGGCACGGTCGCCGGGCTTTCCGGTATAGCCGCGGCCGTCGGCAGTGTAAACGGCGCCCTCAGTTGTCGCCGTGCGGCCGTTCGTTAGCGCGATAACTCCATTGGTGAAAAATGCTACCAGGTTGTGGACCTGGTCCACTGCCTGGGTCGGCGCGGTGGTGTCGTTGAAGTTCCAGTAAGCCAGGATCCGCGCCCCTGTGCCTAAAGTGGGGGTGCTGGCAGCATTCACGGGTGAGTTGCCTAGCGCCACCTCGGCGCCGTCTCCAAAACCATCCGAATCAGTGTCCCATACGGTCGGATTTGTCCCCGTGTCAGCGGCGCTCACAAATATACCGGTGTTCTTTTCGGCCCCGTCCGGCACAAGATCCCCATCCGTGTCCGGGTTCAAGGGGTCAGTGCCGGTGTCACTGGTGCTCGTGAAGAAGCCATACCCGGTTTCCACGCCATCCATATACCCATCCTGATCCGTATCAGGATTGCGCGGGTCGGTCCCTTTGGCAAATTCCTGCAAGTTCGTCAGCCCATCGCTGTCGGTGTCCTGTGTCGCGTCCAGAGGGGAATTCGGGTTCAGCCCGTACTTCGTTTCCCATCCGTCCGGCAGGCCATCGCCGTCAGTATCTGTCCCTACCAATACCGGGCTCATGCCGCTAGCTAGCAGCGCCATTTGCGATGCGGTTATGGCCCCTTCCCAAACCGCAAAATCGTCGATCAGCCCTTGCATGTTGTTGGCCACCGTAGCCGTCGGGGCACCCCAAACGAATGCCGCCCCTACCAGCACTTCGGTAAAATCGGCCGGCAATGCGCTGGCGCCGGTGCTTTGCAGCATCACCGCACCATCAACCACCACCTGCTTGGTGTCTCCGTTCTTCAAGAAGGCGAACAAATGCCACATCTGATAATTCACACCCACACCGCCACTCAACCGTTGCGTGCCGGCCGTGCAGCACCCCGCGGTGTCGAAATAGATGGTGTTTCCACCATATGGACAGTGAGCCTGAAAGCCTCTCCAGTTTCCCGAACTTGACGGCGAGGTCATCCAGAATGACGAGCTTCCCGCCGTCCCCGTATTCCATTTCTGATGGAAGGTGACCGCAATTCTGTCGCTCGCGGCAGCCAGATTCAGGGCTGCGGCAATGTCGGTCGAACGCATTAGGCGATAGACCTGGTTAACGCCGAAATCGAGCGCACGATCTCCTGGCAACGCCGAAAATCCACCACCATCGGCGGTATACACAGGATTATTAGTCATGTTACTCGGGTCCGTATCTACGTTGTTGGTGAACGTGCCGACGAACCCGCCCACCGTCGCCACCGCTTGGGTGGGATTGCTCGCGTCGTCGAAATTCCAGTAAGCGATGAGTCTCGCCGGCTGGGCCGATACCGGCGCACAAAACGCAGCCAAAACTGCCAGGCAAATGGTGTTGCGTAACGTGCCCGCTGCGAAACTCTGTATGTTGTAGGTCTTCATGGTATCTCCGGATGAGGAACGGGGCCTGTCCTTCACATCGCCCGGCGCTTGGTGGGGATGATGGTGCGAAGCGATCTCCTTGCGGTGATCATTCCCGGGGTGTTGACGGCACGATCTGTCCGGCATTGCCCACCAAAACCGCTTTGACCAGCATCGGCGCCCGCCGTTAAGTGAAGGACCGTTGTGGTGTTATCCATTGAGGTCATTCTACTGAGCCGGGTTGAGCAAAAAACAGCACGACGAATACGCGGCGGCTTCCACTTAATCAGGCTAGTGCCAGTAACGTGGCAAGTCTTTTCTTGTTTGGCAAGTCGGATCTGCAGGGCCGATTGGCGGGGCTTGAACTGCGGCCTTGGTAGCGACCTCGCAAGCCTCTCGAACCGGGTTGAAACCGGGTCGAGAACTGTATTATCAATAAGGCGAATTGGTGCCGTTTCAGTAATTAACCGAGCAAACGACAATTGCTCCTTCAACACGAAAGGAAAACAAAATGCAGAAATATGGTGCTGAATTCTTTGGGACGTTTTGGTTGGTGCTTGGCGGTTGTGGCAGCGCCGTCCTCGCGGCCGCCTTTCCCAATGTTGGCATTGGACTACTCGGAGTAGCGTTGGCCTTTGGATTGACGGTCCTTACCATGGCCTTCGCCATCGGCCACATCTCCGGCTGCCATCTCAACCCGGCGGTGTCGATTGGATTATGGGCCGGCGGCCGTTTCCCGGCGGCCAGGCTCGCCCCGTATATTATCGCCCAGGTGCTCGGAGCCATCGTCGCGGCGGGAGTTCTTTACCTCATTGCCAGCGGAAAAAGCGGGTTTGCGCTGTCGGCCGGCTTTGCCTGCAATGGATATGGCGCCCACTCACCCGGCGGCTACTCGCTGCTGTCCGCGCTGGTCACCGAGGTGGTGATGACGATGATGTTCCTGGTGATTATTCTTGGGGCGACCGACAAACGCGCCCCGCAAGGATTTGCTCCCCTGGCCATCGGCCTGGGCCTGACCCTGATTCACCTCATCAGCATCCCCGTGACCAACACCTCGGTGAACCCGGCACGCAGCACGGGGGTAGCGCTTTTCGTGGGTGACTGGGCCTTGGCTCAGCTTTGGCTTTTCTGGCTGGCTCCGATCGTCGGTGCTATCCTGGGTGCTGTTGTCTATCGGTTCATTGGCCGTCAAGAGCCCTGATCGTCTGCTGCATCCGCGTCTCCTTTCGTCGCGTGTGTGACCATCACTGTGCCTTTATTAACAAGTACTTGCGCCACAACTCCCGGCCAGTTCCGGACGAAATCCAGTCCTGGGTCTTTTCTTAACGTTTCCTCGGCACATCGGTAGCACCATTTGCCTGTAAGTGGCAAAGGGGATGCTCTCACAGCAAGGCGAAAGTGAAAGAGAGCCTGCTAAAAACGAGAAGAATCACCTCGTGGTGGGCGGCTAGAGCGTCGACTCTGACGAGGGTCGACTCTCGACCCGTAAACCGTGCGCCGTCGCGCCGGATTTCCATCAAAAGAATCGCTGCGACCTTAGTGGTCATGCTCACCTGCGTGGCTGTTGCAGGTGGGCTCGTCTGGTGGAGCCAGCGGACGATTGGGTTGCGCCAACGGGCCCAGGCGGGCGAACTGGAAGCCCAATATCTTCTCGGGCGAAAATGTTTCAGTCGAACATCGTCCCAGGAGCAGTTCCTCACCGGAATCGATTGGATGCGCAGGGCGGCACTGGCCGGTCATGCCAAAGCGCAGACGGCACTGGGAATTCTGTACGCCAGGGGCATAGAGGTCCCAGCGTCGCCAGAACTGGCGCTGGATTGGCTGACCAAGGCGGCGCTGCAAGGGGATGCCCTGGCCCAGAACGAACTGGCCACGATGTATGCCAAGGGGTCGGGCGTGCCCCAGGATCTTGAAAAGGCTATTCATTGGTACAGACAGGCTGCCGCCACCGGTGCCCAGGCGGCCGAGCGGAATTTGATCCTCGCCATGGCCACCCAGTCCAGGACGATTGGCGACATCGCAACCAGGGGCGGCAAGCATTACCCAAAAGCGTCGCTCAGGAAGATTGAGCCGGACGGCATCACGGTCGCGTTCGAATCAGATAAAGGCGGAGTGGGTTTCGCGAAACTGAAGGTGGAGGATTTGCCCAGAAATCTGGCGTCACTTTGCGAAAAAGCCGTTGGCCGAACTTACGCGGCAGCCGACTTCAGTTGGTCCCAGCTCGACCTCGCCTCAACTCAAATGTAGATCCAGTGTGGCAGTCCGTTCCCGGGAACTTACGGGCTTGAACGCCATTCTCACCCCAGGTAGGGCGGGCGCATCGCGCGAGAGCGCAGCCGATTCGCTTCGGGATCGCCGACAAACTCGGCTTTGCCCAGATCGAATTTCAGATTCCGCCGCAATTGCTCGCAGATGTCGGCGGCGAGGCAGATGTTCATGGAACGGCACATCACCTCCGGATTCGCCACCGTGAGCCGGCGCGACCGGATGCAATCCAGGAAATCCCGTGCGTGGTTCAGCGGCCGTTGTGTGCGGGCGGTGTAGTCAGCCAGTACGTTCTTGAACTCGCGCAGCAGCGCCGGCGATGAGACATCGGGTCCGGGATAACCGTCGGCGGCGGCGACCCATCCTTCAGGACCATCGAACCGCTCGCCACAAGCGCCGTGCCAGAACTTACACGGCTCCCAAACCGACCCGGCGACGCGAAACAAGACCAGGTTCACGCCGTTGGCCAAGCGCGTCATCATCGTCGCGTCCGGCCCGGAATACTCGAACTCGATGAAAGAGACGTTCGTCATATCGAGTCCGGCGAGGGCCTGGGCGACGGTGTGCGCGCCCCACATCGCGACGTCGGTGGCGAAATCGTAAAAGTGATACCAGCCTCCGCCGTTCACATAACCGCTGTTGTAGGGCCGCCACGGACATGGGCCCAACCAGACGTCCCAGTCCACCTCATCCTTCGGCGGTTCCGGTTGCGCGGGCAACCAGTCGTGACGAAGACCGTCCCGCCAACGACAATCCGCATAGGCGGTGTGGACCGGCCCCAACCGGCCGGACCGGGCCATTTCGATCGCGAACACGTGGTTCGCCTCGCTGAGCCGCTGGGCGCCGGTTTGATAGACCCGGCCGTAACGTCGCGCCGTCTCCGCCACCATCTGCCCCTGTGCCATCGTCAGGCAGGCCGGCTTTTCGCAATAGACATCCTTGCCCGCCCGCATCGCCAAAGTTGCCGCCAGCGCGTGCCAGCGGTCGCCCGTAGCGATCAGCACGGCGTCCACATCTGTCCGCTCCGCAAGAAACTGGCGGAAATCGCCGTACGCAGCACAATCTGAGTTACCGTATTTGGTGTCCACGACCTTCTTGGCCGCCTCGCGCCGGCTTTTCTGGACGTCGCATACCGCTGCCCACTGCACGTCTCGTTCTGTCAACATCCAGCCCAAATCATAGGAACCGCGGCCGCCGAGACCGATCCCTCCCATCACGATGCGTGCGCTGGGCGCCACAGCTCCGTCACGCCCCAGCGCCGAGGCCGGAATAAAGTAGGGCAGCCCCAGCGCACTTGCCGCCATCGCTCCCCTTGCGAGGAACCGGCGCCGGGTGAGTATCGTGCGATTGGGCTTGCTCATACGGTTTTCCCCTCTCGATGCAGTGTTATTGGTTTCATTGAGACATCAGAACTCGCACCGCCATTTGAACTATAACTTAACTCCGCGTCCTGACGCTTTGCCGGGCGAAAAAATCGGGCTTTTTTTCAGGGCGATTTCGATGGGCCCGAGATTATGGCCGCATCGATAGTGGGTCAAGCGCCAAGACGACAGCTAAACGTCAGGCAACCCGATTTGTCGCCTGTTGTGAATAGCCAGCGAATAATTACTAGCAACCACCCCTTGAAGTTATCCAACGACGAGTCTTAACTCGCGTCAACGATGCATCGCGATTTGCCTGGCGAGATCCATGTTTACGTGATTGGGTCACGACAACTCTGGGTCGAAATTGGCGCTCGGAACTGTGCGATTTCTGAAGATAACATGACACCTGAGGAGTTGATCGGCATTGTCACGAACATCGCCGCGCGGCAACCGAAACCGTCTAAGCCGCAAGTCGAGATGGCGTTTGTTTAGATCGCCTGCGAGGGGAGCAACAGTGGCCCGTCAGTTGTCAACGCCAGGCTCAGCGCTCGGCAGGTCGCCGTGGCAGTTCTTCAACGAATCACTCGCAACGCTTCTATCACGTCCTGGAGAAACCGTGAATCCGGCAGGATTCCTGGGTATAACGCGCTTGCCCTCCAAACGGCAAAACCCTAGTGTCGTCCGCGAAAGGCCCACCCATGAAAACAACTGTGCTTTGGCTGCTGCTTCTGCTCGTGCTGCTGGAGGCTGGATGCAAGTCCAGCAGCGAGTCCGCTGGCGAAGCGCATTCTTCGCGGCTGGCTTCCGTGGTCATCAAAGGTCATTCGGCAGCCGAGGTCACCCTGGCGGCGCAACAGGTGTTCATCGAAAACGGCTACGAGAAGGGGCCGGTCAAGACCGGTGGCCTGGTCTTTGAGAAGCGGGGCTCGGGCATGAACACGCTGGTATATGGCGATTGGTCCGGCAAGCCTGTCTGGTTCCGCGTGAAGGTTTATCTCCGCCAGGTGGGAGCCCCGAACACCGTCTTGTTTGACTGTGATGCTTTCAGGGTCCTCGAACGTGGTGACCCGCACTTCGAGGAAGAGCATAAGCTGACCAAACTCCATCGCGGCACCTACCAGGAGTTGCTGGACAAGGTCAGTCACCGCCTGCAATAGCCGCTTGCCTTGAGTTGGCGCAAAAACGAGGCAGAAAGGGTGCAGTTTTGCCATTATCATTGACTGACACTTTTCCGGTAAAACAGCAGAGCCAGCACGCACACGGATAAGACGACGTCCAGCCGGGAAGGCTTCGGTGCAGGCACACGGATAGTCGGATCGACAGCTATCCCCGCACGTCTAACATACGCCGCTCTCGTTTGTTCGGCGCTTCGGCCCAGCCATTCTTCAGCCCGCTGAGCTGCCTGGAGGGTATAAATCTGTCCGTAGGTCGTCGCATGGGTTGCTTGCGGGGATACGAAATTGGCGAAGCCAAGTCTTCCGGCAATTTTGCGTGCCGGGGCGGGGACGCTAATCTGCAGCCACCAGCCAGGGTTGTCACGCCGCGTAAGCTCCCATCGCGCCCGGTAAAGATTTGTTTCGCCCTGTTTCTCGCTCAGCGAGTGCCACAGGCGAAAGCCTCCATATTCGTTTGGGTGAGACCAATAGACGGGGCGCCCGGCGAGAGTCGATTTCGTAATTGCGTCGGCATGGCTTGCGTAATCGTACGTGGGGCTCCACAGGCCGGGTCCAAAGCGTTGGTAGAGCCGGTGCGAAAGGCGGGTGGCGCTGAAGGTTGCCCAGCCCTCTTCCTCGGCTCCCATGAGCCAGGGCTGATACGTCACTACTCCGTAGAGGTGGCTGTATTCATGCAAAATGGCATTGACCGGATCCGGGAAGTCGATGGAGTTGGTCGGATCGTTGTTCAGGAATGCGTTGTTCAGCGACAATTCAACCTGCTTTGGGGAAACAAAGTTGCCCATGATCGAATGCGGGAATTCGGCGTGAAATCCCCCGTCCGCGAAGCCGCGGATCTCCAGTTTGTTCACTTCCGGCGAAATCCCGTACGCTTCGCGACTAATCTGGTTGGCGGCAGACAAAACATGAGCCATCTGCCTGGCGATTTCCCGAACACGAACGTCGTCGTAACTGACGGCGACCCCATCGACCGCCTCGGTATGAGCCGGGGGTGGTTCCTGCGTAAGGAGAACCGCCCTTTGCTCAGGAGGGAGGAAACGGGGAACCAGGAGGCTAAGTACCAGTCCAACCGCCGCTATCCCAGCAAGAGATATCCATCTCCACTTCCAAGCACGGTTGCGGAGAGCAAGCGCGCCGAGTGGCAAAGCGAGCAGGGACAAAAGGAACACCAGAGCTGAGTTCGACGGCGCCATGACAACCACCGAGCAACAGGCGCCACCAATGATAGTGGCCGCCAGTGTGGCGGCGAGGGGGGATTCGCAGTACCGGCGACGCAGGGCTAGAACGGTCCAGGTTAGCGTCAGACCCACGCTCAACATGATGAACAGCGGATTTCCCATCCCGGGGTATATGTCCTGCAAAAAGCCGAGACAGGCCGCAAGAATCGGCACGGCTACGATTCTTTGCAGTCGGCCAGGCAGTTCATCGAGCAACAGGTTCCAGGCCAGGTAAGCCGCTACAAATTGCAGCCAGCGCAGAGACGAGGCTAAAGCAAGGTTTGGCAAGATTTGCCAGCGCTCTTCATAGGCGAACATCGATAAACCGGCGAGCAGCGGGAACGACAGGAAGGTGCCGGCATCTGCAGCTGCTTCTCTCCACCATCGCGCCCCCTTGTGGGTAATGTGTCGCCGTGAGAACAGCAGGAAAACCACTATAACGGGAACCACCAGGTCGAGAAGCGCCGGCTGGGAGTGGAATCCGCCGCCATTGAAGCTGCGGGGAACAAGTGTGTGTGCAGAGTCTCCTTTCAGGAAAAGGCACGACAGAACGCGTGAGACGACCACGAGCAAAATGAGGCCCCAAACGAACCCTGTCTTGAACCGAGAGGGAATTGCTTGTGGCGCGCTTGTCTGATCCGGGCGCAGTCCGGCAAGGGAGATTTCGTCTTCAGGCTCACCGGCCATCTCGCGACCGTATCAACTGGCGTTTGCGACGGCAACAGGCGATTTGCGCCTGCTTCGGCAGGCTGGCAATACAGATTGTAGGCACTGGGACATATTCGGGCTAAAGGGCGAGGAGGGCGGCGCCGTTGGGCTCCAATTGAAGAGAGAGACTCCGGGCGTTCGTAGTCAGCACCCGGTCTTCAAGCAGATCAACAGCGCGTGCAGGGCGCCGGAGCTGAATTGTGCGTTCCCCACCTGCGGGCGAGTAAATCGCAAGAAACCGCCGGCTTGCGTACACGACATCATTGGCGTCGCTGTAGATGTGACAGCCAGCAGCGCGGGCAATGTTTCGCAGCAGCGAAACGGGCAGGATCGGCGCGCTCGAATAGACCGAAGTCCACCGGGATAGACGCTTCGCCAGCAGTCCGGGCCGGTCGTATCCGGCCAGACTCCCCAGCACGGTGGCGCCAGGATCGTCGCCGTAAAACCGCGGAGCGATCTTCAAGCCGGGCAGTGGCGGCAGGTTCGGCTTCGAGAGGTCCTTGAGGTAGATCTGGTGGTCGAGGTAGCGCCGAATAGCCTCGACATTCACATCGGTTCCGTATGCCGTGCCTGCAGGCAGCGAACGTGTGTACGGATGAGCGAAGTCGGTAATTTCTACGTGGAGCTCGCCGCCCTGGTCGCTTTCGGCGAGGCGTATGCCCGTGAGCCGGCGCATGTTTTCCACCGAGAGATCCTGGTCGATATAGCCCGGCGCGTAAACCCAAAGCGCCGTCGCGCCCTCCCGGTTGAGCCGTGCTTGCACGCGTTCGCGTTGATGGCTCGTCACTCGAAACGTGTTCAAAAAGAGGTATAACTTGAAGGGGGGCGTCCGCCCAGCCACCAGGTCTGCCAGCCGGATTGTCTCGAAGGGCGCGCCGAGATAAACCAGCTCATAAGACTTCTGCGCGTTCAACAGCGCCGTCAGGAAAGGTTCGCCGTCGGCAAAGTAAGTGAAGCTCGGCTCGTCCAGCACTACTGCAATTTCGGTTTCGGCGCGTTTGTCCGCCGCCAAGTACTTCCGGTCGATGTCGAGCAACCTGGCGAGCAGGCTAATGATGGCAGAGTCGTGGTACATCCCGGCCAGTAGTTCCATGAACCAGGTGCCAAAGCCGCCCGTGAACGCATAGGCGAAGTCGCGAACGAGCAAGCCCTTGGTCTCGGCGAAATTCACCGGGTTGCGCAGCGAGTCGCCCCAACGCCATTGGCGCTGGCGCAGGTGGGTTTCGGTGTCGGCCTCGTTGAAATAGAGCTTGGCGTAGCGACCGGCGGTCTCGGGCAGGCCCTGGGCGGTGTTTGCGCCCCCGACGCTCCGGTTGTCGTAAGTGTAGGGCCCCGCAATGAAATCAATGTCCCGGTAAGCGAGGATTTTTTGCAGGCCGAGGTGCCCGCTGTGATTCATGCTTAGGTGCTGATAATTCGTCCAAAGATAGCCATAGAAAACGCCAGCGATCTTGCGGCGGCGGACGGATTCCTTGGTCGCCCGGACCTGCTCCAGCAGCACGTCGGAGATGAGGTCGTTGTAAAACGCAAAATAGTCCGGCACCTGGGTGCTGGCGTTGGGATCGAAGAAAATGCCGTGTGGGGGCCGTTTGCGCGTTTCCTCCGATGGCACTGTGGCAGTTTGGTAGTCCACGTTGGGGTCGCCCCACGCATCCCGCAGCCGCGCGAGGTTGTCGGCGTATTTCCTTTGCAGCCATTGGCGAAAGGCGTCCTGGGCAGGAGCGCTGTAATCCTCGACGCCGAACTTATTCGGCGGCGGTTCGCCGGGGTTGACCTCCCAATAAGCATTCCAGGAGAGCCACTCACCGTAAACGCCGTTGCAGACAAAATAGCCGAGCACCCGGGGCCCGTACTTGTCCTCGAGGTGGCGGACAAAGCTGCGGATAGCAGGCAAGGCCAGTTGGCGATACTTCGGCGAGGCGAACGACGGATGCCATTTCTGTTTGAACTGGGCGGGGCTGCCGTCGGCCCTTCGGCTGATGTCATTCGGGAACTGCTCGCCCCACCATTCGCCGGGAACAACGTTCATGCGCGGGAGAATGAGGATTTTGTCGGACTGGCGAAGGCATTCGTCCATGCGGGTGTCGGTGCCGGTGTAGTCGTACGACTCGGGACCAGTCCAGCCAAAGGGCACGCCGATATCGATGATCTTGAAGCCCGACTGGAGCAGGTCGGGAAGGTCCTCGGATCGTCCCAAAAAGGCAGTGATGACGCTCGTCAGACGGCCATTCACGAAGAGGGCCGGTTTGCCTTTGTGCAACCGCACCTCGCTCCTCAGCGATTTGGCAGAAGCGCCGAGCACCTGCCCGGGCAACGCGGTCAGTGTGGCGGCAGTGACCGCCGTACTGGCGAGGAATTCCCGGCGGGACATCACGTCAATCACCCGCTCGCGTGATTCTCCGGCTTTTTCCATAGCACAATCTCCCGACTAGCTTTGTGAACCGAATCCGAAAACGGACATTATGTCCAGGCCCTGAAATGCTGCACGAACCGCTCCGTATTGCCGCGGGGGCGCGGGTCGACGTGGTTCGGTAGAGTATCGTAAATGCGGTATACGCGATTCCAGTAAACCTGTTTGAGGGCGTCGTAGTCAGGGGAGGGCGCCGTTAGGTCCGCGAACAGCCGCGCGAAGAAGAGCAGTTCCTGTCGGTACGTCTCGGGATCGGGAAACAGGACTGCGCTTGCGTTGACCGCGGTCTTTGCGCCTTCGAGACGTTCGACGAACGTGCACATCCTTTTGTGGTATTCCGCACGCGGTAATTTGACGACGTCGTAGCTGCCCCAATCGGGGATAACCTCCAAGAGGCGGTAGTCGTTCACCAGGGCGCGTCCGGATTCGCCAAACAGCCTGGCAAAGAAATCCCCGGCCAAACGGTGCGGGTCGCCGTCACGGTTCTTGAACGAATGGGCTGCCTCGAAGAGCGACAACTGGTTCAGCATGGGTGTCATCGTGAAGCAGATGCCGCCGGAGTAGGGTGCTGCCGCCCGCTCTTCTTTGCGGCGGGCGAACAAGCGCGAGAAACGATAATGCGGATACACCGCGTTCTCACCTTCCGTCAGGCTGAAATCCCAAGTCAGAATCCGGCGCGTCTTGGCGATGGCGTTGGCCCAGGGCCGCGCATCCTGCTCACCCTGGGGATTGCCGTCGCCGTTGAACCCCAGGTTGATCGACACGGCTGTGTTTGGCGGGAATTCAGCCAGGCGCTTGAGCAGATGGTTCATGGACCGGTCGGCGCGCTTTTTTGAGAAGGTCCAGGCCGTCCCCTGGTCTTCCGGGATGAACTCGCCCTGGCTGTTGGGTGCCATGCGGATGTTGCCCCAGCCGAAGAACGGCGGACCCCAGGTGTTGAACTCGATCCCAATGCTGGGGCGCACGCGATCGAGCAGAGATGCGATCTCGATAGACTTGTCGATATAGGTTTCCGCCGTGCAGCCGTTTCGGGAGCACGCGCCCGGGTCGCCTGGAAAGATACCAGCGATGTCCAGGCCGGGGAACTTTCGGATCCACGCCTCCCAGAGGAAACGAATTTCGCGCCATTCATCAGGCAGGTTCGGACATAACGTGCGCCATTTCGGGCCGACCGTCGCCAGGGCTACAATCATCTCGGCTTGGAGTCCACGCGCATGGGCGTGCTCGATGACGACGTTCAATTGCCGCGCGAACTCTTTGCCCACAGAGGAGTCGAGTCCTTCGCGGCAAAACAGGCGCGGTTCGAGCCAGAACTCGAACACATCGAAACCGAAGCTCTCGATCATTTCCACCAGTCGGCGCCAGTCCCCGTCTGACCATCGGAACGGCAGGTCCGGGTAGTACATGTTGGGGTTGAACGCGCAAAGCAGGTGGGACGCGAAGTTATTGTAGTAGATGACTCGCGGCGGCGGCGTGCCGCGTTTTTCGGACCGGCCCCAGGCCGGAAGGGCCATGCAGGCCGCTGCCGTTTGGCCCAGGAACTTTCTGCGCGTCAGTTGCATGGTCGGACCTTACCGAGAGTGTTCGAGAATGAAGTCCACAATAGATTGTGGGTTGTCTAATCCGTGCGGGTGGTGATCGACACCCGGTTTGTGAATGACCACGATTTTGCCACCAAGCTTCTGGTAGCGTCGCTCGATGATGAGCGTGTTTTCTTCCGGTGGTACGACTCGATCCGCGTCGCCGACGACGTGGATTAGCGGGACCTTCGCGGCCGCCAGCGGGGCGAGCACGTCCACCGGGTTCCTCTTGTACACCAGCGCTTCGGCTTCATCCTTGAAGCCATAGTTCTTGAGCAGGGCCGCCCAATCACCGGGACTGCCATTGCCTTTACCCTTTCCGCCGGGCCAGCTCTTGAAGTCACAGACGGGTGCATCGCCATAGATACACGCGACGCGCGACGGATCGGCGGCGGCGAAATTGAAGCAATAGAGCCCGCCGCGACTGATACCGATGAGGGTTCCCTTTTTCGCGAGACCGCTGGCCTGGAGAACTTTGTAGAAGGCCTCGAAATGTTTCACGGCGGCGGGACAGCCGAACGTGTTCCCGACGGAAATGTGAACGTGGTGAAAGCCCTTTTCGAGCAGTTGTAGGACGCCAGTGCGTTCGGTGAAGGCGTCGGGAAACTCCATGCACCAGGTCCATGGGTTGCCCGGCGCGGCTTGCTTCGGCTCGACCACCCACGCCGGACAACCCTCTACGGTGAAGTTGTGACGGACATAACCATGCCACGTGTCAAGACGTTCGCCTGGCCAGGTTTGGCCGCCATGAACCGAGCCGAGTGAAATGGCCAGCAGCAGCGAAGCCGGGAAGAGAAAGGACGGCGTGAACGCTTCTCGCATGAGGCGAGACTACCTAAGGGGCCGCGGAGGGGCAACTCAAGCGATGGCGAAACGAACGCGTAGTTTGCGGAGCGTGAGCGGTGCATGGCAGCAGGATACGTGAATCTCGAACCGAAGCTTGGGTGCCCCCGTTTCAGCGGGACAACGCCGCGTTGACTGCCTTGCGAATAGCGGGAACGCGAGCCGGGTCTGGCAGAATCTCGGTCGAACGTAAACCGCCGGCATTCGGAATTGTGACAAGCTCTCTAGCCATGGCCAGGGCGCGTTCAGCCTCGGCGGAAGGAGCACCCGCTTGTTTGGCCTGGGCCGCCAGGTCGGCCAGGAGCGCCAGCGCTTCGTAGTCCTCCAGCCCCTGGCGGACCTGCTCGAGGCGGATGGTGCTAACCGGGCCATCGATGCCCACCAACTTGCCCGGGTATGCCAAAAATCCGTCGCCATCCGGGTAACGCACCCAGTAGAACTTCTTGCCTTCGTCGCTCTGGCGAATGAACTGGTGCCAGCCCACCTGCCAGGGATTATAGGTCCACCATGCAAATCCCCAGAATTCAAATCCGCGCACGCCGTATTTGAAACAGTAGTACGGCAGCATGCGCTCGGTGGCCAAATACGGTGTGTCGGTCGCCATCTGGCCGTCGCACGTGAACCACATCTGCTTGCCAGCCTTCTGCAACTGTTCCATTTCGTTCACCGGGAAACAGCCGTATTGGCCAATGCCCCATAGATCCAGCGAATCGTCCCAAGCCGCGCAATGCCGCCAGGTGCTGGAATAAATCGGTATGGCTGAATCGACCTCGTGAATCAGAGCGCAGAGCTTCTTCATTTGATCCACGACAAACTGGTGCTGAAAGTGGGGCTCGTCCGATATGTAATAGACGAATTTGTCGTGCCAGCCTTTTTCTGTGATGTGCCGACTAAAGAGGCGATAGGCCTGCTCGAAAGCGTCCGTCCACTGGGGCGTGAAGGGCTCGAGCCCGAAGAGCTTCTTCGGCGGATAGGCCCAGCCGAAAAGGTAGAAGAACTGCGGCGTGTAAGCGACGTTCATGCCCAGCTCATCGAAACAATAATGGGCCATCTCATCGAATTCGGCGGCATCCATGCTTACCTTGCCATCCTCATACCCGAATTTTGGCGGCGGCTCGATGCTGTCGATGCCCAGCCGGTGTTCCGCCATGAAGCGAAGCCATTTCCGGCGGTCTTCCTTTGATCCGATGCCGCTGCCAAAGCCGCCGCCGGGACCGAACCGCAAATCGAAAATGGCACGCAAGCGGCCCTGGTCCGGCAATGCGAAGGGCAGCACGCGCACCGTCAAAGGGATTGTGATGGGTTTGCCGGCGCCTGTGCTCAAGCCCACTTCGGCGCGGTAAACGCCGGGGGCGGCGTCCTTGGGCGCGTGCACGGTGAACCAGAGCGGCTGGGTGTAGTCCGGCGGAAGCTCAAGCTCTGAGCACGGCGCGAGCGGGTC
>DATDCV010000483.1:0-17436 GCA_036524155.1 Verrucomicrobiia bacterium
TCCCCCATCCGCCTTCGCCAAGCCTACGGCGGACGAGGAGCCGGAGAGGGGCACCAGACGCGCCGCTTGCCCGCTCTCCTCCCTGGCGCAGAGGGCTGAGGAGAGATTTCTTCGCACCCAAGTACCGCGCCTCGGGCCCCCAAACCCATGGAGTTCGATTCCCTCTCCTCCCTGGGAGGAGAGGGCTGGGGAGAGAAGGCCCTTTATTTCTTCTTCAGCCAAGTTCGTGGAGCGGCCGCCCTTCCTCTTTTCTGTCAACCATCTCGCCTGGGCAGCTCTTTGCGCTTTGGTCTGGCTTTCCCTCTCGCCCGGAGCCGGCGGGGCTGAGGCGGACGCCACCAACGAAGCCCGCTTCCTGGCGCACACGCGGCAGCTTATTTTCGAAGGGCGGCGCAGCGGGGAGGGTTACTTCTCTCCGGACGGCAAGGCGCTGATCTTCCAGAGCGAGCGCGAGCCGGGCAATCCGTTCTTCCAGATTTACAGCCTGGACCTGGAGAGCGGCGACACAGTTCGGGTGTCACCCGGCACGGGCAAAACCACCTGCGCGTTCTTCCGGCCGGGAACGGACGAGGTCATCTTTTCTTCGACGCACCTCGACCCGGAATCCCCGGCGAGGCAAAAAGCCGAATTTGAATTCCGGGCCGCCGGCAAGGAACACCGGTACTCGTGGGATTACGACGACCAGATGGACGTCTTTATGGCGCGCCGCGACGGCTCAGGCCTGCGCCAACTGACAAAGGCGCAGGGCTACGACGCCGAGGCCTCCTGTTCGCCGGATGGAAAACTGATTGTCTTCTGCTCACTCCGCGATGCCTATCCGACGAATAAGCTTTCGACGGCCGAGCTCAAGCACCTCGAAACCGATCCATCGTGGTTCGGCGAGATTTACCTGATGAATGCCGACGGCTCGGGCGTCCGCCGGCTGACACGCACGCCCGGCTACGACGGCGGGCCGTTCTTCTCGCCGGACGGGCAGCGGATTCTGTGGCGGCGTTTCAGCGAGAAAGGCGACACGGCGGACGTGTTCACGATGAACCTCGAGGGGGGCGATGTGCGCCGCCTGACGGATTTCGGCGCGATGTCCTGGGCGCCCTATTTTCATCCCTCGAGCCGGTACGTCATCTTCACCGCGAACAAGCTCGGGTTCGCCAATTTCGAGCTGTTCATCGTGGATGCGGAGGGCACCCGGGAACCGGTGCGCGTGACGTTCACGGACGGTTTCGACGGGTTGCCGGTGTTTTCGCCCGGCGGCACAAAACTCGCCTGGACTTCCAACCGCACGCCGGACAAGAAATCGCAGATCTTCCTGGCAGACTGGAACCAGGGCGCGGCGCTCGAGGCTTTAAAGGCTGCCCCACCCCGCCAGCCCGCGGGCACGAACGTGACTGCGGCGGCGAGCGGCAGGACAGCGAATGCCGTGCCGCCCGGAATCGCCGCCGACGTTATGCCGACGCCGACAACGCACGGTTCAGCCTTTTCCCCGGAAATTACCACGAACGATCTTCACGCGGTGGTTTCGTACCTGGCTTCGGACGAACTCGAAGGCCGCCTGGCTGGCTCGCGCGGCGCGGAGTTGGCGGCCGAGTATATCGCGGAACAGATGAAGCGCATCGGCCTCCAGCCGGTGGGGACCAATGAGGGCCTCTTTCAGCGGTACGACTTCAACGCCGGCGCCCGCGTGCTGACCAACGCCAACCGGCTCGTCGTTACTCCCGCGGGCGGCACGCCAGTGGAGTTTACGGTCGAAAAAGACTTCCGGCCGGTTGCCTTCACCGCCAACGCCGAGGTCGAGGGCGAGGTTGTTTTCGTCGGTTACGGTCTGTCGGTGCCCGGCAAGCCCGGTGAAGGCTACGATTCCTACGCCGGGGTGAACATCTCGAACAAGATCGCTCTGGTGCTGCGTTATGTGCCCGAAGAAGCGGACTCGAAGCGCCGGGCCGAGCTGAACCGCTACGCCGGCGTGCGCTACAAAGCGCTGCACGCGCGCGAGCATGGCGCCAGGGGCGTGCTGTTCGTCACCGGGCCGACCTCGCCCAACGCCGGCGAGTTGCTCAAGATGTCTTCCGACAGCAGCCTTTCGGGTTCGGCCCTGCCCATCGCTTCGATCGGCAGCAACGTGGTCAATGCGCTCTTTGCCGGTTCCGGTAAGGACCTCCGGGAGCTCCAGGCGGCTCTGGACAAGGAGAACCCCCATGCCGAAACCACGCTGGCGCCGACGAACGTCCGCGTCCGGCTCATGACCGGGGTCGAGCACATCCGCAAACCGGACCGCAACGTGCTCGGCATGATACCGCCGGCGGCGACTGCCGCCGGCCAGGGGGAGGCCGAGTACGTGATGCTCGGCGCGCATTACGATCACCTGGGTCACGGCGAAAGCGGCGCGATGAACCGCAAGGGCGAGGAGGGGCAGATCCACCCGGGCGCCGACGACAACGCCTCCGGAGTCGCGACGATGCTAGAAGTGGCCGACGCGCTCGCCGGCGAGCGGAAGCAGAACCCGGGCGCGTTTTCGCGCGGCCTCATCTTCGCGGCGTGGTCGGGCGAAGAGACCGGCCTCATCGGGTCATCATGGTTTGCCGAGCATCCGTTGCTGCCGCTGACCAATGTGACCGCGTATCTAAATTTCGACATGGTGGGGCGGCTGCGTGACAACAAACTGATGCTGCAAGGCGTCGGCTCTTCACCGGCCTGGACGAAGCTCATCGAGAAACGAAATGTGGCCGCCGGGTTCAACGTTTCCCTCCAGGACGATCCCTACTTGCCGTCGGACACCACGGCGCTCTATCCGAAAGGCGTGCCCGTGCTCGAGTTCTTCACCGGCAGCCATGAGGAATATCATCGCCCGGTGGACAAGCCGGATACGTTGAATTACGAAGGTATGGAACGGATCGCGAAACTGGCGCGCGGCATCGTCGCCGATCTCGAAAGCTCCGCGCGCCCTGCCTACGCGCAGGTAGCCCGCCGCGACGCCGGCACCGGTGGCCGGGAGACCCTTCGCGCCTACCTGGGCACCATCCCCGATTACGCCACGGAGGTGCAGGGCGTGAAACTCAGCGGTGTCCGCGCGGGCGGACCGGCGGACAAAGCGGGCCTCAAAGGTGGCGATGTGATCGTCGAATTCGCCGGGACAAAGATCACCAGCATTTACGATTACACTTATGCGCTCGACGCGGTGAAGATTGGGCAGCCCGTGACGGTGGTCGTTCAGCGCGGCGGCGAGCGCGTGACCGTCAGCGTGACGCCCGAGGCGAGAAAGTGACGACAGCCCCCACGCCGGAAAATCCGAAATCCGAACTTCGGGTTTCTTTCGGATTTCGGATTTCAACGCCACGGGGGTCGCTCGATTGGGCAAAAAGCCGCCTCTGGGCGGCCGCGGGTTCGTACGCCTCGCGCCCGCGGTGACTTTTTGCCTTGCTGTGGCGCAGAGCCGCCCGTTTACTGGCATTGCCGAGCCATTCGGCACCGTTGATCGCGAGAGATCGCAACTATCAACTATATTATGAGTGACGCTGCCCAATCGGACATACCACCACAAACGGCGAAGGCCGACACCACGAGCATCACGCACGACAAAACCAGGCTTCCGTCGCGGTTCCCGGGACTCGAGGACGAATACGTCAAAGCGGAACTGCACACCGGCATCGTCATGTTTGCCGATATCCGCGAGTTTTCGTCTTATATGGACGCCAATTCGGACTACGCGATCAGCCTGCTGGCCTGTTTCCGGCGGGTGCTGTCGCAGCACTTGTCGGCCAAATCGCTGAAGGCCAATGAGGGCAGCCGGTATACGACGTTCGCCAAAGAGCTCGGCGACGGCGTGATGATGATGTGGATCGCCGAGCAGGGATCGATTACTGACATTTCCGTTGAGGAAATCACCGGGCTGGCCTTCGTCGCCCAGGAGGTTGTTAAACGCTTTTACGAATTATCCGCCGACTTCGCCCCGGAAAAATATCATGTCGGCATTGGCATCGCTATCGGCTCGTTCCAACGGCTGCTGTATCCGGACAAGGCCAATCCTGCCCTGTTCCGCTATCGGGACTACTGCGGCGGCACAATCAACATCGCCTCCCGCCTCGAAAGCCTGTCCCGGCCCAACGGCGTGACGATTTCGTTCGACGCCCTCCCTCTCAACAAGAAGAACGAAATCAAGAGCCGCCTCTCCACCCAGGACTTTAAAGAAGTGACTCACGAGATCAGGGGCATCGGCAAAGCGCGGCTCCTGCAATGGATATTTGACGTCCAGGGCGCCGGCGCTGCCGACCTGTCCGCGGCGGTCAAACCGAAGCCCGACGCTGACAAGCCGCAAACATAGACCGGCGAAACACCGGGATCATTGGCGCCCCGTCGACTCTTCGTGAAAGGGTCAGATTCCGATGGGTGAGGACTCGTCTGTGTCCTCCGATTCAGCCGGCGGGGGGTTGTTTTGCAGCCCCAGCACCGTCGTGGCCTGCTCACCCGGCAACTGCTGCACTTTGTCCAGAGCGTCCTCCATAACGCGGGTCCGAACCCCGGTTTCGTCCAGAGTTCTCGTGGCGGTCTTAAGCTGCTTCTTCACCCGGGTCAGCACCTCGCCAAATTTGCCGAACTCGGTTTTCACCGCGCCCAGGACCGTCCAAACTTCCCCGGCGCGCTTTTCGATGGCGAGGGTCTGAAAGCCAACCCTTAAGCTGCTGAGGATGGCGGCCAAAGTCGTCGGCCCGGCGACCAGCACGCGGTATTTCTGCTGGAGTTCGTCATGGAAGCCAGGCTGACGGAGCACTTCGGCGTAGAGGCCTTCCGTCGGCAGGAACAGAATTCCGAAATCAGTGGTGAAGGGCGGCGCAATGTACTTTTTGTGAATGTCTTTTGCCATTCCGGACACCTCGTTGAGGAGATCTTTGGTGGCTTGCTTCACCCCTTCCGTATCCGCGGCGGCGGCGGCGGCCATCAGCCGTTCATAGTCCTCCTTGGGAAACTTGGCGTCGATCGGCAACCAAACCGGCTGGTTGCCATTCGATTCCTTGCCCGGCAATTTGACGGCGAATTCCACCGTTTCGCGTTCGTCCTGCACGCGAACATTCCGTCCGTACTGGTCTGGGGTGAAAATCTGTTCGAGGATGGCGCCCAACTGGTATTCGCCCCAGGTGCCGCGCTCTTTCACATTGGTGAGAACACGCTTCAAGTCGCCGACGCCGGTAGCGAGGCTTTGCATTTCGCCGAGGCCCCTCTGGACGGCCTCCAACCGCTCGCTCACCAATTTAAAGGACTCGCCCAGTCTCTTTTCCAGAGTGTCGTGGAGCTTTTCATCGACGGTCTTGCGCATCTCCTCGAGCTTCTGTTCATTGCTTTGCTGGATCTGCTGGAACTTGAGGTCCAAGCCCTCGCGTGCTTTTTTCTGCTCTTCCTGGTGGGTTTTTTCCAGGTCCTTGAGCGCGGTGACCACCTCAGCCAATTGCTTCCTTTGCTCCTCCATCATCAGTTGGAGTTTCTCATCCAAGGTCCGCCTCACTTGCGCCAGGCGCTCGTCGCTGGCCTGCTGCACCTGCTGCAACTGCGCGTGGATCTTCTCCCGTTGCGCGTCCAGTTCTTTGCGGTTTGCTTCGGTGAGTTCCTTAACCGCTTTGGTCACCTCGGCGCCGCGGCGTTCGTGCGCCTCCTGGCTGGCCTGCAATTTCACCTCGGTCGCCTGGCGGACAGCTTCCAGTCCTTCCTTCGTCGTGTTTTGAATGTCCTTAAGCCCATCGCTGGTGCGTTGCACCAGCTTCTCGACTTCGCCCCGGGTGGCGGCGGCGGCTTCCTGCGTGGCTTTGGTGAGTTCACCGAGCAGGTTCTTCTGGTTTTCGCCCAGCGCATTGACGGTGCTGACGAGCACGGCGTTGGCGTTGGTTTGCGCGGTGGCGACCTCTTCGCGCAGTCCGCGCGCCTGCCCGGACGCTTCGTCACGCGAGACCCGGAGTTCCTCGCGCAACGCCTGGTCGAGATTTTGTCCTATCGGCTGTTTGAGTTTATGCCAGACGAGCGCCAGCAAAAACAGAATAGCGAGCGCGGCGACCAGATTCAGCGCAGGTAACAAAGTATCCATAATCGGATGGGCCAGGCGAACATACGCAATTGCCTGTGGTTTTAAAAGCACACACCAAACAATCGCCGGGGGGCCGATTACAAACCCTGGCAACGCCCAACCTCAACCGCCGTGCGCCAGCCACTTCTCCCTGAGCTCATCCTCCACGCGAGGCAACGGATACTCCCTCCGGTCACCGTACTCCCGCGGTCCCGACAAGTACTCGAGCGCTGGCCGAAGGGGAGCATTCCTGCCGGGTGGCTTCCGGAGTGCGTCAGTTGCAGGAAATCGGGGCGGCGTTAGATTGGTCCCAAACCATAAGGCGTGATGAAGCATCCTATCATGTTCAGTGTTGTCACCACCGTGGCCACGTTAGCGGCATCGGCCCAGGATTGGGCCAGGCCCCGCCTCGAGAACTCGCCCCGTCATCTGGAATGGGTGAAGGTCAAAAACGGGTCGCGCACTGTTAACTGCTTCATCGCTTACCCGGAGGTGAAGGGAAAAGCCACGGCGGTGATAGTGATCCACGAGATTTTCGGCCTCACCGATTGGGTGCGGAGCGTGGCGGATGAGTTGGCCGAGGCCGGCTACATTGCGATCGCTCCGGACCTGCTCTCGGGCACGGCGCCGGGAGGCGGCGGCACACCGGAGCTCGGGGGAGGCGATGCCGTCCGGAAAGCGATCTCGTCCCTTCCGGCGGAGCAAATCACAGCGGACCTGAACGCCGTGAAGGCTTACGTCAGCAAGCTGCCCGCGAGCAACGGCAAGGTGGCGGTCGGCGGCTTTTGCTGGGGCGGCACTCAGACGTTTCGTTACGCGACGAACGACAAGGACATCAAAGCCGCTTTCGTGTTCTATGGCACCGGGCCGATGGAAGAAGAACAGTTGGCGCGAATCAATTGCCCGGTGTACGGCTTTTACGGCGGCAACGACGCGCGGGTGACCTCGACGGTCGAGAAAAGCGCCGGGCTGATGAAAAAAGCGGGCAAAGCCTACGAACCGGTAACCTACGAAGACGCGGGCCATGGCTTCATGCGCGCGGGACAGGCGCCCGACGCCAACGCCGCCAACAAGAAGGCGCTCAATGAGGGCTGGCGGCGCTGGAAGGAACTCTTGAGCAAGATCTAAATCTAAACCTGGGAACATTCCGCTGCGCGGCGCTCCGGAGCCAACGAGGCTCCCTTCACGGCCGATTGGGTAAGTCAACCGTTCGGGGTGCAACCGCTCCCGGGCGCAGCTCAGTTGGCAGATCCCTTGCCGAACGCGGCCACCAGAGTGTCGTATTGCTTGCGGGTGATAGGGAGCATCGAGCCATGACGGACTTTTTGCGGCAGGTGATATTTATCCCAATCTGACCGCTGATTTCCGGCGGCCTGGAACCACGGGCCCTGCAGGTTGGCAGCCACCGAAAGACCATAAGCCACGCCGGGATACTGCTCGTAATAGAGATACCACGCCTTGCCGTTGGGCGAGGGAATGAGGGTGGGCGCCTCGCGAAAATTAGGGCTGATGGGCGGTCCCGGCTGCGAATACGGCCCCAGCAGGCTAGGCGCCCGGCAGATCCGGACAGTCTTGCCGGTAGCCCAGTCGAGGGTCGGATAACGCTCGTCCTTGAGGATGGCATAGTAATAATCGCCTTCCTTGCGGATGATCACGTCGATGGTGGCCATGTCCCAAGCGAAAAGCTTAAGGGGCGGCTGGGAGAAGGTCCGCAGGTCTTTCGAGGTGGCGAACAAGGTCCGTTGGCCCGCCCAGTAAGGTTCCGGCAGATCCGTTTTGCCGAGGTCATGGGTCGTGTGCCACGTGAGGAGGTACTGGGAACCGGTCTGGTCGAAAAAGAGCTTCGGGGCGCCGATACGGGCCATGGCCCTTGGATAATCAGGCACATGCTTCAAGTCGGGTACATAGTCGCTGTATTTCTTCCAGATGATGAGATCCTCGGAGACCCAGAAGTTGATATCGGGTTGGTCATCGCCGCGATTGCCGACCAGGTAATAGCGACCATCGTGCCCTTTCATAATGTCGGCATGTCCGCGATATTCTTGAAAAACCCGCTTTCCGCCATTGAGCATTTCCCAGTGCAACCCGTCCAGGCTCACGCTGTAATAAAGCCGCCAATAATCACCGTGGAGCATGTGAGCAAAGAGATAAGCCTCGTACTTGCGCGTTTCCCCGGGCGCAACTTGTCCCGGCGGATCGGGCATTTGGGCCTCGCAGGTTGCCGTCCACAAAACGCCGGCCCATATCAGTGAGGTTGTGCGAAGGTGCATCCTCAGGCTTCCCATTCTTGCTTCACGATTCCGGGCATGGAATTGGCGATGCTCCGCTGATATGCCCAGAAGATCAAGGCGGGATCCCTGGTGAACGCGCGATTGACTGTAGTTGCCCCGAGCGTAACCTCTCGCTAATGAAGGCGAGCCGAATTAAGCCCACGCTGCAGAGTCAGTGGTCTGACGGCATGCCACCCGAGCGAGCGACCTCCGATGACGGAATTGATCTTTCGTTGCTTGAGGAGAGCCTCGCAAAGACTGTATGGGAGCGGTTGCTGGCGAATGACGATGCATTGCGTCTGGCGGATATGCTGCAGGCCGCCACACTGAAGGCCCGTGCAAAATCTTAGCGAAGCGTTGAAGTGGAGCTTCCGTTCGGACGTTGCCGAATTCTGGACATCGACGGTCTCATCCGCGCCAAGGAAGCCATGGACCGTGACCATGACCGAATCACCGTGCGGCAGTTGAGGGAGATAAAAAAACGCCAGCAATCAAGCTAGCCCCAGGATCAGCGCCGAGACTCCAAGTAGAGGCGAGTGGCGTTAGATGAAACTGCCGCCCGGCAGCCCATCGGGCAACAAGCGTGAACTTACCAATCCGTTTTTACATTTTCAGCGGTCTTCCACTATCCCGTCGGCGGAGTGCCTGAGCTTCCAGGTGGAGTAAACCGTGAGGCTCATAGGCGGCAGCCTGTCCGCGAAGCTCGCGCTGCCGGCGGTGACCTTGATGGTCCGGAGCGGCTGAATCTGCAGATCCGGCCGGTCTTTCTGTGCGGCGGTCACCCGGTACATGTAAAGCGGGCGGCCCCGGGCGCCATTCAAAGAAAACTCCACATCCCATTCGCGCGGGGCGTCGTTGACGACAATCCACGTGAGCTGTCCTTTCGGGCTTTTCAATCCCGCGGCAAAGACGCGATTGGTGCCGTCCAACTGCCCGCCGGTCCGCTCGCACGCGACGACACGGGAATGCTTCGCAGCGAGGCGGGAAATCAGACCGTACCCGAAATACGCGTTGGGACGGGGTGTGATGGTTTCTCGCAGGGTCTTCCGCTGCGGATCCCAGGTGTCGATCATCTGCCAGACTCCGTCGAGGTCGCCGCGATTGATGAAGCTCCAGCGGTTAAAGCCGTCCACGCCCAGGTTCAAGGCGCGCACCACCAGCTCCACGTCTTTTATGGCCGCTTCCCATGTGCTGGGGCCGGGATCACTGCCCCGCCAGCCGTAGATCATCGTGCCCAGCTCGGACAGAAACAACGGCTTGCCTCGCTCGGCGGACCACTTGCGCCAGTCGCGCAGGTGCTGCTCCGCAACCGCCAGGGGGTATCCGCCGCCCGGGTGCCAGTCGAACCCGGCGAAATAGGAGTGCAAATCGTAAGCGCCGATGAACTCGTCGAAATCAATCTTTTCCGGCTTCAGTTCCGGCAGGTCCGTCCAATCCGGTCCGCTGAGCGGCACGCCGATGCGTTCGCGGTCCAGGGCGCGCCGGACAGCGGCCAAACCCTCGCGCAGGGACATCGGCTCGTTTGGAGGCCGTTGCCACCACGACCAGTCGTAACCCGGCTCGTTGTTGATGCAAAGCCAACGGATGCACGTGTAACGCATCGTCGTCAGCAAATGTTTCATCAAGGCCGCCATGCCATCGGCGAAACCCTCCATCGAGTGCGGCCCGCTGTGCACGCGCTTGATCGGGTCGCCCCTGAACTCCGGAAAGGCATTCCACTCCACATTTCCCCACATGCATTGGAGGAACACCTCGGCGTGCCGGCTTTGGCACCAGTCGAGGATCCGGTAGAGGATGCGCATCTCAGAGGAGTCCCAAGTAAAGCGCGCTTGCTCGGGCTCGAACATGCGCTGCTCGAGTTCGACGCGTACAAAATCCAGGCCGAGCCAGTCGGCCTGCCGGTAGATCTGCCGCCATCTGCGTTTGTCGTCCGCCGGTGGGTTGGCGCCCCAGGCGCTGCCGCCATGCGAGCGGTCACCCTCCACGGCGATCGGTTGTTCGATGGCATGCCAGGAAGCCCCAAAACCGCCCCGCATCGTGTGGACCGTTCGGGCGGCATCCAGCCTCAGCGTGACATCCGCTGCGTTGAGTGAAGCGGCGAATATCCCGCCGACAGCCGCAACGGTCCAAATTAAAACTCGCATCGAAGGTAATGAGACTTTCATAGCCGTGCTTCTACTAACATAACTTTATTAATCGCAGCATGGGATTGTGCATTGTAGGCGACGAGGTGACGAGTCGATCCCTCTCGCGACCGTGGAATTTGACCGACTCGACTCGTCACCTCGTCGCCTACAATGAGTGTTTAGCCGGATTATCCGCATTCCCCGGCTGACGGCCTTCGCGCAACAGCACGACGCCGCGATGCGCCGGCAGGTCAAAGGACGCAACGAGCGGGACTTCCTGCCACTCTTTGAAATTGCCGTGGTTGAGCACGCGGGCCGAACCGGCGGGCACGTTCACCCCGGCCGCGTCCTTCGTCTCGCCGTTGACCGCGACCCAGCCGTCTTCGAACTCCCGGAAGTGAATCGGCCCTTTCTTCGTAAAGGATCCCCTGGCCTTTCCCAGATGCAGATACTGCGGGTCGAACTCGTCGAACCAATGGTATTCGCTGTAACCCCAGATCGTGAAGTTCATCAGGCCGTTGCGGCTCACGTCGTCAAACCCGAGCAAAAAACTGGCGAGCGAGAACCAAAGGGCATCCCAGCCGGTCATGCCGTTGGCGTCGGGCGACTCCATCGCGGCCAGGCCGTCGCCGGCAAAAGGGCCGGCATGGTTGCACATCAGAACCTTGATATGTCGCAAGCGGCTGAATGGCTCAAGCTTCCGCTCCCAGTCCCAAAACTTGAAACTCTTCTGGTCCCCGCCCCAGGGGCACACGAACCCGCCTTCCTCCATGACCGCAAACGGCGGGTTGGCGAGATCATCCAGTTTGCGCCAAACCTCGGGCTGGCGCCCGAGTTGGCCCGTATTGAGCACGAGCCTGATCCCGTTGGAGCCAAAGCGAGGGACCGCGGTGGTTAGAAACTCGAAGAAACCAGCCTGCCACAAATCGTGGCGCCATTGGCCGTCGACATAAAACGTAGTAGGCATATCCGGCTGCTGCGGTGCCCCTTCTACTCGCCATTGGTTGGCCCAGGCGACCTGAAAGCTGGTGTTGTCGCTGAAGACGGCGTCAGCACCCTGATAATCGACGCCCTTGCGGCCCTGCCAGAGGTCCTCGTAGACCGTGTCGCACCAGTAGCGGTGCCAATTCGCGTTCGTGTACTCCATCAGCCGCTCGTTGGGATAGGGCACCGCCTGGAGGTACCCGCCGCTCTTGAGCCCGAGGGCAATCCAGCGGTCGGCTGCACCCTTGCCGTGCTCGCGTTTGAGCCATTGCCAGCCCTCGCCCATCTGTCCCCAATCGGCGGTGTTGTATTCTCCCGGCCCCATCACATACACCGCCAGCGCGATTCCCGGGTTGAGCGCCCTGAGCGACTGCCAGGAATTGCGACCGTTTCGGCCCCAGACGCCGGCGGTGCGCTGGCCCGCCGAGCACACCAGCATGTCAAACCGGGCCGTTTCCTCTGTCGAGCGCGCACCTTTGGCGTTGGAGTAACAAATGGCAAAGGTGGGAATGAACTTCCCCGGCGCGAACTCGGTGGAGATTGCCGCCAGGGCCGAAGCGCCGGCCACTGCCATTGCCACCGCACCAAGAATGATGCCTGGAGAGGTCAGCCTGAAGACGCCGCTCGGATTCATCGGGCCAATTCATACCTGCTATTGGCGCCAGGGCACAATCCATTCCTGTGTCGTGCAATCAGGGCACCGCCGGGGTCAGGACGATGTTCCGGCAGCCGTGGTCGCCTTGCAGGTAGATCGGGCCCGGCAATTCTTCATGTCTGTCGAAAGCTCCCCCCGTGATGCCCGGTATTTCTTTGTTGTCGGTGGGCCGGGCAGCCGGCGCGCGGACTTCAGTCCGCAGCAACATCCGTCAACCAAGGGCTTGAACATTCCAAACGCAACGGGCGATGAGGGCAGTGCTGCGGACTGAAGTCCGCGCGCCGACCATGCCGCGGCGGCCGCCCACCAGCCTCCTTGACCTGTGCATTTTTCAGGGCTAAGAGTCCCATATGAAGCTTACCATCCCCATCGTCTTAGCGTTCGGTCTCACAGCCGCGATCGCGTCTGCCGCGACACCGGCCGCCGAAACAGTGCTTTCACAGGCCCGAGAGAAGGCGTCGGCTGAGCAGAAGGCCATCTTTGTTCACTTCGGCGCGTCCTGGTGCGGTTGGTGTAAACGGCTGGACGCGTTCCTGGAGCGGCCCGACATCAGGCCGGTCTTTGAGAAGTATTTCGTGCCGGTGAAACTGGTGGTCCAGGAAAACGACAAGAACAAGGCCCTGGAAAATCCAGGAGCCGACGCTCTGCTCAAGGAGTTCGGAGGTCCGGGCGGCCTGCCATACTCCGCGTTCCTGGATGCGAAAGGCGGGCTGATCATCAATTCCAAACGCGACGGACAGAACATTGGCTACCCTGCACAGCCTGAGGAAATCGAATACTTTATCCTCATGATGAAAAAAGCGGCGACCGGGATGTCGGAAGGCGACCTAGAGACCATCAACAAGGCGCTGAAGAGTTTCAAGAGAACGTGAACCCCGGTCGGCGGGAACTGGTTGGTGTTGTCCTTGAATGGGACCAACCGGACACTCTCCCAGACCACGTCCTCGGGCAAAATGGTCAGGGTTGACACTGAGCCTGTGGTGGATTGAGCGTGGCCGAGTTGCGCACATAACCCGGCTAATAGAAGCAAGACGTGTTTTCGCATGCGCTCGGCTTTTGCTAACACCCTGGATCAGGCGTAATCTCCAATCAAGTCGCCTCTGCGTCTTTGCGTTGAGTTGTACGCTACCTTAACGCAAAGACGCAGAGACGCAGAGACGCGGGAGGAAGGAGTGAAATCCGAAAGAAATCCGAAGTTCGAAATCATCGGCCAGATCCAACCTCGTCGTTTCACGCGAAGATTGGAACAGCCGCCGGGCGTGGTTCCGTACTGTTGGTAGAGACGCGCGCCCCCATTTACCCCCTGTTCTTCAGCGGCGCGGCGCGGACGCCACATCGCACACCGCCGCGCCAATTGTTGTTGCGTCCCCATTCTGACCAAACCGCGCCGCGCCGCTGAAAAGCAAATAGCGGGACGGGGGCGGCCGCATTTCTACCAACAGTACTGACGCTCGGTCGTCCGGAGTTTCTGCCCGCACGGCTTAGCCAGTCACTTTGCTTTGAGCGCTGTGAGCACAGTGTTGGCTTCTGCGGCATTAAGTTGGAGGACCGCCTTCATCTCAGGGTTCTTCCCTTGCGTCGCTACGGGCGGCGTGTTGGTGGAAGCCAGGCGTGGTTTTGTTTCGTAAGTCCCATAGCGGCTCCGAATCATCTGGCCAGCGTGGGCGGACTTGAAGGCCACAAGCTTCTTCGCGCCTCGTTCACTGTAGTCCAATGTCAGCAAGAACCGGTTGGTGTTGTCCTTGAATGGGACCAGCCGGATACTGCCCCGGACCACGTCCTCGGGCAAAATGGTCAGGGTTGACACGGAGCCTGTGGTGGATTGAGCGTGGCCGAGTTGCGCACATAGCCCGACCAATAGGAACAAGACGTGTTTTCGCATACGCTCGGCTTTTGCTAACACCCTGGATCGGGCGCAATCTCCAATCAAGTCGCCTCTGCGGCTTTGCGTTGAGTTGTGCTCTACCATAACGCAGAGACGCAGAGCCGCGAAGTGGTGCCAATTGCGCTTTCTCTGAGGTTTGTGCCGCTGCTTCACCACTGCGGAATTTCAAGCTGTCTGCAAATTCGGCGAGCCAAATGGTCTTTGACCTCTCGGTGCCTCGGAACAGCCGTCCACGTTCTATTGGCTGGATCTTCCCAGATTGTGTGCGCGCCACCTTGCCGCTTAAGGACGCAACCGTGGAGGCGGAGATGTCGTTCAAGGTCCGCCAGCTTCATATCGCTGGCACTTCAAACTCCTCGCGAAATGACTGTGGTGAACTCTCCTGCCGGGCTCGATCCCGAAGGTACTCGACCGAGACCTTCAATGCGTCGAGCAGATTGCTGCGGGCTTCTTCAAGCGAGTCACCTTGGCTCTGTACGCCAGGCATCTCTTCGAACCAGCACACATAGCCCCCCTCGTTCGCCGGCTCGAACACAGCGGTCAACTTCATACACCTTTAGTATGCCCGCCGGCCGAGCTCTCGGCAAGCTTGCGCTCTACATCAGGGATCGACCCGCGCCGGACCACCGACGCAGGAATGACGGACCGGCGCATCCCGGCGTCGCCTGCAGCGGCGTTCGGCGTTTTTGTTTCATCGGTACAAAATCTCTCCGGCGCAATCTCCAATCAAGTCTCCTCTGCGTCTTTGCGTTGAGTCGTCCACTACCTTAACGCAGAGACGCGGGAGGCAGGAGTGAAATCCGAAGTTCGAAATCCGACCTCGTCGTTTCACGCGAGGATCGGCACAGCCGCCGGGCGTGGTTCCGTACTGTTGGTAGAGGCGCGCGCCCCCATTTACCCCCTGTTTTTCAGGATTCTTCAGCCCGCACGGGGCAGCCAAGTTGACGGTTGACACGTTCAACTACTCTGTCACCCTCGGCGTCATGCTGGGTGAGACCCAAAACCAATTCTCCCACACCCGCCCGGCACTCAGCACAACCAGGCGCGCAAGAGAGGTCATTCCTATGAACTCCGGATTTCGCGAGCGTGTGGGGTGCGCACAACAATGAAACGCGGGACATGGCTGAGAATTGGGAAGGTGGCCGTCGGCAGCGTGGCGGCGTTGCTCTTGTTGGCCTGGGTTGGCTTTTGGTGCGTCCGCATCGGGGTGTGGCACGACAACGTCAAGCAGTTCTATAGTGTGCCGCTGGATGACGGCCCCTACGTGTTTCGCGAAGGCGGGAAACTGCGCATCGCAAATTACGAATTCGTTCCGCCGAAGCTTCGCCACTGGCGGCGGGTGCTTCGAAGCGCGTGGTCTCAACAAATGGACGGCAGCTACCGGGTGCACGAGCAGATCCTCGAGTTGACCAACCGAACCGCGCTCGACCAGGCCCTCGCCAGACATCCGGGGCTTGAGTTGGACCTGGCTTCTGCGCCGCAACCCCAGGCGGCGGTCTATACGGCGGCGCGGGTGGCGGCGCTCAGTGACGTTCACGGCAGCGCGCGGCACCTGAAAGCGCTGTTGCAGGGCGGCGGGATTGTGGACCCCGAGCTCAATTGGCAGTGGGGCTCGGGACGGCTGGTGGTGGCGGGTGATGTGGTTGACAAAGGGCCGGCAGTCATTGAGGCGCTCTGGCTGCTGCGAAAACTCGAGCGGCAGGCGGCCGCCGCGGGCGGCGGGGTGCATGTCTTGCTGGGCAACCACGAAACCATGCTGTTGGCCGAAAGCAATCCCGGGTCGGGCGTCTTCTACCACGGCCGCAAATACCAGGTCCTGGCCCGGGCGGTGGGCGTGCCCTACGGTCAATTGTTTGGCCGGACCTCAGAACTTGGAAACTGGCTCCGCACGCGGAACACAGTCGTGCAAATCAACGATGTGATCTTCGTGCACGGGGGATTTTCCCGCGCGCTGCTGCAACAGAACTGGTCACTCGAGGCTATCAACGGGTGGGGACACAAATTGGTGAACGAAGGGCTGCCGTCCGCCGGACCCAATACCAGAACCAACCTCGAACTGCTGGCCAGTTACTGGGGACCCTACGAGTACAAAGGGTATTTCGATACCATCGGCTACATGGAGCAGTTTGATGAATCGGTCATCACTGATACCCTTCAACGCTACCAGTGCCGCTTGCTGGTCGTCGGTCATGCCGCGGTCCGGTCCATTCAAACCGTCCGTGGCGGTCGCGTGGTGGCCATTGCAGTCAAGCTCCCGGAGACGGACATTCCGGCGCCGACCCCGGCCGGAGAGTTGTTGCTGCTCGAGGGACAGCAGTGTCTGCGGGTCCGCTCGGACGGCACACGTCAGCCACTCTGAAGCGGGGCGACCGCTCAGTTGCCCTGGTGCCCGATGTCCGTGGTAAACGGCGTCGCCACTAACAAACACAACTACAATCAGAAAACACATATGAATCCACTCCTGCATCGATCCATACTCGTCGCTGCGTTCGTGGTCTCGTGCCTGGGCGCGGTGTATTCCGCCAGTTCCGATTCAGGTTCCGGGCAGTCCCGTGACGCCGACGAGGCCACCGGACCGAGGAACCGGATGTTGCCACCCCTGGTGGATCTGGGTCCCGGGCAGAAATACAATGGAGAGGAGGGGGGCCTCTATCCGGGCGGAAGTAATGTCCGCCCTGCCGCCCACGATGCCGCTGGACAAAAGATCGCCCGAGGCATCGTGCCTTTGGACGCCGATGGCCGCCCCGATCCCGTCAACGGCAAGATCGTCATCATGCCCGTCAGCGTTTCGAACGGGTACGGGGCCTGGCATCGCGGCGACGAGACTAATACCTCCACAACCTTCATGACCCGCGCGAACGCCAATCCCGCCAGAAACCCGAAGCTCTTTATTGCTTATGGCTTCGAATACCAGCTAGATGGGGGTAATAGGGGCACCGGCGATCCTGGCCCGGACAGCATTTTTTACAAATCGCTTGACCAGGGGCTCAAAGACCAGGGAGTCACCCCGCGGCAGGTGCAGATCGTTTGGCTTTCCATGCCCGTCTCCGGAATGTCTTGGGGAACCAACCTGCCTCCGGAGGCCAGGACCTTTCCGGCGGATGCCAAACAATCGAAGCACGCTTGGAAGGAGATTGTCCACGCCATTTACGCCCGCTATCCCAATGTCAAAATCATCTACAGCTCAACCAAAGGGGCGATGTACATGACGCCAAAGGACAACGCCGAGTTTGACGGGGGCCCCATCGAACCGTGGAATCACGACGCCGCCTGGGGCGTCAAGTGGGTGATTGAGGACCAGATCAACGGCGCTCCGGACCTCAATTACGATCCCGCGCGAGGACCGGTCAAAGCGCCCTGGCTGTCCTGGGGGCCGTACTTCTGGAGCTATCCAGACGGCGCGCCTCGACATTACGACGGATTCGTCTGGAGCCGCGCTGATGTGGCCGCGGACGGCTTGCACCCATCGCTCA